>JACQWT010000014.1 GCA_016209145.1 Deltaproteobacteria bacterium | reverse complement strand
GCGCTCGCCGCGCCCGCCGCGTCGGCCGCCGCGCTCGCCAGGCCGGCTGCGGCCGGGGCGCCAGGGGCCAGGCGCCCGAGCAGCCCGGCCGCGGCGCCGGCGAGCTTCTCGGTCGCGGGCAAGGCCGCGGGGCTCGGCGCGGGCGGCGCCAGCCCGGCCTCCTCCGCCGCGGCGACGGCGGCCATCCCCGTGTCGGTCGGCGCCTGCGCCGGCGCGGGCGCCGCCGCCGGGTACTCGGCCTCGTACGGGGAGGACGGGGCAGCGGCGCCGCACGCGGGCAGGAGCCCGAGCAGCGCCACGAGCACCCCGGCCACGCGTGTACGGAAGGAAACGCGCGCGTCTCTCATGGTCGTCCTCATCGCAGCAACGCCGAGCCCCGTCCGGGCTTACGCCCGGACGGCGGCGGGGTCGTGCCGGTCACTTCTTCTCTTCCTTCTCTCGCTCATCGTACTTGCCGTCCATGCAACCGTTGAAGCGCTCCAGGCTACCCGCATCCACGGCGCACTTGAGCCGGCTCTTGATCTGCACCGTGCCCACGATGCCGCGGCACTGGTTCATCCACTGCTCCGTCCCTTTCTGGACGACGCCCTCGACCTGGTCCTGGGCCTTCGCGAAGACTTTGGGTGGCAGCTTCTTGCGGTTGAGCTTGTCGAACTCCTGCGTGCGCAGCAGGCCCTCGTAGCGGGCGCCCAGGGCCTGGCAGTCGCCGTAGGTCATCTCGTAGTCATCGGGCACGGGAGGCGGTCGGGTATCGCGCGTCGCGGCCGGTGTCGCGGCGGCTGCAGGCTCGTCGGGCACCGCCGCCGGCCCCGCCGGCGCGCTCTGTGCCGGCCCGGCCGGCTCCTCGGCCGCGGCGGGCTCGCCCTCGGGGGCTTTGGCCTCGGCGCCGGTGCTGGCGCACGCGGCGACGAACAGGGCGGGCAGCATCCAGAGGCAGGGGCACGCGTGGGCTGATCGCATGCCGTCGAAGCTCACCCATCCGGAGCGCCGCGTCTAGTCCGCTGCGTCAGCCAGCCGCCGTTTCAGGCGCTCCGCGACCGAGCCAACCGGCCGGACGCCGCACCCCGCCGCGTGCGCTGACGCGGGGCAGCGCGATCGTCCTCGCGCTCGGCGACCTGTCCCTCGCCACGACTTCGTCCGGCGATGCGCCGAGCCGGGCGCCGGGCGCAGGTAGCTAGCCACGCCCCGCGTCGCGGGCGAGCTCGGCGGACACGAGCCCGCGCGCCACGGCGTCCTCGACAGAGCGATCGAGGCGCAGCGCCGCCGAGCGCCGGTCCGCCTTGAGCGCGAGCGTGACCTGGGCGGCGGCCCGCTCGTCCACGAGCCCGAGTTGTTGCAGCGCGAGCGCGAGCTGGAGCGCGTCGCGTACCGGCACCACCAGCGGCGCGAAGCAGTCGAAGTGCGCGGGCGGCGTGCCGCGATCGAGGAAGATGAAGGCCCGCTGCACCGCGCCCGTCCGAGGCGCAAGGCGGGAGCGCAGCGCGAGGATGCAGGCGCGGTCGTCCGCGGCCACGCCCGCGGCGGCGAGGGCCGCCTCCGCGTCCGGGCCCCCGAGCTCGGCAGACAGAAGCTGGGCGTAGAGGGAGTAGGCGAGCGCGTCCTGCTCGACGTCGTCGCCGAAAAGCCACTCGCGCGCCAGGGGACGCGAAGCGCGGCCCGTGAGCAGGGCGCAGAGCTTGAAGCCAACCTGCTCGCGCAGTCGTCCGGGCCGGAGCCCGCGCAGGACGGCGCGCCAGTCCTTGAAGGTGATGCCGTCGTACTCGACGCCGTCGAGCAGCATCTTGCGCGCCACCACGGGCCGAAGCTGGGGCGGGCTCGCCGAGACGAAGTAGATGGGGCAGGCGCCAAACCCGGGGCCCGTGCCGCGCCGCAGGGCGCGCAGCACCTCGGGCATGCCGGGGATGGCGCGCTTGTCGATGGCGAACTCGAGCGGGATGCGGGCGAGGTGGCGTAAGGACGAGAAGCGCGTGGCGAGGTAGGTCCGATCGATGTCCCAGACGTAGACGGGCCCGTCGTAGCCGGGAGAGAGAGTCCTCTCGTCGAGCACGCTCAGGGGGTAGCGCGCCCCCGGGCGCGTCACCGCTGCACCCGCAGCGCGGCGAGCTCGTCGCCGACCGGCAGGGCCATGAGCCGGCCCAGGGCATCGGCCGGCGCAAGGCCGTCGTAGAGCAGCGCGTGCACGGCCGCGACGATGGGCAGATCGAGGCCGAGCTGACGCGCCCGCCGGTGGACGGCGGCCGTGGTGGGCACGCCCTCGACCACGTAGCGCATGCCGGCGAGCACCTCGGCTACGGGTGCGCCCGTGGCGAGCTTCTCACCCACCTGGTGGTTGCGGCTGAGCTTCGAGCCGGCCGTGGCGCTGAGATCGCCGACGCCGGCCAGGCCGCCGAAGGTGAAGACATCGGCGCCTACCGCTACCCCGAACTGCGCCATTTCGCCGAGCCCGCGCGTGAGCAGCAGCGAGCGGGCGTTGTCGCCCAGGCCGAGCCCGTCGAGCACACCTGCCGCGATGGCGACCACGTTCTTGAACGCGCCGCCCACCTCGACGCCCACGACGTCGCGGCCGCCGTAGACGCGCAGGTGCGCGCCGCGGAACAGCCTCTGCACGGCCTGGACGACCTCGTCGTAGCGCGAGGCCACCACCGCCCCGGCCGGGTGCCCGGCCACGATCTCGGCGGCGAGGTTGGGCCCCGAAAGGACCCCGACCTTGCGGGCGCACGTCTCCTGCCGCAGCACCTCGCTCATGCGCAGGAACGACTCGACCTCGATGCCCTTGGTGGCGTGTACCAGGATCTGGTCGCCGCGCAGGTGGTTTCCCATGGCCCGCGCCACGTCGCGAAAGGAACGCGAAGGAACGACGAGCAGCACCACGGGCGCGTCCCGCAGCGCCGCCTCGAGATCGGCCGTGGCCACGACGGCCTCGGGCAGGGTGCGGCCCACGAGGTAGCGGCCGTTGGTGCGCTCCTCGTTGATCTCCCGGGCCTGCTCCTCGCGCCGGACCCAGAGCCGCACGCGATGGCCGCGATCCGCCACCACGGTGCTCAGGGCCGTGCCGAAGCTCCCGCCACCGAGCACCGCGAGGTCGAACCCGCCCGGCGCGCTCATGCCGCGGTCCCCGGGACGCCAAGCTCGTAGCCATCGAGCCGGTTCTGGTAGAAGAGCAAGAGGTTGCGGTCCTGGTGGAAGAGCCGATCGCCCCGCCGTTCCAGGGCCGCGCGGCGGTGGTAGGAGCCGAGGTGAGCCAGGGCCTTGCTCACCACGTCGGGGACGTCCGCGTCGCGAAGCGATGGGGCGAGGCGCACGCGGCCCCGGCTCGCCCGATCGCGCAGCGCGTGCAGGGCCCGGTCCACGCGCTCGTGGGCCTCAACTAGCGGCAGGCTGTCCTCGGCTCCGCCCGTGCGTAGCAGGCGGTAGAGATCGAGCCCGCGGCCGCGCTCGCGCAGCCACGAGAACACGACCCGGGCGACCAGGTTCGTCGACTTCGGCATGGTGTTGCGGCGGTAGGAGTCGACGACGGCCGCAGCGAGCTCGCGGGTGTACTCGCCGTCGCGCTGGGCGTCCGCCCGCACGCTTCCATGGCGCACCACGTAGCGCGTGCGATCCACGCTCCGGCCTCGGGCATCGACCGAGGTGCCGTCCTCGAGCACGCGGTTGCCGAAGACGTCGAGCGGCGCGCCCACGACCACGTGGATGCGCGAGCACAGGGACAGGAGCTTCTTCACGAAGTCGAGGATGCGCCGCGGCTTCGAGAACTCGTCGTCCTCGATGATGTAGCGCGCCTTGCCTGCTTCCTTGAGGTGGTCGCAGATGAGCGTCTCGGCCTCGAGCACGAGCTCGTAGTTGATCGTGCAGGGCACGACGAAGACATCCGGCTTGGGCTTGTGAGCGAGCAGGTTGTGCAGGTACGCGTCGAGCGCCATGCCGAGCAGGCCCAGCTTGAGCCGCCGCTCGACGGCGCCGCTGCGGCTGCGGGTCCCGCCGGGGAAGAACAGGTTGTGGTAGCCGAGCTCCATGGTGCAGCCGGCGTAGGTCTTCAACACCTCCTTGTAGGCCGCGGCGTGCTTGCGGCGGTCGACCTTGTAGGCGCCCAGATGGCGCATGAAGAAGCCGACCAGCTCGTTGCGGAACAGGTTCAGCCCCGCGCCGTAGAGGTGGGGCGGCAGCCCCATGCGGTAGATGGCGTAGCCCATGATGATGCTGTCGAGGTTGCTCGAGTGCGTGGGCACCAGCACGAGCGTGCCGAGCGGCACGAGTCGCTGCAGGGTCGGGACCTCGCCCACGATCTCGAGCTGCTCGTCGAGATCGGCGAAACCGTGCGACAGCGAGCGCGCGAGCTTGAGCGGGCTCAGGGCGTTGAGCAGCAGCGAGAGGCCCGTGGGCACGACGCGCGTCACGGCCGCGTAGACGCGCGGATCGAAGTGGCCCGCGACCTCGTCGGCAAAGCGCTGGACCATCTGCGCGAGGAGCTTGCGCTGCCCCAGCGGATCCGCCCGCAGGGCCTGCGCGTGTACGTGCTCGTAGAAGGCGGTCTGCTCGCGCGCGAGCGGGTCGTGGGGCTCGGTTTCGAGCCGGCGCCGCTCCTCGTAGAGCGTGTCGAAGATGGCCTGCTCGACGCGCTGCGGGTCGCTGCCCGTGCCCGCGAGCACGCGCTGCACGACCTCGACCAGCACCCGCTCCTTGTCCTTTGCGTCCACGGCGGCGACTCCCGCCCGACCGAACCACGTGAGCAGGGGCGGCGTCAAGCCGGCTGGGAAAGCCGACCCCGGGGCATGGGCGTTAAGCAAGAATCCCTCGACAGCAACGACGGCGGCCGATCCATCCGCGCGGGCCGGGGCAGGGGTGACGCGCCCGAAGGGCGCGTCGGGACCCGACGGCGGCCGATCCATCCGCGCGGGCCGGGGCAGGGGTGACGCGCCCGAAGGGCGCGTCGGGACCCCAACCCCGTCCCGAAGGGACGGACTTACGTCCTCGCGCCGGGCCCTCACGTACAGGAGTACGCTCGGGCCCGACGCTGCGGGCGCGCTCGGCCGGCGCGGCGCCTCGGCCGCCGGGCGATTGCTCGCTTTACGCCTATGCGACCCCGGGGCGGGACCATGGTCGGGCTTCGCGGCCCGCTCGGCGCTCGCCGCGGCGCGCACCTCGGGCGATGGGTAGTAGGCCCTGGGGCAGCAGATTCCGCCAGTGCCCACCCACCGCAAGCAGTGCTGCTACTCGGCCGGTGGCGGCTCGTAGGCCCAGGCGGCGGGCTCCGGCTCCTTGGGGTCCTTGAAAACAAGCCCCACCAAGATGGCCTGGCACCCAACCCACGCTGTTGCGGTGACCACGAAGTCCTGGGGAGCGGTCTTCACGTCGACCGGCGTCCATGAGTCTGACTCGGGGTCGTACAGGCCGCTCGGCTCGATCGGGACGCCGAGAGCGATGCCGCCGATGACCAGCACGCGGTCACCAGTCCACAGCGGCGGCGGGTAGTTCGACTTGGGCGCTGGTGCGCCCTCGTTTGAGGTTGGCGTCCAGGTGTCGGAGACCGGATCGTAGGCGTCAGGCGCGCCTTGCTGGGACATGGGCAGCCAGGAGTTCGAGGGGACGTCGAAGACAGCGCCGTAGTCGTCCGCGTCGCCTCCCTGCCCGCCCCAGACCAGCATCCGGCTGCCCATCGAGACCGCTGGCACTATCTTGCAGTCGAGCTGCGGCGCGCCGGCCGTCGATATGGCCGTCCACGTGTCGCTCACCAGGTCATACATGCCGCCCTCCCGGCCCTCGCAGTTCCAGAGCACGGCGCGCTCGCCAGCCCAGGCGGACAGAAGGAAGGGGGAGGGCTGCGCGAGCTCCAGCGTCTCGGTCGAGCGCCAGGAGTTCTCGCGGGGGCTGTAGATGAGCGCGGCCCTCTTGCCCTCCTGCTCGGGGGGAGTCCACGCGATGAGCTCCGTCCCGGTCCATAGTGGCGGCAGGAAGAGGCTTGTTGGCACCGCCGGCGGCGGGGCCAGCTCCTGCCAGCGCTCGGCGCCCACGCACGGCGGCAGGCCGGCCTGGCCGCCGCCACCGACCGACGCATCGGCCGGCCCGGCCCCGCCCGCCTCGACCGACGCGTCGGCCGGCCCGGCCGCGCCCAAGCCTCCCGGCGCACAGCTCACCCGCTCGTCGCCCGCGCAGCCCAGCAGCGACGCCTGCGCGAGCACCGCAGCCGCACCCAGCACGCGCCACGCCCGCGCTGCCGCTTGTTGAGGGCTCATGGGCAGGAGACGAAGGCGCCGGGGTCGTATTGGGGCGGCTGGCACGACAACGCCCCGTCGGGCTTGGTCAAACAGCTTGAAGCACCGCAGCAGCCCATTCCGTTCGGGTTCGGGATCTTGCAGCAGTCATTCTCGCACCAGCCGCACATGTGCGCGCCGCCGAGCTTCTTGTAGCACGTGCCAAAGCAGCACTTGGCGTGCTCGACGTCTGTCGGCAGGGCCTCGCAGTCGGCGTTGCTCTTGCATGGCTGTCCCATGCCCGGCGTGCCAGGCGCGAACAGCATGCAGCAGCCCGTGGCCAGATTGCACATCTGCTCGGTGCCGCCGCAGTCAGCGCTCGACGTGCAGCTCACGGCGCCGGGCGTGCACACGCCGCCGCAGCACGCCGCGCCGGAGAGGCAGGCGTTCCCGCAAGTGCCGCAGTTCCCCTCGTCGCGCGCAAGATCACGGCACGCGCCAGGCGGGCAGCAGGTTCGGCCGGCGGCGCAGACCGCGCCGCATACGCCGCAGTTCTGCCCGTCCGTCTGCAAGTTCGTGCACAAGGTGGGCGCCGGGCAGCAGTTGGGCGTGGCGCTCCCGGGAAGACAGCACGAGGAGTCGCACGGCGTGCCGCCGGCCGCGAAGCAGAGCTGGCTCGGCGGGCCCTGCAGCCCCGGGAACTCGCAGCTCCCGTTCTTGCACACCCAGCCCGTGGGGCACTTGTGCTTGCACGCACCGCAGTGGTTGACGCTCGCTTGCAGGTTCGCGCACTGCGAAAGCCAGAGCACCATGCCCTTGCCTGTCACGATGGTCCCCGTCACGCAGCACGTCTGGCTTGAGGACGGGCAACCGCCGACCAAGCAACCTGGGTCCTTGACCGACTCGCCGCCCTGACCACCGGCGCCGCCCGGCCCGGTCCCGCCCTGTGAGCTCGCGCCGCCGCTGCCGGCCTGGCCTCCTGCGCCGCCCGCTCCGGCGTCGCCGGCCGCACCGCCCGCGCCGCCGTCCGGCGCCACGCACGGCCCGAGGTAGTCGCCGTGCGCCAGGTGCGCATCGAGGGCCGACGGCGGGATCTCGATAGTCTGCGGGTTGTCCGCGTTGCCGGGCGGGAAGTGGCAGATGGTGAGCTTGCCGTCATTGCCGAGCGGCTGCCGGATGGTGCCGCCCGTGCCGAGCGAGCCCGCAGGCTCGGTCGGGGCACAGCCCGTGGCCATGGCCAGCAGGACCGGCATGAGCGCGAACGCCGCGGCAAAAGGCGCTCCCGCGCCCCCCAAGCGCCTCCGTGCCGAAGCGCCAGGGCGCCTCTGCCCCCCTTTCGGCCTCGCCCTCAGGCCGCTCTCGGGCGCCCGCCATGGTCGACCTGCACGCCGCGCCCACGTCCCAATCGAAGCGCTCGTTGCCCATGCCGCCCTCCTCGCCGATGGCCCAAACACACCCAACATGGATTCTCCGCCATCTCGCCCGGACGCGCAAGAGCCTAAACTTGCACATACCACCCTCCGCGCTCGGCCTTCGCGTCAGGGCCGCGAGCTCGCCGCACACGCAGACCCGGACGCAGACGCCGACGAGCACACGGACGCTGACGCCGACGCGGCCGCAGCCGCAACCGACGCCCGGTGGCCCGAAAACGCAGATCTACGCAATGCACCCGCGCTTGCGTGCCTCCACTTCGGCCCTGCCGCGTGCTAGGTTTGTTCGTAGCCCGAGCCCCCGCGCCGGACTGCTCTCGGGCGGCACGAATGCGCAGCAAGATGTTCCTTCCTCACTCCTGGCCACAGAGGGCGCCCGCGCTCGGCGCGGTCGCCTGCCTCGCGGTGGCCGCCTGGCTCGGGGCCTGCTCGGGCAAGACCGATGCGACGCTCCCGCCGTCCGGCCCGGACGCCGGCGCGGGGGCCCAGGCGGGGCAGGGCGGCGGCGGCGCGACCACCGGAGCCGGCGGATCGGGTGGCGGTTTCATCAGCACGGGCGGGAGCTGCTCGTACTCGTGCAGCGCCGACTTGAAGAAGGTCATCGGCTGCGGCGGCGAAGTGGTCGAGCAGTGCGGTGGCGAGCAGGCCTGCCTGAGCGGCGCGTGCAGCGACGATCCGTGCGGCGCGGCCGAGGCATCGAAGAGCTCCTACGGCTGCGACTACTGGACCATCAAGCCCGATCTCATCCCCGACGGCAAGGGCGCCTGCTTCGCCGCGTACGTGGCCAACACGTGGTCGGTGCCGGTGCACCTAGAGGTCGAGCGCCAGGGCAAGGCCTTCGCGGACTTGAGCTTCGTCCGCATTCCCGAGGGCCAGGGGCAGGGCCTGAAGTACGCGAAGTACGACGCGCAGCAAGGGCTGCCGGTCGGCAAGGTGGCGGTGATCTTCCTCTCGCACGAGTTGAAGGGCGCACAGTTGCCCACCTGTCCGGACTCCGTCGCCGCGGTGGACGGCGAGACCGGCGTGCTCGGCACCGGCTACGGCCACGCCTTCCACATCAAGACCGACCGGCCCGTCGTCGCCTACACCATCCTTCCCTTCGGCGGCGGCCCGTCGCAGGCCACCTCGGCCACCCTGCTCCTGCCGACGAGCGCCTGGGACACCAACTACGTGGCCGTGAACGCCTACGCCAAGAGCCAGATCGTGGCCGACGCTCGGCCCTCGCTCGATCTCTTGGCCTTCGAGGACGGCACCGAGGTCACCATGCTGCCCAAGGCCGACATCGCCCCGGGCGACGGGATCGACGGCGCGCCGGCCGGCAAGGCCGTGACCTACAAGCTCGACGCCGGACAGTACCTCCAGATCTCCCAGAACGCCGAGCTCACGGGCAGCCCCGTCCAGTCGAGCAGGCCCATCGGGATGTGGGGCGGGGCGAGCTGCATGAACGTGCCCGTCTCCGAGACGGCCTGCGACTCGGCGCACCAGCAGATCCCGCCCGTGAAGGCGCTGGGCAGCCAGTACGTGGGCGTGCGCTACCGCAATCGTACCAACGCCCAGGGCGAGGAGACTCCCCCCTGGCGCGTGGTGGGTGCCGTCAACGACACGAAGCTCACCTGGATCCCGGCGACTCCGCCCGGCGCGCCGACCGGCCTCGATCTCGGCAAGGTCTACGAGTTTGCGAGCGCCGGGCCCTTCGTCGTCAAGAGCCAGGACGCAAGCCACCCCTTCTACATCGCCCAGTACATGACGGGCGGCCAGAAGTTCAACCACGAGGGCGATCCCGAGTGGGTCAACATCGTGCCGGTCGACCAGTACCTCGACAAGTACGTCTTCTTCACCGATCCGACCTATCCGGAAACCAACCTCGTCGTGGTTCGCAGGCGGAGCAAGTCCAAGGGCACCTTCGCCGACGTCTTCCTGGACTGCATCGACGGCCCGGTGGGCGGCTTCGCGCCCGTCGGCGACTACGAGTACGCCCGCGTCGATCTCGTGACCGGCGACTTCACGAACGTGGGCAAGTGCTCCAACGGCCAGCATGTCATGAAGAGCGACCTGCCCTTTGCCGTCACGGTGTGGGGCTGGGGCAGCAAGGCGAGCAAGAGCATGTTCACGGAATGGGTTTCCTACGCCTACCCCGCGGGCGCCAGCGTGCAGCCCATCAACGAGGTCGTGGTCACGGTGCCGAAATGAGCCTCGCCGACTTCGCTGCGCCGGTGCGCGCCATTGCGGCGCTTGGGGTGCTCGCTCTCGCGTTGGGCTCCGGCTGCAACATGCTCAGCCGTGCCGACGAGATCTCGATTCGCTACGAGCACGGCCACGTGGCCGACGGCGAGGGCGGCGAGCCGGGCAGCGGCGGCGGCGCCGCACCGAGCGGCAGCGGCGGGGGCGCCGTCGCGGACGCCGGAGCCGACGCTGGCGCGGGCGGCGCTCCGGCGCCCGCCTGCATGTACCCGCTCGGACCCTACGGCGTCACCAAGGACAAGGTTCTGAGCCCGAGCCTGAAGTGGCAGGGCTTCCCGCCCGAGAGCGAGGAGCAGGCGACCATCATGGTCGGCGACTACCTCGACTGCGAAGGGACGAGGGGGATCAACGCCGTGCTCTTCACGACGCACCAGTTCGGCTGCGAGGCATGCAAGAAGGAGGCGAGCGAGCTCGAGGCGCTGGCGCTCGAGTGGCAGCCGCTCGGCATCGAGGTCGTCGTGCTCGTGCTCAACACGCCCGACAACAAGCCCGGCACCGTCCAGAGCGCGCTCAAGTACAAGAAGGGAGCCGGCCTCGTGTCGATGGCCGTGGTCTCGGATCCGAAGTTCTCTCTCGTGGTCGGAAACACCGTGGGAACGCCCTTGATGACGGTGGTAGATCCGCGCACCATGCGTGTCGTCTACCGGCAGGAGGGCTACTCCGGGCAGTATTTCCAGCTCGTCAGCTTGGCGAAGAAGAACAAGGCGCAATGAACACCGGCGACTTCTCCTCCATCTTGCGCGGCGTCGCGCTCGGCGTGCTCGCCGCGGCGGCGTTTCTGGGAACCGCGTGCTCGTCCGGCAACGAGCCGGACGGCGGCGCGACGGCCAGCTCGTCCTCGAGCTCGTCGTCCTCGTCCACGTCGGGCGGGGGCGGCGCCGGCGGCAGCGACACGGCGAGCGGCGGCGCGGGCGGGAGCAGCAGCTCGGGCGGCCCGGTCTGCCTGGGACCCGGGTACGGCGTACCCCCGGTCATGAAGAAGGTCGGGCTGGTCACGGCCGATGTCGTCGATCTGGAGGGCAAGCCGGCAGCGGAGATCGTCTACGAGGTCTGCGGCGAGAACGGGTGCCCGAACTGGCTTCACGCCAACGCCGACGGCAAGGGTCACATTGCCGCCGAGGCCGAGGGCACGGAGCTCTCGGATCCCGTGCTGATATACGGCATTGGCTGGGAGTCGGTGCAGTTCGCCGCGCCGCTTCCGACGGTACCCGACGCGCCGTTCGGCAAGATCCACACCGCCCGCTTGCCCGACTACGCCAAGGGCGTCGCGCTCGAGCCCGGCAAGGAAGCCCACTCCGGCGACGTGACGCTGTTGCCGGCACCCGAGGCCGCGATTGAGCTCGATCTGCTCCAGTACGAGGAGGACTCGCAGTATGTCTTCCGCGCCGTGACCATTCCTGTGAGCGGCCTGTCGCTGCCGGCGCTCGATCCTGCGCTCGGCCTCGAGGTGCTCTTTGGCCTGGCTCCCATCAAGACGTTCATCTGCCCGGCCGCGGCCATGACCGTGGCCAACGTGCCCGGCTGGCCGGCCGGCGCCGCCGTGGAGATCTTCCTGCACGGCACGCAGCTCGGCGAACAGTGGGCGCCCTTCGGCGGTTGGGCCAAGGTGAGCGACGGCAAGGTCAGCGAGGACGGCAAGACCGTGTCCACCAGCCCCGATGGCGGCATCCCCGAGCTCGGCATCATCGGCCTGCGCCTGAAGAAGTAGCGGCGCCGGCCTCCAGGCGCCGCAGGATCTCCCGCGCCGAGGGCGTCGTCCGGTAGACGTACAGCTCGCCCGCGTCCTCCTCGCCCAGGAGCTCGTCGCTCACGCGAAGCTGCTTGCCCACGGCCAGGATGATGCGGCCCGGGAAGCCGCGGCGGATGGTCTCGATGCGCTGCCACACGGCCCGCCGGCTCCAGAAGCCGAAAGCCTCCAGCAAGATCTCCTCGCCCGTGTCGCCGTGCCGAAAGACCAGATCCGGGATGCACACCGGCTCGCCGGGCAGGGCGATGATCGCGTCGGCCGGCTCGACCTGCCAGCGCGAGCCGAGCTCGGCGAAGCGCGCGGCGAGCTCCGCGATCTCCGGCGAGGGTCCAGAGGGCACCGGCCCGAAAGGCACGAGCCCCTGCTCCGGCCCCAGCTCGAAGCGCGCCCGGCGCCGCGGCTGGCCCCAGAGAAACTCCGCCTCCAGGCGCCACGCGGCGCAGCGCAGCACCGCGGGCAGGAACATGCCGAGGCGCAGGCCGTAGCGCTCGACCGACGAGAACAGCGACAGCGGGCCGTCGAGCACGATGCGCCAGCCGCCGCCCGCCGCGGCCGTGACCTGGTGCAGCAGGCCGTGAAAGCGCGCCGCGCGGAACATCTGCCGGGCGAGAGCCGGCGCCTGCGGGCCGAGCTCCACGGCGACGCTCGTAGCCCGCAGCAGCACCCCTTGGGCCAGGCTCACGTTGTAGCGGCCGAGCAGGCCCTCCGCCGAGATCCGGCGGAAGGACACAAGGAGCTCGTTCTCGCGCAGATCCGCGAAAAGCCGCTGCTCGACCTTGGCCGGGCTCGTGCCGAGCTCGGCGGCGGCGCGGCCGACCACCTCGGAGCGCTCCAGCTTCTCGCCCGGCCCCAGCTCGCGCCGCCGGGCGGCCGCGAGCCAGAAGAGCTTCGCGCGGACCTCGGCCGGCGGCGGGCCGGGCGCGACGATGAACGTGGCGCGGTCGAGCAGGAGCTTGCGCAGCCCGAGGACCGCGACGCGGTCGCCGGACAGGACCGGGACCTCGTCCAGGGCAGCCTCGACCTCGAAGCGCGGCGCACCCCGCAATCGCTCGATCGCCGTCACCAACCGTTCGGCGACCGGCAGCAGGCGCCGCTGCGCCCGAGCGTCGAGGTAGCGCGGCAGCACGCGGCCGCCCTGGAGCCTGGCCCGCAGCAGCACGCCGGTCAGCACGCGACCGCTCCTAAGCTACCGGTATGCACCATAGGCTCTAAGCGGGCAATCGGCCGGCGGCCGAGGCGCCGCGCCGGCCGAGCGCGCC
>JACQWT010000115.1 GCA_016209145.1 Deltaproteobacteria bacterium | reverse complement strand
ACACCCCGATCTGCGCCCCCAAGGAATCGAGAGCAGCCCCTCTGCCGCTCCATTCTGTTGGAGTAAGGACTACGCCCGCCGGAAAACTGTCAGTCAGATCAAGCGACTACAGCCGGCAACCGTTTCGTGACGCGGTAGGCGATCCAGGAGAGAAAACGAGACGAATCAGCCACTTGGCAGCGGGCCACGGTGAGCTACCAAGCTGGGTCGCCGAGCGCGCCGCCTCGGGAAGGCCGTTCATGCCGGTGCCGGATGCAGTCGCGCAGTTGATCGCGAAGTTCGACCGCCAGGCCGACGAGTACCGCTCTGGCCGATTCAACGAAACGCAGACGCGCGTCGAGCTCATCGACAAGCTCTTCGCGGCGTTGGGATGGAACGTGCACAACGACCCGCCGGTGGCGGAATCGTACAAGGACGTCATCCACGGCGACGCGATCAAGGTCGGAGGCGTCTCCAAGGCGCCCGACTACTGCTTCCGCGTAGGGCGCGAACGGAAGTTCTTCGTCGAGGCAAAGAGGCCGGGGATCGATCTCGGGCGAGACGCGGAAGCGGCGCTCCAATTGCGCCGGTATGGGCGCTCCGCGAAGCTGCCACTGTCCATCCTGACGAACTTCGCGCAGACCGCCGTCTACGATTGCCGCGTCCGCACGTCGCCGCGCGACAAGCCGGCGACGGCGCGGGTCGTGTTCCTCGGGTACCGCGAGCTGCCCGACCGGTGGGACGACTTCGCCGCCATCTTCTCCCGCGAGGCAGCATGGTCGGGGGCTTTCGACAGGTACGCCGAGTCGCAGCGCAAGCGGGGCACGGCGGAGTTCGACGAGGACTTCCTCGCGCAGATCGAGGGCTGGCGTCTGGCGCTCGCAAGAAACCTTGCCCTCCGTAACCCCACGCTCGGCGCCGTGGAGCTCAACTACGCGGTACAGCAGACCATCGATCGCGTTGTTTTCCTTCGCATCTGCGAGGATCGCGGCATCGAGCAGTACGGCCGGCTGCAAGTGCTCCTGAACGGTCCGCACACCTATGCCCGCCTCTTCGAGCTGTTCCGCGACGCAGACACCAAATACGACTCGGGCCTCTTCCATTTCCGGCGGGAAGCCGCGCGGCCGGAACCCGACCGACTGACCCCGGGCCTGCAGGTCGACGACGGCGTCCTCAAGGCCATGCTTCGTGAGTTGTACCATCCGCACAGCGAGTACGAATTCGCGGTCGTCCCGGCCGAGATCCTCGGGGAGGTCTACGAGCGGTTCCTGGGACGGGTCATACGTCTGACCGAAAGCCACCATGCGAAGGTGGAGGAGAAGTCGGAGGTCAGGAAGGCCGGGGGCGTCTACTATACGCGGGCCTACCTGGCCGAGTACGTGGCCGGGCACGTGATCGAGCAGATCCTCGCGAAGAGGAGCCCCCGCACGGCAGCGGACCTGCGCATCCTGGATCCGGCGTGCGGGTCTGGGACTTTCCTTCTCGTCGCGTACCAGCAGCTCCTCGATTGGTATGCCGGCTGGTATGTTGCGCACGGGCCCCAGCGGTACGGGAGGGGACCGCGGCCGTGCCTCTACCGGAGCCCCGCCGGCGACTGGCGTCTGACAACGGACGAGCGGAAGCGCATCCTCTTGGCACACGTCTTTGGCGTGGACCTGGATCCACAGGCGGTCGAAGTCACGAGGCTGGCACTCCTGCTCAAGGTCCTCGAAGGCGAGACCGAGGAGTCGCTCAGTCGCGGCCTTTTTCGCTTCCGGGACCGCGCGCTGCCGGACCTCGACCGCAACATCGTGTGCGGGAACTCGCTGCTCAGGCGGGACTTCCAGGCAGCCGAGGGAGCTGCCACAACCGGAGATCCTCTGGCGCGCCGGCCCTTCGACTGGGAGGCCGTGTTTCCGGAAGTCTTCCGCGGTTCGAAGCCCGGCTTCTCCGCCATCGTGGGGAATCCGCCCTGGGGTGCCGTGCTTTCGGAGGCGGAGCGCGAGTATCTGCGGCGCGAGCACGCGCGAGTCGTGGGCCGGATGGTCGACTCCTATCTCTACTTCACGGACGAAGCGCTTCGGCGGGTGAGAGTCGGAGCTCCGATCGGGTTGGTCCTGCCGAGCACACTGCTCAATCAGGAGGACGCACAGCCTCTGCGGGAGTTGCTCCTGGACGCGGGCGTGGACGTCGTTCTGAGCCTGGGCCAGGGCCTCTTCGGATCGCGGACCCTCAATACCTCGACGGTCCTCATCACGTCCGGCCCTCGCAAGGCCCGCCGGGTCGTCGCGGGCGACCTGACGCGAGTGCCGCGGCCCGAGCTGCGGCAGGCGATTCGCGCGGCGCCGTCGGTTCCGCGGCAGGAGTGGGAAGACGTCGTGCGCGCCGATCCCCATCGGACCTTCTTCGTAGGCGATCTGGTGCGCCCCAGGCTGCTGCACGCGCTGCGGGCACGGCATCGGCCCCTGTCGGATTTCCTTGCGGGGGCCATCGAGCGCGGCGTGACGCCGGATGTCGCGGCCATGCACGTACTGACGCCGCAGGAGGCGAGCGCGCACGACCTGGAGAAGACGCTGCTGCGGCGCAGCGTCAGCGGGAAGCAGATCCGGCGCTACGAACCGTGGCGGGCGGATCGTGTGCTCGCATACGCCACGCGGGACTTGGACCCCGGCCAGATCCCCGGCTACCTCGCGTTCGCGCAGCCGTTCCGGAACAAGGTGACGTGCAAGGAGGTCGCACGCGGTGCACACCCGTGGTGGGCGCTTCACCGTGGGCGCGATCCAGCCATCTTCGTCTCGCCGAAGTTCGTCGGCCTCACCACGACGCATGGCGTACACCTCATCTACGACCACCGCGACGACCTGGTGGTGACGGATGCCATGTACGTCTTCAGGCTCCGCAAGGACCAGGATCCTATGGCGGCACTCGCCATCCTGCATTCGAGGCTGTTCCTCGGGCTCTACCAGGTCGCGAACCAGGGAGACGCGAGGGTCATTCCGCAAATCAAGGCGGCGAAGCTCGGGGCGCTGCCCTATCCGGGAGCCGACAAGGGAACCGCCCGGGCCGAGAAGCTGGCGGAACGATGTGGCCGACTACTGGATCTGCACGAGGGCCGAGCCGCCGCCCGCGCGCCACACGCACGCGAGGCCTTCTCGCGCGAGATCGGCGCCGTGGACGCCGAGGTCGAGACACTGGTGCGGGATGCCTACGGCCTTTCTCGCTCCGCGGCGGCGGCGCTCGAAGGCCGCCAACCGTAGCCGCGCGTCCACCACGGGCCGAGCCAACCGTTCACGCATTCCAACACCCGGCTCGTCAGGCGGCCGCGAGCGCGGCGGGACTGGCAAGCGGAGCAGCGCCCGGAGGCCCGGGCCGCAGCGTACTCCTGTACGCGAGGACCCGGGCCGAGGACGAAAGTCCGTCCCTTCGGGACGGGGTTGGGGTCCCGACGCGCCCTTCGGGCGCGTCACCCCTGCCCTGCGATCGCGGCCGACTCGGCGAGCCGTCGTTGCTAGCGCCGCAATGCGTGAACGCATACGGGCCGAGCTTCTCGCGCGTGCGGGAAGTGGCCCGGGTGGCCACGGCGTAGGACGAGCTGTACTCGCGCGCCGGACGCAAGAGCTGTCGATGCGGCAGCTCGAACAGCGGGTGGCCGAGGGGCCCGAGCGCCGCGCCTGCGCCGGCGCGCCGGACAGGCCCCGGCTCGGTGGAGCCGCGGATACGGGGAGCTTCCGCACCGAGGCCGGCAAGCTCATCAACCCGCCTGCCGAGCAGCTCCTCGATCGCTTCCTGGAGCACGCCCTGCCCCTCACCAAGATCGGGGACCAGCGACAGTGAAGGGATCGCCTCCCCGCTCGACCACGTCCAGCAGAAAGGACGCGAGGCACCCTGCCAGATCCACGCCCGCGAGCCTGCTCCAGCCCACGAACAGCGCCGCCGGGTTGAGATCGAGCAGGTAGTGGCGCTCCGTGCGCTCGTCCCACTCCAGATCGACGCCGCAGTAGGCGAGGCCGAGCACGCGCACCGCCCGGCCGAGCTCCGCGCAAAGCGCAGCGGGCAGCTCGCACGCCGAGACGCGCCGGGTGCGCTCGCGCCAGTCGATCGCGCGCCGGTCGTGGTGGATCTCGCCCGCCGAAACCACGCGGCCGCCCAGCGTGTACGCGCGCAGCGACCGGCCGGCGACGAGCTGCTGGAACAGGAAGGGACGGCGCAGCCCGCGCCCCGCGCCGTGCCCGCCGAAGAAGGCATCGTCGGCCATGACCACCTCGGCGCCGCCGCCCAGGGGCTTGACCACCGCCCGGCCGCCGAGCTCGGCCACGAAGGCGCGGGCGCGCGCGAGATCGCTCGTGGCAAGTGCGCGCGGCGTGGCAAGGCCGTGCCGGACGAGCATCTGGTGCTGGAAAGCCTTCTCGCGATGGAAACGAAAGGCGCGTGGCGGGTTGATGACGGGCACGCGCGCCGCGAGCTGCTCGATCAGGCTTCGCTGGAAGGCTAGTCGCGCGATCTCGGCGCGACAGTAGCCCCCGAGATCGGCCGGCGAGCGGCAGGCCCCGGGCGCGGGAAGGTCGGAGCAAAGGGTGCGCAGCACCCAAAGATCGCAGCGCTCGAGAGCCAGCACGCCGGGCCGGAGCACGTCGTCGAAGCGGGGCGAAGGGCCGAGCGTCGCCAGGTTGTGGCGGGGGAAGCCGTGGAAGTCGACCACCATGACCTGCGCCCCGCGCGCGCGCAGCGCCGCCTCCAGCGCCGGCACCTCGGCCTCGCGCCGCCGGCCCAGGATGCCGACCGTCACGGGCCTTGCCACGTGCCGCCTCCGGGCGCTTGCCGCCGGCCGGCCGCGCCGAGCAGCGCCGCGATGTCCGCGTCGCGGGCGAAGAGCGCCTTGGCCTCGTCCACCAGATCGAGCACGCCCGGTCGCGGCGCCGCCGCGCCGGCCCGCCCTGCGGCGCAGGCGATGAGGTGGTCGGCAAGCCGGCCGGCCACGTCGCATTGGCTCAGCCTCCCCCAGCTTGCGAACATGGGCGAGAGGTTGCAGTCCAGGAGGAAGCTCTCGCCCGTGCGCGCGTCGCGCTGGAGATCCAGCCCGAGGAAATCGAGCCCCAGAAGCTGCGCCGCCCGCTCGACCGTACGCTGCTCGTCGGCCGACAGCTCGACCACTTCGATGCCCGTCTGGTCGAGCGAGGAGTCCACGGCCGCGCCGTGCACGATGCGCGCCGCGCCGAGAAGCTGCCCGCCCAGCACGTAGCAGCGCACGGTGTCGCCACGCACCAGGCGCTGGTAGAGCGCGGGGCGGCGGCCGAAGCGGTGGGCGGCAAAGCGCTGCTCGGTCCAAAGCTCGGTCTTGTAGATGCCGGCCGGCGGCTTGTCGACCACTTCGCCCCAGCGTGCCCGGCCGCGCGCGGCAAAGCGGCCGCACGCCTCGCCGCCGCTGCCGCAGCACCACTCGGGTACGGGCAGGCCCTGCCGGCCGAGCGCAAGAAGCAGCCACGGCTTGAGGCGGTGATAGCTCTGCGCTCGGGGCGGGTTCACCACCGGGCGCTCCCGGGCCAGGCGCTCGACCACCGCCGTGCGCACGGCGTGCCGCGCCCGCTCGTCGCGCAAGGCTGCCACCGTCGGCTCGCGCTGCGCCCGCCACAGGGCGGCGTCGCCCTCGGCCACCGCGACAGCGCCGCCCGCCGCAGCGTCGTAGCGCGCGGCCGCGGGCAGCGCGGTGCCGACGCGGCGCAGGTAGGCGGCGTCCATCTCGCCAAGCGGCCGGCCGTCCAGGCGCACGCCGCCGCCGCCCCAAGAGATCCGCAGGCTCGCCGGGAAGCGCGCCAGATCCACGATCCAGGGCCGGACCCCGCGATGGGCCAGCCGCGCGGCGAGGACGGCGACCTCGGCGTCATCCGCCGGCCCGAGCAGGCCGACGGTGGTCACCGCTCCCGCTCCACGAGCTCGCCCAACGCCGCCAGGACGCGCTCCTGCTCGGCCTCGCCCAGCGCGCCAAGATCGGGCCGGGGCGAGAAGTCGCCGAGCGCGAGCGCGCCGGCGGCGCGGCGGAAGGTGAGCTCGGCCCAGGGCATGCGCAGCGCCTGCTGGATGGGACCGAGCAGCGCGTGCAGCCCCTCGGGCACCGGCCCGGTCGGCCGGCTTGCCACGGCGCGGCCGCCGATGGCCATCAACCGGATCTCGTCGCACCCGTCGAGCGCCTGCAACATCACCGGCGCCCGCGCGAGCTCGAGCCCGCCCACGTCGTCCGGCGCGAGCCAGCGCGCCGGCTCGCCCGTGCCGAGATCCACGGCGCACAGCGTCCCGCCGTGCTCCGCCGCGAATGCCGCCACCGCCTCCGGGTCGTTGGTGGTGACGAGCGGCGGCACGGGCACGCCCGCCCGCGCGAGCATCTCGAAGGCGAGCGGCTTGGTCGCGGCGTGCTCGAAGGCGGCCTGCGGGTTGATGCAGATCTCAAGCTGCTCGTTCAAGATCTCGATAAGGCTCAGGTACAGCGAGCGCGACTCGCGCTCGTCGCGCAGGAAGTCGTCGAGCCTTCCTACGTGCTCCTGCCACTCGGCGAGTGTGGGATCGCACAGCGGCAGCGGCCACATCAGGAGTGAGTCGGTGATGAGGGCGGCCGCGCCGGCCGTCCCGGCGCCCAGCAGATCCTCGCCATCGACGAGCACGCGCTCGTCCTCGATCGCGATCTGCTGCTGCCGGCCGAGCTGCTCGCGCGCGATCGACACCACCCGCTCGGCGCGGGGGGCGAAGTAGGCACGGAGCCGCTCGCGCGTGGGCCCGGCCGGAGCGGCGATCACGAGGAGGCGAACCCCTGACCTACCAGAGCCGATGAGGCGGCGCACGGGGGCGAGGCTGGGCTTGATGGGGTTCATGGCGGACCTCGGCCAAGCATGTAGCGCAGCGCTCGCCGCGGCGCACGGCGCGCGGCGGCACCGCCCGGCCGACGAACGCTTCGGACCCACCGCCGAGTTGCGCCGGACGGCCCGGTCCATCCCGTACAGCACGCAGGAAGCTCAATCGGCCGCTCCAAATTCGACAACGTTGTCGAATTTGGCGACGCGCGACGGCGGAACGTGCCACCGGCTGCTCGCTCCCCGCGGAGGTGGCGGCCGTCGGCCTGCGGCCTCGGGCCCGCGCGCCTGCTACCCCGCCACAACCGCCTGTCGATGGGCCATCAAGGGTGCGTTGTGGCGGCTCGGCGGAAACGCGCCACCCATCATCATGACCCACGCCAGCCCTCGCGACGCATCCGAGACATCGGAGGCAGGCAGCAGCAGCCAGCAGGAACCGGGCCGCTCGGGCGCCTGCCACCCCGCGCGCATCGCGACATCGATCGCTGCGCGGCTCGCCCGCGCTGGCCGCGCCGGAGCCCTCCGCCAGCCCCGTAGCCACCCCGGGAGCCCATCGCCGTTGACAGCTCGGCGGCCCGAGGTGCGGGAGGACGTGGGCCACGGGAACGTGCAATGTGAAACAGAGAATAGAGAATGTGGAATGTCATCCCTGGACTCGCAGAAATGATGGCTCTTCGTCGAAAGTCGGGCTGCATGATCTCGCGATGTTGGCGTAGCGCAGGCTGCGGGGCTGAGGCCGGGCAGGGGTGTGAGGTCAACCGGGAGCGCCCCGCTCGGCGCCCGTCATGGCGCTTGCATGCATCGCGGGATCGACGGCGCGTCCCGCCCGACAAGCGCCACGCCGGGCGCGGCCTTGCCATGACGCTGGCGCCTTGCCATGTGGCATTTTAAAGTGGATGACTCCGGCCTTCGGCCTCCGTCGTTGTTCTCGGGCTGCCGCCCGATGGACGTGGAGGGCGCTGGTGGCGGGCTGAGAGCGCCGTGCCGGGCCAGCGCGAGCCAGGGGGACTTGGGGCTGCTGGCGCACGGCGCAGGCTCGGGATGCTCCGGCCTTCCCAGGGGCGCCGGGTGCGCCGGCTGCGGCCGACCGAGCAGGCTCGTCAGGCAGCCTTGCGGTAGGGCGGCGGCAGGCCAAGGGCGAGGAAGCGGCGAAGCCCCTGCTCGGTGCGGATGGGATTGACGGCCGCAAAACGGAGCTTGAGCAACAGGTAGCCGAGGTTCCTGTAGCCTCGAGCCTGACGCAGCAACGTCTCCCAGTTGTTGTTGAGCGCTTCGATGCGGCCGGTGGGTGGATGGTGCTCGCCCAGGGCCACGATCTCGCGGTAGTGGTTGCGCAGCGAGTCATGCAGGGAGCGCATCGGCACGTTGGCGCGCTTGGCCGTGCGGCGCAGCACGTGGTTGAGGCCGACGACCATGCTGGCTCGGTCGGGTGCGCGCAGCACGCCGCGCAGCTCGTCGACGACCTGGCGAGCACGGGCGAGCTTGCCGTTGCCCGCGAGAAACCGCTGGAGCTCCGCTTCTTGCTCTGGGGAGCAGTGCTCCCAGGCTCGTAGGTACAGCCAGCGCTTGCCGCGGCCCAGGGCCCGCATCTCCGAGCCGGCCCGGAAGAAGGTCTCGCGCCGCAACTCGTCGAGCGCCTTGTTGGCGCGCTTGATGATGTGGAACGGGTCGTGGACGATGGCGGCGTGCCGGAGGGTCTCGGCGTCCCGGATCGCCTGGATGAACGGGCCGTGCATGTCCACGGCGAACAGCTCGATGGCCCCCTTGTCCTCGGGCGAAAGCGTCGCGAGCCAGGCCTGGACCGTGGCCTGGCTGCGGCCCCAGCCGGCCCAGAGCGGCTCGCCGGTCTCGAGGTTGCTGACGATGGTGATGTACTTGTCCTCGAAGCTGTTGCGCCGCCCCAGGTACTTTTCGTCGATGCCGACCATGCGCAGCAGCACGGGCTCGCGGGTGGCGAGCCAGCGCGCCAGAGCTTCCCGCTCGGCGCGTCGCACGCAGTGCCAGCCGACGCCGTAGTGCACGGCCACATGCGAGGTCGGCATCGACTGGGTGCCAGTTTGCACCCTCATGCCGCCACCTGATTTGCAGGGTCATGCAGCCAGAGGGGCGGGTCGAATGACCGGGTTGGAGGATGCCTCGTATCGGCCGCGGCGTCGATCGGCTTTTTGGGGGCTCGCGAGGGCCTTGGGCGGGCGCGCTTTTGCAGGACCATGCGGCCACCCCGGCCGGGAACGCCCAAAGGGGGGTCGACCCGGG
>JACQWT010000114.1 GCA_016209145.1 Deltaproteobacteria bacterium | reverse complement strand
GGCCTGCACGAAGCCATCGCCGCAGCTCGGGTTGAGGCAGGTCGAGAGGCAGGCGTCGTTGTTGGAGGAGTTGCCGTCGTCGCACTGCTCGGCGCCCTTCCAGACCACGCCGTCGCCGCACTTGCCGAGCTTGCAGGTGGCCAGGCAGGCGTCGCTGTCGTCCGGGTTGCCGTCGTCGCACTGCTCGCCCGGCTGGACGAAGCCGTCGCCGCAAGTGGCCAGCGTGCAGTCGTTCAGGCAGGCGTCGTTGTTGCTCTTGTTGCCGTCGTCACACTCCTCGACCGAATCGTTGCCCCCGCCGCCGCCTCCGCCCGAGCCGCCATCGCCGCTCGTCTGCACGAAGCCGTCGCCGCAGCGAGCCTTGAGGCAGGTGCTCAGGCAGGCGTCGCCGTCGCTCACGTTGCCGTCGTCGCACTCCTCGCCCTTCTGCTTGATGCCGTCGCCGCAGGTGGGCAGCTTGCAGGTCTTGGTGCAGCCGTCGCTGTCGTCCGCGTTGCCGTCGTCGCAGGCCTCGACCCCGGTGAGCACGAAGCCGTCGCCGCACTTGGCGAGCTTGCACTCGTTCAGGCAGGCGTCGTTGTCGCTGAAGTTGGCGTCGTCGCACTCCTCGGTCGCCTGCACGAAGCCGTCGCCGCAGCTCGGCTTCAGGCAGGTGTTCAGGCACTCGTCGACGTTGCTGCCGTTGCCGTCGTCGCACTCCTCGCCCTGCTCCAGGATGCCGTTGCCGCAGCTCGGCAGCGCGCACCTGGCGGTGCACTCGTCGCCGTCCTTGTCGTTCCCGTCGTCGCAGGCCTCGCGACCGCGCCAGACGAAGCCGTCGCCGCACGTGTTGCTCTTGCAGGTCGGCAGGCAGGCGTCGCTGTCGTCCTGGTTGCCGTCGTCGCACTCCTCCTTGCCGGCCCGCACCACGGCGTCGCCGCAGCGGGCCGTCACGCAGGTGGTGAGGCACTCGTCGGTGTCGTCGGCGTTGCCGTCGTCGCACTCCTCGCCCTGCTGCACGACGGCGTCTCCGCACCGCGGCAGCTTGCAGGCGTTGGTGCACCCGTCGTTGTCGACCGCATTGCCGTCGTCGCACTCCTCGTCGGCGCGGTTGAGCTCGCCGTCCCCGCAGACGGGATCCGACGCGCAGCCGCCGGCGTAGAAGCCGAGACCGGCCAGCAGTCCGAAGATGGCCACGGAAAGCGCGGTGTTCCCGACGAGCTTGGTCATGATCCGTCTCCTTGGTGCGCGCCCCGCACGCGCGGTGCGGAGCCGTGAACTTCCCTGGTGGGTGGCGTCATTCCTGCTTGGCGGCCGCCTGCTTGCCCGTCTTGCGGCCGAGGTAGCGGTGGGCACAGAGGGTCAGCACCGGGGCCACGTCCAGCCCGGAGAGCGACGACGAGAAGCTGGTGGCCCACATCCCGCCTTCGACGGTGAAGCCCAGGCTCGGCAGCGAGCTCGGCGCAAACTCCACGCCCAGGCCGCCGCCCGCGCGCACGCCGATCTCGGCCTCGCGCAGCGGGGCCTTGAAGAACACCGGCCCGGCGCCGCCCGACAGGTAGAAGGTCGAGCTCTCGTCGTGCAGCATGTTCCAGAACAGGCCGAGCGTCGGCGTCGAGCGGAAGCTGCGGCCGACGGCCACGCGCGGCTGCACCCCCGGCTCGTTCGAGACGACCTCGGCCTCGCCGGAGCTGGTCATCATGGACACGTTGAGCCGGGCGCCGATGGCCTGGTGAAACCACAGGCGCAGCCCGATGAAGGGCGCCACGCCGGCGTCGACGGGCTCGATCTCCACCCCGAAGCCGATGGCCGGCACCAGGGACAGATCGAGGTAGTCGGCCACGCCGCTAGGCTCGGCCTTCGGCTCCGGCTTGAACTGCCCGAGATCCACCTTCTCCGGCTGCGGCTCGTCGGGCGCGGCCGGCTTCTCGGGCGCGGCGGGCGCGGGCTGGCCGGCGGGCGTCGCGCTCCAGACCACCAGCGTCGGCTTGGAGTCCGGCACCGGCCGCTCGGCCTTGCCCACCTGGACCACGTGCGCTGCCGCTCCCCCGGGACCCGAGCCCTTGACCTGGAGCTCCACTTCGGCGCTCTTGCCCTCGAAGGCCAGGAAGAAGCCGAGCGGCTTGGACGGCTTGAAGGCCGCGGCCCCGTCCCAGGCGGCCTTGTCGGCCGGGGTCGGGGCAAGTTGGAACGGCTCGCCCAGCGTTTTGCCCCCGGAGAGCACGGTCACGGTCACCGCGGCCGGCGGAGGCTGGCCGAGCAGCACCCGGAGCTCGACCTGGTACTTCGCCGGCCCGCCGATGCGGATCTTGAGCGGCTTGCCGTCGCTGAGCCGGCCGAAGTCCTCCTTGCTTCCCCTGAGCTTGACGGTGCTCTGCGTCGTCATCTGCACCGCGCCCGGCGCTTGTGCCCGCGCCGCGCCGGCCGCGCCCAGCAGCGCCAACAGGCTCAGCAGGCCCACCAGTCGCTTCGCCTTCATCGGATATCTCCTCTGTGCTCTCGTTGCCGTCGGGGCAGCCTCACGGGCACTGGTCGGCGTCGACGCAGGTGAGGAGCCCCGGCTTGCCCGGATAGGGGCAGCACCTGGGGAACCCGCCCTGGCAGTCGAGCGGGCAGGGGCACATGTTGCAGGCGCGCGCGACGATCCACTTCTCGCAGTTGCCCTCGACGCATACCTCGTCGGCCTTGCACACACCGTCCCCGCCGCAGCCACCGCAGTGCAGAGGATCGGTGTCGTGCTCGACGCAGGCCTTGCCGCAGTTGTCGAGGTTGTTGTTGCAGTCGTCCGCGCACGCTCCCAGCTCGCAGAACGGCGTGTTGCCGGAGCACACCTTGCCCGGCGCGCCGCAGTTGCCGGGATCCGACTGGAGGTCGACGCACTGGTTGCCCACGAGCGTCAGGCCCGGCTTGCAGGCGCAGGCTCCTGCGCTGCAGAACTGCGGCGACCCGCACGTCTTGCCGCACTGGCCGCAGTTGCTCGGATCGTCGAGCAAGTCGCGGCACAGGCTGGCCTTGCCGGAGGCACATGGCGTGAGCCCACCCTGGCAAGCGCAGGCGCCGCTCTTGCACGTGCCGAAGAGCGGATCGCAACTCGTGCCGCACGCGCCGCAGTTCTTGGGATCGACGAGGCTGTCGACGCACTTCCCGCCGCACGCGATCTCCCCCACACTGGGGCACTTGCAGGCTCCGGCCGCGCAGCTCGCACCCGGCGGGCAGGGCTGGCCGCAGCCGCCGCAGTTGCCGGCGTCGGCGGACAGGTCCACGCACCCGACGCTCGGACCACAGTTGACGAAGCCCGGCGTGCAGGCGCACACGCCGGCCTTGCAGCTCCCACCGGGACCGCAGGTCACGCCGCAGTCGCCGCAGTGAGCCGGATCCTTCGACAGGTCGGCGCACACCTTCTGGTCGAGGCATGCCACCGTGCCCGGCGGGCAGACGCCGCACACGCCGGCAGCGCAGCTCTGCCCGTCGAGGCAGCTCTTGCAGCAGCCGCCGCAGTGCTTCGGATCGGTCGAGAGGCTCACGCATCCGACTTCGGGCCCGCAGTTGACGAAGCCTGGCTGGCAGGCGCACACGCCGGCCTGGCAGCTCCCACCGGGACCGCAGGTGACGCCGCAGCCGCCGCAGTTGGCGGGGTCCTTCGACGGGTCGGCGCAGACTCCCTCCTCTACGCACGGCACCGTGCCCTGCGGGCACTGGCCGCACTTGCCCGACGTGCAGCTCTGGCCCGCGAGGCAGCTCAGCTCGCAGTCGCCGCAGTGCTCCGGATCGATGGACAGGTCGGCGCAGCCGGCCTTTGGCTCGCACAACACGAGGCCCGGTCCGCAGGTACACGCGCCTGCCTGGCAGCTTCCACCCGGACCGCAAGTGACGCCGCAGCCGCCGCAGTTGGCGGCGTCGGCCGACAGATCGGCGCAGAGCCCCTGCGCCTCGCAGGCCACGCTGTCCGCCGGGCAAGCGCCGCACTTGCCCGACGTGCACGCCTGCCCCTGCAAGCAGGCCTGGCCGCAACCGCCGCAGTTCTTCGGATCGGCGGAAACCTCGACGCACTCTCCCTCGCAGTCGACCAGCCCTTCGCCGCACGCGCAGGTGCCGCCCTGGCACTGCTGCCCTGGGGCGCATGGCTGGTCGCAGCCGCCGCAGTGCGCCGCGTCGGTTGAGGGATCGACGCACGAGCCGGCGCACTCGCGCAGTGGTGCAGCGCACCCGTCGCCTCCTGCGCCCGCGCCGCCGGCGGCCGCACCTCCTGCGGCCGCGCCGCCGCCCGTAGGCTGAAACAGCCCGATCGTTTCGTCGCCAGCGCCACACGCGCCCACGACGGCAGGCGCGAGGATTGCCAGGCCAAGGAGGGCGGCCCGGACGGACATCTGGCGACCGATGGATACCGGTCGCAAGGATGACAACATCAGTGGGATAGTAACCGCAGCCCCGGCGCGGCAGGCAGCTCGGACGCTAGTGCAGCGCGCCGGGCGTGCGCCCCAGCCGATCCATGGCACGCGCGCGCTCGACCCTGGCGTCCTGCGCCAGCGCCGACTCGGGGAACCGGCGCAGGAGCTCGTCGAGCTGGGCCACGGCCGCTGCGTCGTCGCCCCGGCGCCGCGCCGCCATGGCCGCACTGAAAAGCTGGTTTTGCTCCGCGAGCGTGCTGCCGGAGCTCGCCCCCGGGCCTGCCGATCCGGCGGTCGCCGGCGTCGCGTCCGGACCGCCGGCATCCGGCGGCTCGCTCGCCGGGCGCGCCTCGCCGCCCGCGGCCGGTCCGGCAGGCGGCCCGCCGCCAGCGGCTGCTCCGGCGCGCGGATCGCCGGACTGGCGGCCGGCCCTGGTGCCAGGAGGCCTCGACCACGCGGCGTCGGGCTCCGAAACCTGCGGGCTGGGCTCGGCCTCCTGTGGCCAGGACGACCAGTGCGCTGCCGCACCGAGCCTGGTTTCGAGACGGTCCGTGCGCACCACGACCTCGCCCTGCATGACGGTCACGAAGCTCGCGAGACCGCCGCCGTCGCCCGCCGGCCTGACCTCGGCGGTGAAGCTCGTGCCGCGGACCAGAACGAGAGCATGGACCGTCTGGACCCCGAGCGAGGCGTCGGGCCCCAGCCTGGGCACATCGAGATCGATCCGGCCCAGCCCCAGCTCGATGCGTTCATGGCGTCCGTGCGGGTGCTCGGCGACAGGAAGCAGGCGCAGGTGAGCGTTCGGGCCCACGGTCAGAACCGCTCCGCTGGCGAGAGTCATCCGCGCCTGGGCGCCCGGGCCGGTCGTCACCTCGTCCGCAAGCCCCACGGCGAGCTCGTCGCGTGACACGGCCGTGGCGCCGCGGCCGGTGTGCACGACGTGGACGCTGCCCGCCAGCGCCGCGACGCGCGCTCCTTGCGCCGTGCTCGTGCCGGGGGAGCCGGCGCCGCGTACGGCGAGCCAGACGACGAGCAGCGCGATCGCCGGCGTCACCGCGATCGCCACGAGCGCCAGAAAGCGCAGCCGGCGCGCGCGCCCTGTGCGCCGCCCGATCTCGGCCAGCCCGAGCACGTGCAGCCGGGCGATGACCCGCTCGCGCCGGGCGGCGGCGCGGCCCCGCTCCTCGACCAGCACGGGGCTCGCGCCGAGCCGAGCCAAAAGTCGTCTGGACGACGTGCCGGGCTTCATGCCTCCTCCGTGCCGCGGTCGGACGAGCGCTCGTCGGCCGCCATCCTCTGCGCCAGCTCCCGGCGCCCGCGGACCAGGCGAGACTGCGCGGCCGCGATGGATACTCCACTCAACCTGGCTACCTCATCGAGGTCGTGACCGAGGGCATCGTGAAGCACGACGGCCGCAGCGCGACGCGGGTCCATGGCGGCGAGGCAGGCCCGCAGCCGGTCGAGATCGCTGCGCGCCACGAGCAGGCGTTCCGCAGCGGTGGCGTCGGCGTGCCACTCCTGTGCCAGGCTCGGATCGCTGCTGCGATCGAAAACGCAACGCTGGCGCCGCCACGACCGCAGGGCGTTCAGGCCGACGTTGTTGGCGATGCACGCGGCCCACGACGTCAGGCTGCAGCGGCGCGCGAAAGTCCGGCGCAGAACGGACAGCAAGATCTGCTCGAAGACCGACTGCACCAGATCGTCATGGTCGTCTCCGCGCCGGCCAACGATGCGATACAGCGTCCCATCAACCACCCGGAACAGCCGATCGTAAAGCTGGCCGGCCGCGGCGCGATCTCCACCCTGGATCCCCTCGACGATCTCCTCATCGGTCGCGACAGGCTCCTGCCCCCGGACGCCACCTGGCAGGACCCGGAGGCGCATCAGCGGATCTGGGGTTCGAGCAAGCACCTCAACACTTACATAGTAACCGCAAGGCGGGCCGGCAAGGCAGCCCGTCTGCACCAGGCACCGGGCAGGGCGCCGAAGCTCCCATCCCCCCGCTCAGGGAAGGGCGATGCGGATGCCGGCAAGCAGGGCAAAGCCAAGGGGGATCGCCTGGGCAACGGGCACCCCGCGCAGCTCGACACTCGTCGTTCCGCTCGATGCCCACCCCTCGGTACCAAGCGTGGCCGCCGCAATCTCTCCGTCCGGCCACCACGCATCGAGGCCGAGGCGCGCGGCAGGCCTCCAGTGCGAACCGCTTTCCTCGGCTCCGGTGGCCTTGTCGGCGGCCGAAACACCGAAACGGTCGGCCACCACCTCCAGGCGGGCATCGAGGCCGAGGCGCACGGAGGGCACGGAGGCGTGGACGCCACCTCCACCGCCCACGCTCACCCAGTGGGCAGCAAGTCCTTGCTCGTCCTCCGGGCGCAGCGCGTAGCTCACCGCCCCACAGAACATCAGGGGTACGGATTCGAAGGCATAACCACCGCGCAGCCAGCCGCCCCAACGCCACATCCCGCTGTCGAAGCCCGGTCCGGTCAGCGCGCCCGCGCTCGCCCAGACCGGCCGATGGTGGCGGCCGGCAGGCCGAGCCTGCCCACCTGCGCTCCGACTGCCGCGGGGTGCGCGGCCCTCTGGCGGCCGCCGACCCGGCCTGGCCGGCGCTCCGGGCTCGGGGGTCGGCGCGGGCGCCGCACCGGGCGCGCCCGGCCCGACGGTCCTGCCCACGAGCGTGCCGATCATCAGGCCGACCGTCCGCCACCGTTCGGCCGGATCATCGGCGGCGCCGAACCGCATGGTGCGTTCGACTCGGTCGACCGACGTCTCCCGCCGGAAGGCGACCCAGATCCGGACGTTCTGCCGATCCGGATCGTCCCAGACCACGACGGCCTGCGCCGGCACCGCCTGTCCCTCCCCGACCTTGCCGGCAAGCACGCAGGAGCCCTCGGCCAGGGCCTCCGTGCACGCCGACACCAGCACCTGCGCCAGGGGAGGCGGCGGCGGCGGCGGGCCGGTGTCGATGGCGACCGCGAATAGCGGCATCTACCTTGCCGGTGAGGGTAGCCCGGGACCGGGGCGCGAGCCAGCTTCGCCCCGCCTTGGCTCCTGTGAACCCTCGTCAGTGAAGTTGCCACCACTTTTCGAGAACCTACGCTTCTTGTAGTAGACGAGCCAGATCTCGGGCTCGCGCGCGTGGTGTCGCGCGAGCCACTTGCGCCAGGTGGCCCGGTCGGGTGCGAGCAAGAGCCGAGGCGGGTTGGTGGCCGCAGTCATGCCCGCAGCGAAGCACAACCGGCACCGGACGGGTATGCTGCAGCGCCGCGGTCGAGCCCCCTTCCCTCCCCCCGCCCGATCCGCGCTATCCTTGGCCTGGTAGGTGCGAGTGGCAGGAGGATGCCCATGAAGATCTGGTCAGCGCTCGGCGCGCTCACCGCCCTGGCGCTCGGCGCAGCGGCCGGAGCCTGCTCGGCCGGCTCCCGGGCGAGCTTCGGCGGCGGCAGCGACGATGACGGCAGCGGCGGCCATGACGGCAGCGGCGCCCACGACGGCACCGGCGCCTCGGGCACCGGCGGGTCGATCGGGTTCGACTCAGGGGCGGGCGGCGGCGTATCGAGCCCGTGCAGCGAGGAGTCGAAGCTCGTCTACGTCGTGGGCGTGGGCAACGAGCTCTACAGCTTCTACCCGCCGACCCTGGCCCTGAAGCAGATCGGCATCATCGCCTGCCCGCAGGGCGGAGGCCTGGCCACCCCGTTCTCCATGGCCGTCGCCCGCAACGACGTCGCCTGGGTGCTGTTCAACGACGGCCGCATGTACAACGTGGACATCAAGAGCGCGGCCTGCTCGGCGACGGGCTTCGTGCCGAACCAGGTCAGCGGCTTCAGCCTGTTCGGCATGGGATTCGTCTCCGACACGCCGGGGAGCAACGCCGAGACGCTCTACCTCGGCAGCTACGACGGCATCGGCATCGCCCGGCTCAATCTCCAGACGCTCGGCGTGGAGCCGGTCGGGAGCTACGACAAGGTGAGCGGGCCGGCCGAGCTGACCGGCACGGGAGAAGCGCGCCTGTTCGGCTTCTTCCTCTCCGACCCCGAGGTCGTGGCCGAGATCGACAAGAGCACGAGCAAGATCCTCTCGATCGCGCCGCAGCCATCGGTGGAGATCGGCAGCGCCTGGGCCTTCGCCTTCTGGGGAGGCGACTTCTGGCTCTTCACCTGCCCCGGGATGGCCTGCACCTCGTCGCAGATCGATCGCTACCGGCCGGCGGACGGCACGACCGTCACCGTGCTGCAGAACGCGGGCCTGCGCATCGTGGGCGCGGGCGTATCGACCTGCGCGCCCGTGACGCCGCCGAAGTGACAGGGTAGCCGTTCGCGCATTCCAGCACCCGGCTCGTCAGGCGGGGCTGCGCGCATGAGCGCGCCCGCAGCGCCGGGCGATTGCCCGCTTGGGGCCTACGGGGGCAGGCGGTATCCGACGGCCAGCACCGCATGCGCCCGCGTCGGCAGCAGGCGCCCATCCGCGGGATCCACCGCCAAGCCGAGGCACTCCAGGCCCTCGACGCCGAGGACCGGCTCAGCCCCCGGCGGTGCCACGAAGCTCGTCACGGCCGCCTCGCGGCCGGCAACGCTGGCCCAGAGCGTCGTGAAGGGCCACTCGGCCTCGCGGCCGTCGGCCAGCCGAACCTTCCGCGGCACGGGCGACAGGGGCAGACCCAGACGCGCGGCGAGATCGGCCGGAACGATGCCGTAGGTAGCGCCCGTGTCGACGAGCAACCGCACCGGCTCGCTCGTGGCCCAGCTCAGCGTGGCGTCGACGTAGACGTGACCCATCAGCAAGCAGGATAGCACGCGGGGCGGTCCGGTCGGGGTGGAACCGCACGACCGCCGGTGCCGCGCGGCCGAAGTGCGGCCCGGTTTCCCGTGGCACGCGCGGCACCAGGAAGCGGGCTGTTCCTCGCGTTCCCCCGCTTTCCTGTTCACGGTCTGCTAGAGAGGCGGTAGGCTGCGCCCCATGCCGTTCACGAACCTGAGCTCCCCCCGCAAGGTCGCCGGCCTCGGCGCCGAGGTTGCCTCCCTCGCCGCGCTCGAGCCGGCCAACCTGATCGCGGCGCTGACCACCGATCCGGTGACCGTGAGCGCCGTGCCCTTCGCCGGCGGCACGAGCAAGCCCAGCAAGGTCGCCCTGGGCGCGGCGACCGAGGTCGCGCTGCTGTCCAAAGCGGTGGCCGTCGTCCGCAGCGGCGACGAGATCTGGGCGCTGCTCGACATCCAGCACACGCCCAAGCTCGATCAGGCGGCGCGCGACATCCGCAGCCTGCACGCCAACCCGGGCGGCGAGACCGCGTTCGCGATCGGCTGGGGCGGTCGTGGCGCCGAGCTCAAGATGCACCAGCACGAGGTGGTGGGCCGCGACTTCACGCTGCGCGGCGAGCTGCGGGCCTGCGCGATCGGCGCGGGCGAGACCTATGCCGTCGTGGACGGCCCGGGCGGCGGGCAGCTTCGCGCGCACCCGGGCGCAACGCCGGAGTCCGCCCCGAGCGCGCGGGCCGACCTGCCCGCGGACGCGGCGCCCCTGGACCGGCTCGCCGGCGGCCGCGAGCTCGCGGCGCTGTTCAAGCGCGGTACGGCGAACGCGTGCGTCGTCCGCCGCGCCGGCATGGCGCCGCCCAGCGCCAAGATGGTCGTGCTCGACGGGCCCGCCGTCGGCGTCGCGGTGATTGCGAGCAGCCTTTTCGCCATCGGAGCCGACGGGAAGCTCCGGCTGTTCAACGCCGACGCCTTGCAGGGCGCCGGCCCCGAGCCCATGACGCCCACCGCAGTGGTCGACGTGCGCGCGAACGGCGAGCCCACGGTCCTTGCCGCCACCACGCGGGGCGGGAACCGGCTCTGGATCGGCACGCGCGCGGGCGACGTCATCCGCGTGGACGCGCTCAAGCGAGGTCTGGACGTCTGATCAACGTCAACGCATGATGGTGCGAACGTCGTCCATCGTGGCGGCGGCCAGGCCGTCGAAAAGGCGGGCGGGATCGAGCTCGACGCGCAGGCGCAGCGCCCCGGCCTCGGCCCAGGCGCGGTGTGCCTGCGTGGGCTCGGCCAGGCCGCAGAGGTGGCCGAGATCGCTCTTGGCGAGATCCTGCCAGGCGGCGTCGAGCAGCGTCACGGCCCGCGGCGCGTCGCTCGAGTAGTCGCCGGCCAGGGCGAGCTCCAGCCGCAGGCTCTGGCGCTCGGTCACCGCCAGCGCCGCGCCGAGTGCGCTCGCCGCCCCGAGCAGGCCCCGGGCCCCCGCCGCCATCGCCTCCTCGAAGGGCCCCGGGAGAAACGCCGTGACGGCCGCCGGGCCGAGGCACGCGCGCATGCGCCCGAGCTCCGCATCGCGGCTCAGGGGCGCGGCGCGCGTGAGCCGCCCGGCCGCGAAGAGCGCGGCGATGCGAGCCGGGCCCCGCAGAGCGTCGCCGCCGTACTGGTAGCCCACGACCGTCTCGCCGACGCGAACGAAGCTCAAGCGGCGCGACCCGACCGACCCGGAGACGACGACGGCGTCGTCGCGCTCGACCTCGCGCTGCTCGTCGCCCGTGAGCCGCTCGCGAAACAGGCGCTCGACGTAGACTGCGCTGCGCCGGTGGCGTGCGAGGTAGAAGACGACGTCGCCCTCGGGCTCCGGCGCGGCCGGGCCCGCCGGAGTCGGAGCCGGAGCGGCGCGGCCTGCCTCGGCGTAGCCACCCACCGCGATCTCGGGCAGCTCCCGCAGATCCAGGCCCGAGGTCTGGGCCACCAGATCCAGCCGTTCGCCCTGCAGCACGCGCGCCACCGGGGCCTTGAGCCACTCGATCCGGGCGATGCTCTCCGGCTCGGCCAGCACGAGCCAGCGCAGCCCGGCCGGGGAGAGCAGATCGGTCAACGCCGCGACCTCGGCCGGGCCGGGCGCCGGGCCCGGCCTGGGAGCCGATGGCGCGCCGAGCGGACCGGGGCTCGCGGCCGCCCGCGCCCGGCCGGCGCCGCCGCAGCCGCCGAGCGCGCCGAGGCTCGCCGCAAGCAGGGCGAGGAGCACATCTCTGCGGCCGCCAGAGCCGTCCCCCCGGACACTATTCGCCGTGCGGTTCACCGGCCCGAGCGCACCCCTTCGTCGATCCAGTGCCGTCTGCTCATCCCACTCGAATTCGACTCGCTGCACGCACCACCGCCAAGCAGCGTATCTTCGCACGACACGCCGGTCAACGGCCGCAGCAAGCACGCCAGAGTGCGTGCCCCGACCCCGGAAGGCGCACGCACCTGTCGGCCACCGAAACGCTGCAAGCGCTACGCACGGTGCACGTGGTCGAGAGATCGAGCTTGGCGCCAGTCGCCGCAAGCACACCGTCACCCGAGGCTCGGCGCGCGCGGCGGGGGACGGTCCGCCGCAGGATGACGTGTTTCTCACCCACCCCCCTGCCCGTTGCCAAGCAACGTGAAGTTGGCTAACTTGGCCACATGAAGCTCGTCAGGATCGCTGACGCCAAGAACAACCTGTCGCGCCACCTGGAGTACGTCCGCGCGGGAGGTCGTGTTCGGATCCTGGATCGCAACACGCCCGTCGCCGACCTCGTGCCCGTGGACACGGTTGAGGGCGATGACGAGGACGCGGCCCTGCTCCGGAGCCTTGCGCGGCGCGGGATCGTGCGCCTGGGTGACGCCAGTCCGTTCCCGAACGACCTGCTCCGGCCCGGGCCGTCTGACCCCGAATCGCGACTTCTTGCAGCCCTGCTGGCGGAGCGACGGCAGGGTCGATGATGTTCTGGGACGCCTCGGCGATCGTGCCTCTGCTCGTGGAGCAGCCCGCGAGCCGCGCCTGCCGTGCCGCACTTCGTGCCGATCCGCGGCAGGTCGTCTGGATGATGACGATCACCGAGGTCGTGTCGGCGCTGTGTCGGCTCTGCCGAGATGGCGCGATCGACGGGCGGTTCAGGGACGAGGCCGAGGCCAGAGCGCGCCGGTTCGCGACCCGGTGGACTGAAGTCCAAGCCGCGGAGGTCGCGCGAGACGAGGCTGCCCGTCTGCTCCATGCCTACGCGCTGCGAGCGGCAGACGCGCTGCAGCTCGCCGCGGCTGTTGTCTGGGCCGATCGGCGGCCGCGTGGTCGCGGCTTCGTCTGCCTCGACGGCGATCTGTGCGAGGCCGCGCGTGCCGAGGGCTTCAAGGTGCACACGCCGGCCGGCTAGGGGCCCGTGATGATCCGGCTCGACCTCTGACCCCCGCGCTCGTACGCCGCAGCTTGCCGTGGCTCCCCTTGGTCGCGTGAACCGCGAAGCCGAAGCCTGCGAGCAGCCGAGTCGCCTCGCTCCCCGACACACGGCGCGGCTTGCCCGGCATGCGCGCTCTGGTCAGCCGGCGTGGGCCTCAGCGCCGAGGTCGATGGTGACGAGCAGCACGGGCGGGCCGCCGAACCAGGGGTGGGTTCCGATGTCCTGGCTCACCATGCGCGCACGCGGAGGATCCGCTCGGTGTGGACCCGGACGTCATCCTGCTGCCGGTCCATCCCCGCGCACGCGGGGGAGCCTGTGGCTAACCCGGTGAATCCTAGGGCCCAGGGGTCCATCCCCGCGCACGCGGGGGAGCCTGGTGGTATGCGCGCGGAATGATTCGAGTATAGGGTCCATCCCCGCGCACGCGGGGGAGCCTTTCTTGGCCTCCGGACACGGCGCCGTGCGGCCTTGTGGTGCGGTTTCGGGAGCTCGGACGCTCTCGCGACCGGCGATACGCCGCTACGCCCCACAGCGTGGCTCTGGGCGCGAGCAATGGGCAGCTCCAGGCGAAGAATCGGCCAGGCGGCCAGTGCCCGCCGGAAGCTGTCAAGGACTTTTTTCGCTCCGCTGTCGTTTTTGGGGGCCCCGTCGGAGACCAGGCCACCTGCTTTCGCCGCGTTGGCGCCCTGGCGTGGCGGGTGAGGCGCCGTCACCGGCGCCTGCGGGATCCGCGGAGTCGCTCGGCGGGCTCGACGGTGCTGGCGTTGTCGATCGCGCTCGTCCTGGCCGCAACCGTCGAGATCCCTCGTGCGCCGCGATGAAACCGATGCGCTCACGCCGCCGATCGCCGAGAAGAAGGCGGGCGCGGGCAAGGGGTTGGGAAGGGGGCAGGCTCGTTCAGCTCCGGCGGCAGATCGCGCCGCGCCAGCCACACGCCTTCATGCTCGACCAGATCCTTGCGCGGGCAACCGAGCACGAGGACTCCCAGGCCGCCAGGGCTGGCCCGGTCCACGAAGGTCATCAGCACGCAGCCGTCCGGAGGAAGCTCGCCCTGCCACGAGGTGCAGACCTCCCAGATACGCTGGCGCACGCCCCGCGTTATGCCCGGGCTCGCATAGACGCCGGGCGCCAGCTCCAGCATGCAGGAAGCGAGGAAGCCCCGGAAGCGCTCAGGAGCATTCCGCGTCACCACGACGGTCATCGCCATCGGGCTTCTCCTCGAAGAGCGCCTTGATGCGGTCGATCATGGCTGGGATCACGCCCATCTGGTGAAGCGTTCGACCGGCCAACCGCCGGGCGACGCGTTCCAGCGGCTCGTCGGGACGCTGGCCCGCCCGCTTCACGGCCTGGAAGGCCACTGGCAGCGCCACCTGCTCGCGGAAGAGATCGGCGATGTCCAGACAGAAGCTCAGCGCGGAATCCTCGTGGATGAACCCAAGCTGCGGCACTGTGGACGTGACGGCCACGGCGATCATCGCCGCGGAGCGAACGGCGGTCGAGGCGTGGTTGAGCGCCTGGTTGACCGGGTCGGTTGCGTCGGGATCGTCGCGGTCGTAGCAACGTCCGGTCCACGCCACCCCGTGCTGCTGGGCCAGTCGCTGGTAGAGCGTCTTGACGCGGGCGCCCTCGATTCCGCGCAGGACCGCAATCTCCGTGGCCGGAAGCACCTCTCCCAGCCGCCAGGCGTACATGCGGCGAGCCACCGCGATCCGAGCGCCGTGCACGTCCGACCAGAGATCGATCTGACGTCGAGCCAGTGCCGAGCTGTCGGCGCCGAAGGGCATGGAAGCGTAGTACCGCACGCCGTCCTCGCCGACGGCGATGAGGCCCGTGCCGTGGCGCGCCAGCAGACGCAGGCAGTCGTGACTGATCGTGGTGCCGGGGCCAAGCAGTACGCAGGAGACCGTCTGGAACGGGATGGCGTAGTCGCCGGCCGGCAACAAGCCGGAGCCGGTCGTCTTGAAGCGCAGCGTGCCGTCCTCGACGTAGAGGCCGCCGTGGTGCAGCCACAAGCAACCGTGCCGGTCCGCGTGGGGGACCCGCGCCGTCTCCAGGCCGAGCCGACCTTTCAGCACGCGAACCTCGGGGGGACGAGGACGAGCATGCCGAAGCCGAAAGCGCGGTGCCGCCCGATGCCGCGGGAGAGCAGGCCCATGACCGCGGCGCTGTCCTGGACGGTGAGCGTTCCCTCGAAGTGCGCGCCCGGACGCTCGAGCTGCCGTGACGTCCGCTCTCCGCCGTGCTCCCGGCGTAGCAGCCGGTCCCGCTTGAAGGCGACCAGCCGGAGTGCTCCCAACATCGCGCCGCCACCGCGTTGCTCGATCTGCTTCTGCAGCCACTCGCGATAGACCTGCTCGCGGTCGACCGGCTCGTCGCCATCCACCGCGTGGCAGCGAGCCAGCCATGCATCGACCTCGCGTTCCTTGTTCCCGTCGTCCCCTCGCCTGTTGCGTACCACCGGGCAGGCGCGGAGCTCGAAGCCCACGGTCTTGCCGACGGGCACCGAAGGCATGGGCTTGGAGTGGACGTTGCCCCAGTCCACGGCGTCGAGGATCTGCGGGTCGGCGTACAGCCGCGCGTCATCGGCCAGCACGTCGTGGCTCCGCCGGCTGTACGCCCACACCTCGGCGAAGCGGTTCTTGCGCTCGTTCTGCCTCACGCGGAAGGGGCGGGGTGACTGCTGCTTCCAGAGCTCGGCGAGGAAGCAGTGGACCAGGTAGCCCTCGTCCACGGTGTGTAGCGGCAGGTGGCGTCGCTTGCCCAGGGCCATGAGGGCGTCCCAGCGGATGCCCATCCTCAGCAGGTGCAGCGCGTCAGCTTCCATGCCCGGCCTCCGGCGGATCGATCTGTCCGTGCCGCATGAGCCTCCGGCCGACGTGGATCTGGTTGTGCCAGTCGCGCTCGTCGGTCACCGGGATCACGCGCGAGCCGCCTGCGCTCGCCGACGCGTCGTCCCCGTCGAACCACCAGGCCGAGAGGCGACCGCTATCTGGCTTCCTTCTTGCGTCCGGGCGCGCGCAGCGGGCCAGAGCGCAGATCAGCGACGGGGCGCGTACCACGCCAAGCAGGATCCGCGTGGCCGGGAGACAGCACTTGCGGCCGATGAACAGCGGCCGCGCCGGCCACTCGATCGCCCCGGCGAGCTGCTGCACGCCGGGCTCCTTCTCGGCGGGATCGAGGAGCACCGCCACCGTGTGGACGCTGTCGGCCCAGTAGTCACGGAAACGAATGTGCGTTCCCTTCTTGGCCTTCCCGCCGCCGCGCTCCGCGACCCTGCCCCGCGTCGTCCAGCCAACTTGTCGAGGATCCATCCAGGGGCTGGTCTCCGGATCGAGGTCCACCGTCTGGTAGTCCCTGAGCATCTCGCCTTTGCGGTCGCACCGCGACGCGTACCGAATCCTCTCCTGCAGCGCACCGAGCCTCTCCTCGTCGCGATGGTCGTAGCCGAGGGCGTTGGCGAGCAGGCCCGTGAGCATCGAAAGGGCCGGAAACGGCTGGATCACGCCCCGCTCGTCCACCATGGGCGCGCCGAAGCTCATCAGCGGCGCATCCAGGCGCAGCAGGAGGATGTCCTGGTCACCGTTCATGCCACGACCTTCTGCTTGGCCCAGTCCGCCAGGTCGGCCAGCGTCTTGTTGCCGTCGCCTACGATGCCGTCGAAGTGCGTGCCCAACTTGATGCCGGCCAGGGCGCGCGCACCTTGCACGCCGTACATGGCGTCGAGCTCCTTCAGGTACTCCGCCACCGCCACGTACGCGTTCTCGACGATGCTGGGGCGCGCCGGCGTGACGCGCACCGGCTCCAGGAACGCGTTGGCCAGCGTGCGCGGCTGCGCCTTGCCGGCCTCCGCAAGGACGAGGTGGGCGTAGGCGTAGGGCGCGGTGGATCCCTTCTTTGCGCCGGGGCTGACGGTGGCCACCATGTGCACGAGCCTCTCGATCACGTCGCCGGCCAGAGTCCTGTCCTGGGAGAGGTTGGAGACGAGCAGCGGAACGTCGATGGAGACGTAGCCGTAGAAGAGCCCCGAGGTCAGCTCGCTGGAGTTGATGTGGCCGCTGCCCTGCTCGCCCTCCTGTTCCTTGAGGATGTCGTCGAGCGCGGAGAAGTAGTCGCTCTCGCTGTGCTCGCCGTGCACCGTCATCGCGTGCGCCACGTGGATGGCGGCGTCCACGCGCGCCAGGATGTCACCGGTCACCATGCGCCCGAACAGCGCGGCGCCGAGACCAGCGCCGTGCCTGAGTGCGTTCAGGTTCTTGATGGCGTCCTTGTCGAGGAGCCTCTCGACTTCCGCCACTGCCTCCTTTGCGTCGGGCTTCTGGCACGCGGCCGCTACGATGCTGCGCAGGAACCCGAGTTCCGGCATGCCGAGCACGGTCACCTGGTCCGTGTCCACTTTCGGAGCGGGCTCGGCCTCGGGCGCCCCCTGCTTGTCGGATCCCGGATCGCCCTTCTCCGCCTTCTTGCCCGTCTTCTGCTCCGCCGTCCTCTGCGCCGTCGGGCCAGAGCACTTCGAACCCTGGCAGGTGCACCCCCTGCACGTCATCCACCTGCAAGTACCCGGGCACGGCCAGCACGGTCGGTGGGCGCGTGCGGTCGTCGGGGAAGGCACGGGCCACCGCCTCGACCACGCGAGCGTGGATCTGGGTGGCGGCGGTGCGCGTGGGCAGCGCGAAGTACATGCCGTCCACCTGCTCCTCCCGAAGGAGACGGACGAAGCGCGCCAGCGCCGCCTCCGTCTTCCCAGAGCCCGTCTCGGCCTCGAGCACGGTCACGCTGCCGCCGGCCTCCACCGGCAGGCTCACCAACGCGCGCTGGGCGGCGCGCGGAACGTGCGCAGTGACGGCCGCCAGCGGGTCGGTGCCCCCCAAGTCCTCGCGGCCGGCACCGACGTCCAGGCCGCTGCCGCGCAACGCGCGGCGAGCCGCCTGAAGCGACCCAGGGAAGCGCTGCTCGGGGTCGGCATCATCGTACGCCTCGCTGAAGCCAAACCAGCGCCGATCCGATCCGAGCCAGTCGGCGAGCATGACGAGCCCGGCAAAGGCATGCTCGAGCTCCGTACGTTGCGGGAACGCAGTCGCCGCCGCGGACCACGCCTGGGGGAACCACACGCGCGCGTGCTGCGCGAGCAGCGCCATGCCGGCGAACGGATCCCGGCCACCGCGCGCCTGCCAGTGCGCGTGGGTAGGCGTCTGCCCCGCATCCACCTTGCACGGCCTGCCGTGGTGGCCCACCGCGGCGAGAAGCAGCCGGCACGTCTGGTCCTCCACCCCCCAGGTCTCCATGCTCGCGTAGCCGATGGCGTCCGAGAAGCGGGGCTGCAGTCCCGAGCCGACGAGCGCCACGGCTTCGGACACATGCCCGGCCGTGCACGTGGCGCGCGGATCCCCCTTGGCCTGAAAGCCGTGGTTGAACTTGCCCACGTCATGCAGGGCAGCCAGCGCACAGAGGCGCTGACACTGTGCTTCGGAGAGATCCGACAGGTCGGCCAGCGCCGCCAGGCGAGAGCGCCAGAGCGGAAGCGCCAGCAGCGCGGCAGCGCAAGCAGCCACGTCCGCACTATGGTGGAGCAGCGGGTGCCACCCCCGGACCTCGCGCGAGCCAGCGTCCCGCTCAAGCTTGCCCCACCATGTGCTCGGCGCGCCCCGCATCGCTCCTCTTGAACCTGCGGTGGGGCACATACCACGGAACATCCGTTCAGCCAAGCAGATTCGACGCTGTGCGGGTGCACGCGCCACGCCGCCGTCCCCCCACCCCGGCGGCCCCTCGCCCGGCCCGTACCGCTGCTGCCCGTGCTATCCTTGCGGCGATGGCCCGGAGAATCGAGCAGACGCTGGAGCTGTGGAACTTCCTCCACGAGCGCGAGATCCGTTCCGGCAAGCGCAGGCCCATGACCGTCACCGCCAAGGTGGACAGCGGATCGACCTACACCGTGCTGCCCAAGCGGATCGCCGAGGAGCTCGAGCTCGTGTCGGGCGGTACCGTCAGCGTCCGCTATGCCGACCAGCGCGGCGCGCGCCTGCGTCTGGTCCAGGGCCTGAAGGTGCGGATCCCCGGCCTGCCCGGTCGCGAGATCACCACGGACGCGGTCGTGGAGCCTCACCGCACGACGGTCCTGCTCGGTTGCGAGGAAATGGAACGGATGGACCTCGTCGCCGACCACCGGGCGGGGGTCCTTCGTCCCCGCCCCGGCACCGAGAAGGGGATCACGGCCGAGATCGACTAGGCCGGCGACCGCGCTACCGAATCACCACCCTGGCAAACCGGCGCTTCTTGCTGCCGATGCGCACGAGATGGCACTCGCCCCGGCGTAGCGCGAGCTTGTCGTCCGGGGCGCGCTCGCCGTCGAGGTAGACGCCGCCCTGCTTGATCAAGCGCGCGGCCTCGGACGTGCTGGCAGCCAGGCCCGCGAGCTGGAGGGCCTTGGCCAGCCCGATCTGCTCGCTCGTGGACGTGACCCATAGCTCGGGCACGTCGTCGGGCGCGCCGCCGCGGCTGATGGCCCGGCGCCGGGCAAAGGCATCCTCGACCGCCGCCGGCTCGTGGTAGCGGCCCAAGATGTCGCGGGCGAGCTGCTCCTTGGCGGCGACGATGCTCGTCGTGCCCGCATCCACCGCGGCGCGCAGGGCGCGCAGCTCGTCGGGAGGCCGCGGCGAGAGCAGGTCCATGAAGTGCCAGATCACCTGGTCGTCGATCAGCATCAGCTTCTGGAGCATCTCGAAGGGCGGCTCGTCCACGCCGACGTAGTTGCCCACGCTCTTCGACATCTTGGCGCCGACGACGCGGCCGTCCACGAGCCGTGCGTCCGTTCCCACGAGCAGCGGCGTGGTCATCACGCACTGCGGCCGCAGGCCGTAGCGCGGCATCAGATCCCGGCCCACCAGCAGGTTGAAGAGCTGGTCTGCTCCGCCCAGCTCCACGTCGCACTCCAGCACGACCGAGTCGTAGCCCTGGAGCAGCGGGTAGAGGAACTCGTGCACGTGGATGGGACGGTTCTCGGCGAAGCGCTTGGCGAAGTCGTCGCGCTCGAGCATGCGCGCCACGGTGTAGCGGGCGCACAGGGCGATGAGCTGCGCGGTCGAGAGCTCGCCGAGCCACTCCGAGTTGTAGCGGATCTCCGTCCGGTCGCGATCCAGGACCTTGAAGGCCTGGCTCTGGTAGGTGTGCGCGGCCTCGCGTACCTGCTCGCGCGTGAGCCGGGGCCGCTGCTCGTTGCGGCCCGTGGGATCGCCCACCATCGCGGTGAAGTCGCCCACGAGGAAGATCACCCGATGGCCGAGCTCCTGGAACTGGCGCATCTTCTCCATGAGCACGGTGTGGCCCAGGTGCAGGTCGGGCCGCGTCGGATCGAAGCCCGCCTTGACGCGCAGCGGCCGGCCGCTCGCCAGGCGCTCCTCCAGCTCGCCGCGCACGTGCAGATCGACCACACCGCGGCAGAGGATCTCGAGCTGCTCTGATACCGAAGGCATCCGCGGCGGGCGCTCAACCGGGCGGACGGGAGTTGGTGATGGGGCGGCCGCGGCCGTTGTTCACGATCTCGCGCAGCTCCTTGCCGACCTTGAAGAAGGGCAGGCGCTTGGCCGCCACCTGCACGGCATCGCCGGTGCGCGGGTTGCGCCCGGTGTACGGCTTGTACGGGCGCACCGTGAAGCTCCCGAAGCCCCTGATCTCGATGCCCTCGCCCCGGCGTAGCGCCTCGACCATGGCGTCGAACACGCAGCCGACGATGAGCTCCGCGCGGGCCTTGGTGATCTCGCCTCGCGCGGTGAGGGTCTCGATCAACTCGCTCTTGGTCATGCTCGCATCTCCGTGTTGCGTTGCCGATCGCGGCCGCCGTGGCGGGCCCGCGGAGCATCGGCCGTCCCGGCCGGCGCCCGAACGGGCATCGAAGGCCGAGATTGGCATCCAACATGTTGTATTGTCAACGCTTCTCACTCGCCTCCACGCAGTCCAGGCCTACCTTGGCCGTGGCGCGCAGGCGCAGCGCGAGCGAACGGCAGCCGCTCTGCACCCGGGCCGGATCGAGCGCCACGCAGCCGGGCCGGGCCGCGGCCGGCGCCCCAAGCTCCCAGCGCCGGACGTGCCTGCCGTCGCACACCATGTCCAGGCGCACGGCGGCCGGCTCGCCGGGACCGAGGCCCACGACCAGGATCGGCCGGACCGCGCGGCCGGCGAGTGCGCTCGCCGGCAGCCCGAGCTCGAGCTCGGCGCCGGAGCCCGAGGGATCGAAGCCAAGCCAGCGCCCCCGGGAGGCACAGCGTGCCGCTGCCTGCCCCGCCACCCCGGCCGGGGGCCACTCGGGCCAGGCCCATCCCTGTCGCTGGGCCCGCGCCGGCCAGAGCGATTCGCCCTCGATCCGCACGGGCAGCGCGGCGCTGTCGCGTGGATCGAAGGCAATGGGCTCGAGCCAGACGAGCGCGGGTGCGCGCGGTTGTGCCTCGAAGCGGTACCGGTAGGCGGGCGGCCTTCCGAGCGCCTCCCACGCCAGCCGGTCGAGCGCGTCGCCGCGGTAGCGCGCCACGCGCGTCTCCCCGCCACGGGGATCGTAGCCGAGATTGAAGCCGTGGTCGGTGTCCACCAACACGAGGCCCCGCGCGCCGGCCACAACGGCGGGCTCGAACATCGGGCGCCCGCCGTCGCGATCGCGCAGCGCGGCGTGTGCCGACAGCCCGTGCGCGCCGAGGTACAGCAGGCCCACGGCCACCGCCGCGGCGGCCAGGCGTCCGGCCGGCCAGCGATGGGAGCCCACGCGCGGGCCCAGGCCGTACACGCCGACGGCGGCGAGCACGTGCTCGAGGGGGAGCACGTCCGCAAGCATGCGGGCGCCGCCGCCCGGGAAGCTCCCGTCGAAGTAGAACGGCGCGTAGGCCGCCACTTGCAGCAGCATGCCCCAGCCGAGCAGGCGCACGGAACGCACGCGCCAGCCGAGCGCCGCGCCGAGGGCCACGAGCGCGAACAGGGGCGCGAAGTTCAGCGCGTCGCCCAGGTGTAGCCAGAGCCGGCGCCCCGTGGTCCCGAGCGCGGCGACGAGCCCGTAGCCCGCGGGCAAGTTGGCGCGCACGAAGTCGCCGTGCTCGCCCAGGCAGCCCACGGCGGGGCCGAAGCCGTAGGCGAAGCAGCCGGGCGGGCCGTCGCTCACGGCGTAGTAGGCAAGCTGCGCCGGCCGGAGCGGATCGCCCGTGGCAGCGGCGTTCTGCGCGGCGAGCACGCACAGCCCCGGCACGAGGCCCACCGCCACGGCAGCCGCCCACCACAGAGCCCCGCGCCGCGCAGTAGCCGAGCGCCGCGCGCTCTGCGCGCCGGCGACGGCCATGGTCGCGAGCAGCGCCAGGCCGGACACGGGACGCGTGCATAGCAGCCACCCGGAGATCAGGCCGGCGGCAAGGCCGAGCGCCGGCAAGCGCCATCCCTGCTGGCCGTCCGCCCGCAGCGTCACGGCCAAAGCAGCCGCGAAGCACAACGCCGCCAGGCCGTGCGCCATCGTGTCGGCGCTGTGGTAGCGCAGCACGGCGCACAGGGCGCTCAAGAGCGCCGCGAACCGCGCCGGAGACGCGCACGCGCCGGGGCCGAAACCGAGCTCGGCCGCGTCCCGGCGGGCCACCTGCCGCGCGAGATCGAAGGTGCAGAGCACGAGCGCGGCAGCGAGCAGCGGGCCGACGGCGAGCGGCATACCGCCGAGGAAGCCCAGGGCGAGCAGCGCGGGGTAGCCCGGCGGGAAGATCCCCGCGGCCGCGGGGCCGGCGGCGGCGCTCGCCGGAGCGAGCAGGAGAAAGCGACCGAGGTAGGACTCGGCAGGGCTGCCGACGAGAAAGGCCAGCATCCCCCCCGCGAGGGCCCGCGCCTGGAGCCAGTAGGCCGTGGCGTCGATGATGCGGGGACCGCCGCGCAGGTAGGCCACGACGTAGCCCGCCGACAGGGCACTGGCGCCGGCCGCGCTCAGGGCCGCGAAGAGCCACGAGGCGCGCCGGCTGGTTCCGAGCCGCAGCAGCCGAGGCAAGATCCAGGCGGCCAGCACCGCCAGCGCCAGGCAAAGGGCGCGCGCGTGCCAGTCTCCCCACGCGGCGCCGTCAGCGCGCACCTCTCACGGCTCCTTCACTGCCCTCGGGCCGGGGGCGCGCTCGACGACCCAGATGTGATAGTGCACGGACTCGTCATCCTGCGGCGTCAAGCTGAGCTCGAAGCGCTCGCCGAGCCCCTCGGGCAGCACGACGCCAAGCTCCTGCCAGAGCAGGCTGCGGCGCGTGAGAAGCAACGTCTGGCGCGGGACGCCATCGACCGCGACCCGCACCCGTACGGGCCGCTCCGGCGCCATCCGCGCAGCCCGGCGCGATGCGGCGGCCGGCGTCGAAGAGATCGCGCCGGCCGGCGGCGGGATCGCCCAGCAGGCGGTAGGCGACGTGTCCGACGTGCTCGCCCGCGGCCGCCTCGCAGTCGACGGTGCGATAGCCGTGCTCCCGCTCGCTCAGCAGATCGGCCACATCGAGCTCGTCGGCGACCCGCTCGCCCGGCCGCAGCGTGCGCGGCCGCCCGCTTCGGTCGAGCGGCGTCCAGTCCGCCCGGTAGATGACCTTCTCCAGCCCACCGCAGATCACGTTGCCCGGAGCGGGCACGGCGGCAACGTACTGCCCGAAGTACGTGGGCAGATCCCCCCACCAGCTCGGGTAGATGGCCATGACATCGGGCCGCTCGACCGGCGGGATGCGCTCGATCAGCTCGAACGAGGCACCGAGCCCGTTCACGGCCGAGCGCGCGAACGGGTAGCGGCGATAGCCGCCCAGCCCGATGAGATCCAGCCCGGGCAAATCCGCGCTGTAGGTAATGGCGCCGGCATCGCCGACCAGCACCCGGCGCGCTTGCAGCTTGCGCACCAAGAGCCCGGCGGTGACGTGCTGGTCGAGCACGTTGCGGCAGGCGCGGCCGAAGAACCAGATCTGGTCGCGCATGTTCGGGCGCTGGTGCACCCAGAACGTCCCTGCCGCCACGAGGGCTGTCGCCGCACGCAGGGACCAGCCGGCGCGCCGCGCGGCGCCGAGCCGGCCCGGCCGGCCGCGCGCCAAGAGCTCGCCGAACCCCATGGCCGCCAGCAGCAGCAGCCAGGCAACGGCAGGCATGGCGTAGCGCTCGTTGTGCCAGCGGAGCTGGTGGTTCAGGGCCACGAGAAGCAGCCAGAGAACGACCTGGCTCCAAAGGAGCAGAGCCACGGGCCGCGTGCGCCTGACGACCAGCGGGACGGCCGCCACCGCCGGCACGAGGTAGGCCCAGCGCGGGTCGTCCGTGAAGTGGTGCTCCGTGAGCCGGTCGACGATGTAGTGCAGCAAAAAGTCGTAGCGCTCCCAGATCTCCGAGCGCGTGAGAAAAGGGTTGTTCGGGAGCAGCTTGGAGATGGCGCCGCTGGCCATCCACTCGCCGGTCAACGCCCGGTTGGCCGCGGCCTGAGCGAGCAACAGCACGGCGCCAGGCGAGAGCGTCGCAGCCAGCACGAACGCGCGCCCGCGCCAGCGCGCGCTTGGGCCCGCGGCTCCCCGCCCGAAGGCCCAGCACGCAAAGACGCCGAAGGCGGCGACGCAGACTACCGACTCCGGCCGGCTCGCGACGAGCGCCGCCCCGGCAAGGCCCAGCCACCACGCGCCCCGCCGCGCCGCGCGCGCGCCGCAAGGGCGGCGCAGCGCCAGGGCGACGCACAGGCCCCAGACGCCGAGGTGCAGGGCGTTCTCCATGCCGCTGAGCAGGGTCCAGTCCAGCGCGCCGAGCGAGAGCAGCGCCGGCGGCAGCAGGTACTTCTTCCACGCGCCCCTTGGCGGCGCGCCACGCCACAAGGTGGCGCCGTCCACGAGCCGGCGCGCGGCGACCAGGCAACCAACTATGCCCGCGCACGCCACCGCAGCCGCCCAGAGCATGAGGCGCGGGCCGCGGAAGCCCGCGAGGTAGCCCAGCGCAAGCACCACGGGGTAGAGCACGCTCGTGTTGCCGCTCGAGTAGCCGTTGCCCTCGGACCACTGGAAGGGGTAGCCGCGGGCCCAAGCACGCGCGTAGTCGAAGTGGATGAAGACGTCGTCGAGCGGGGCGCTCCAGCGTCCGTCCGTCTGCACCAGCATGTAGCCGTAGAACGAGGACGCGGCCGCGAGCGTGCAGGCGACGGCAAACACGACGTAGGCGACGACGTCGTTCCGGGCCCACCAGAGGGCCGCCTCCGTGAACCTCGGCCACCTGCGCCGAGGCTCTTCGGGTATGCTTACGCCTGGCGTCGGCACCGCTGCTCGGCAGCGCTTGTATCCCACCCGCGACCGCCCGCAAAGGGCATCCCCGCTGGCGGACCCGGTTGACAGCACGGCACAGTCGGAAGAGTCTCGGCCGGACATGGGCGCACCGCGGCGCGCCCGGGCTCGCAGCATCGATGCGCTGGTTCGTCGAAATCTCGTCCATCGGCAAGGGCGGAGCGAAGGAGACGCTGTGCGTCGATGCGCCCAACTGGCAGCGCGCGCTGGCCGAGACACGCCGGCGGCGCGGCGGCGCCGAGGGGATGGCCGGCCTGTCCGTCGAGATCTCGACCGAGGGCTGCGTCGCCGTCGATCCTGCCGGACGCGCGCGCTACGCGGTCCTGCGGGCGCCGGACGACGCCCCGCTATCCGTTCCCCCTCCGGCGGCCGCAGCCGGTGACGCAGCCGCCGTCCCCGCTCCCTCCGCCGCCGCGCCGCCCGGGGCCGAGCGGACCTCGTCGGCGCCCGTCTCGGCACCGCCGCGCTCCCGGCAGCTTCGTCGCAAGCGGGGACAGACCGTGGCCTTCGGTTCGTCGGGCGCCGCCGAGTTCCGGCCGGCGCAGCCGCCCGAACCGGCCGCACCGAGCCCGGTGCCGGCGCCCGCCGCCGCGGCGAGGCCCGCGGTCCAGGCGGAGATCGGTCCGGCCACCCAGCGCGACCGCTCCGGGCTGCGCGCGGCGGTGCCGGCCGCGGCGCCGGCCCCAGCGGGCCCCGCCGCCCCGGCCACGGTCAAGGGGCGCGCAGCACCCGCGGCCGAGGTGGCCCGCGCGGCCGCGCCTGGCCCCGAGCTCGTGCTGCTCGCCGCCCGCGACACCGACCCGACGCCCGGCTCACCACTGACCTACCGCGAGCGCGTGTTCGGCACGCGCCGCGAGCTCACCGCGGCCGAGCTCGAGTCTCTCGCCCGGACCCGCTTCGAGGAGCTGCGCCAGAGCCTCCGCGAGGCGCCCAAGGGCCGGATGATCAACATCGCGATCTTCGACCACGTCTTCCAGGACAAGCCGCAGCGGCCGCCGGTGATGACCTTGAGCTGGCGCGACTGGCGCGCCGAGGAGCCCGAGCTGACCTTCTTCCCGTACGGGCCAAAGCCGGCTGCGACCGCGGCCGCCGCCGAGGCCATCCGCGCCAGCACGCCGCCGCCCGGTCGCTCCTCCACCGGCTCGGGCAGGCCCCCCTCGGGCTCCGGGGGAGCGGCTCCGGCGCCGGGGGCCGGGCCGGCGCCGGCCGGCGCGGCGCCCGGAGGACCGGCGGGCGCCGCGGCGCCAGCGTCGCAGCGCCGGCCCAGCGGACGGGACCGGGCGAGCTCGATCCCGCCACGGCCGTCCGTGCCGCCGGGCGTGCGGCTCGGCGGCGACGAGTTGCTGACCGATCTGTTCGAGTCGATCAGCGATCTGCACTTCCTGCCCGACGCGCTGGAGGGGGCGGACTTCGTGCTGGCCCTGGCCCTGGAGAAGCTGCCGAGCGAGGTCGGCATGGTGTCCCTGTTCGACATCGACACGCGTGACTACGTGATCGTGCGGCAGACGGGCGGGGCCCGCAGCGGCTTGCTGCTGCGGCTCGGCGAGAGCTCGCCGCTGGCGCGCCGCGCCATGCGCACCGGCCGGGCCGTGGTCATCGCGGAGGCGAGCCGCGAGCCTAGCCTGGTCGATGGGCGCTGGAAGGAAATCGGAACGGTGCCGCGGAGCCTGATTTGCGCCCCGGTGCAGGCGGCGGGCCGCTACCTTGGCCTGATCGAGCTGTGCAACCCGCACGACGGCCGGATCTACAAGGAGTCGGACGGGCACGCGCTGTCGTACATCGGCGACCAGTACGCGCAGTTCGTGGCCGAGCGGAGCGTCATCGTCGATCCCGATCAGGTGCTCGAGAACGCATGAGCGGACGGGACGATCCGCTCGACGAAGCGGGCGGGAGCGGGGGCGCCGCAGGGTCCGGGGCGCGCCACGCCCGCTGGCAGACGAAGCTCCGGCGCGAGGGCCGCGCCCGCAGCGGACCGCTCATCTACTTCGGGCTCGTGCCGGCCATCGTCGTGGCCGTGCTGCTGCTCGGCGCGGCGGCCCTCGGCACGAGCCTGCAGATCGAGAAGGTGCAGCAGCAGACGGTGTTCGACGCCACGATGTCGGTGGTGGTCGAGCGCGTGGACCGGCTCGACAAGATGATCATCGCCCAGGACAACGCGGCCCTGGCCAGCGTCGACGTGGGGCATCTGTCCCAGATCGCCCGACGCTGGTTGCCGACGGCCGCGCGGGAGACGCCCACCGTGCGCGCCATCCTGGTGCTGGATCTGGATCACGACGACCGCGAAGTGCGCGCCTTCGTCTCGCGCGCGCCGGGCGCCGAGGACGATCGCTTCCGCCGGTTGCTCGTGGGCCGCCTGCTCGTGCAGATGGATCTGGCAACGCCGCCCGGCGAGCAACTCCGGCACCTGCACACGCTTCTGGACGAGCAAAGCCTGCTCGTGAGCTACTGGCAGCGGAGCCACGCTGGGCGCCGCTACCTGGTCGTAGCCTGGCACGATGCCGGCCGCCTGCTGCACGAGGTGATGCCGCAGCTCTTCGCGGACCTCGATCGCAGCAGCCGGATGAACGTGGTGGACCAGCAGGGGCGCATCCTCTTCGGAACGCCGATCCAGGCGGGCGGCTTCACCGTGGGCCTGCCGTTTCCCACGACGCTCTACAACTGGCGGTTGCAGGTGGCCTTGACCGGAGCCGAGGGGCTGGCCCAGCGCGCCCTGCGGCAGCGGCTGGTGCAGCTTGCCGTGGTGGGCTTCGCCGCCTTGCTGGCCGTCGCCGGCGTGGTGATCCTGGTGCGTGCCTCGGTCACCGAGCGCCGGCTGGCCGCCCTGCGCAGCGAGTTCGTGGCCAACGTCTCGCACGAGCTGAAGACCCCTCTGGCGTCGGTCCGCATGTTCGGCGAGCTGCTGCTGACCGGCCGGGTGCCGAGCGAGGACAAGAGGCGCGAGTACCTGCAGATCATCGTGGGCGAGAGCGAACGGCTGACTACCCTCATCGACAACGTGCTCGACTTCGCCCGGGTGGAGCGGGGTCACGCGGCCTACGAGCTCGAGCGCGGCGACGTGGCCACGACCGTCGGCCGAGCGGTGGAGGTGCTCCGCTACCGGGCCGAGCGCCAGGGCATCGAGCTGCGCCTGCGCGCCCAGCCGTCCCCCGCGGTTCACGATGCGCGGGCCATCGAGCTGTGCGTCATGAACGTGCTCGACAACGCCCTCAAGTACGCCAAGGGCACCGAGGCGGTGGAGATTGACGTCGGCAGGGCGCCGGGAGGCGAAGCCGCCGGGGCCGCGGTGCAGGTGCGCATCGCCGACCTGGGGCCGGGCATCGCGCCGGACGAGCAGGAGCGCATCTTCGATCGCTTCGTGCGCGGGCGAAGCGCCCGCGAGCAACACGCGCGCGGCAGCGGCATCGGGCTGGCCCTCGTCAAGCACATCGCCGAGAGCCATGGCGGCAGCGTGCGCGTGCAAAGCCCGCTCACCGAGGCCGGCCGCGGGTCGGCCTTCATCCTGACGCTGCCCGCCGCGCCGTCGTGAGTATCCGTACACGTGGTCTCGGGGCGACGGGCAACGACGGCTCGCCGAGTCGGCCGTGATCGCGGCTTACGTCCTGTCATAGTCAAGTGCTTTCTCCGGTTTTTCTTCAAATTTCTGGATCCCTCTCCCTACTCCCCGCGCAGCAACCCGGTCGTGCCGGCTCCCCCCAACGGGAAGCGGCGAGTTGGTCTGCGCGAT
>JACQWT010000113.1 GCA_016209145.1 Deltaproteobacteria bacterium | reverse complement strand
TCGCCCCAGACCCCGCGAACGGGGCCCCAACCCCGTTCGCCTCGACCGGCAAGTCTCTGCAAGAACCGCATACTGCGACCGCGCGCGGTATGCCACGGGCCGGTCGCACCCGCATGGATCGCGGAGCGGTTTTGTTTCCCGTCGCGCCCGGTTTTCCGCTTCAATCCTGGCTCGATGAAGCCACAAGTCGAGCCCTTGCCACCACCGGCCGCCGCTGGCCCCGAGCCGGACTGCCACGCTGCCCTGGAGCGTGCCATCGCCGCCCACGACCGGCCGCCGCTCGGCGAGATCCTTGCCAGGCGGGGCCTCGGCCCATACCGCGGCTACTCCGCCATGCTCCGGGAGATCCGCGAGCTCGCCGCGAGCGGCGCGCGCCTGGAGGCGCTCGGGCGCTCGGTGCAGGGTGAGCCGCTGCTCGCTCTGTGCTTCGGCGCGCGCCGGCCCGACCCCAGCATGCGCACCAGCGTGATTCTCTCGGGCCTGCACCCGATGGAGTGGATCGGCATCGAGACGCACTTCGAGCTGCTGCGCCGCCTGCTCGCCCTCGATCTGAGAGAGCGGGCCGTGCTCGCCGTCCCTGTTGCCAACCCGGACGGCGTGCTGCGCGTCGACCGCAACCTGCGCGCCGGCCGCTGGCGCTTCGTGCGGCACAACGCGCGCGGGGTGGATCTCAACCGCAACTTCGACGTGCGCTGGGGCCGCCGCAACCACTGGACGCGCCTGGTCCCATGGGTCGTGCGACCGGGCCCCTACCCGGCCAGCGAGCCGGAGGTGGGCGCCGTGGCCTCGGCGCTGAGCCGCCGCCGCGTGGACCGGGCCCTGTCGCTGCACAGCTTCGGCGGCGCCGTGCTCTACCCCAGCGCCTACTCCTTGCTCCCCGTCGCGGACGCCGCGGAGCACCGACGCTGGGCTCGCCACGTGGCCGTGCGCGCCGCGGCGCGGGCCTACCGCGCGCTGCCCTGCGCCTGGTATGGTCTCGGCTTGGCCCAGGGCGGCCTCGAGCTCGATTGGCTCCACGAGCGGCACGGCGCGCTGTCGCTGCTTGTCGAGTGCTCGCGCGGCGGCTTCGGCCCGAGCCCGCAGCGCCTGCTCGATCCATTTGCCTGGTTCAACCCGCCGCGGCCGGCGGAAACCGCCGCCCGCATCGCCGCGGCCGTCCTGCCGTTCGTCGCGGGCAGCGAGTGCTGAGCGCCGGGGCCGGACAGCCTCCTAGCCGCCCGTGCCTGCCGGTCTCGCCGGCGGCGGGAACATCGAGTGCGGGCGGTCGACGCTGGGCTGCAGGCGGGCGAGCAGCGCGCGCAGCGGAGCTAGTTGCTCCGGCGTGGGCAGCGCGAAGCCCTCGGCGGCGAGCAACAACCGCACGGCGTCGCGCAGCCGCTCGTGGCGCGCGTCCACGAGCGCGCTCTGCACCGCCCCCACCAGATCCGGCGCCAGGCCCTGACGCGCGGCCACGATGTCGTTGGGAATGGGACCCGCTCGCGCCACGATCCTCACGGCGGCATCGCCCCAGCCTGCCCTCTTGACGCCGCCGGCATCGTCGAAGTACGCGAAGCTCGCGCCCACGTCGGCCTGGCCAGCGAGCACGGCCAGCGTGACGGCGTCGTGCGAGCCGACGAAGAGGTCGCTCGTGAACGCGCGCCCGAGATCCACTCCCTGTCCTTCGAGGTAGGCGCGGATGATGAGATAGCCGGCCGCGCTCTGCGGGTGCACCCAGGCCGCGCGCAGCGCCACGAGATCGCCGGGGCCGGCCAGGGCCGAGCCCGAGCGCGCGAACAGCGCCGCATGGTACGACGAGTCGCCGCCGCGCACGGGCAGAGCGATAGGGACGGCGCGGCCGGCGGCCGTAGCGCGCAGCGCCGGAATGGGCGGCAGCCACACGATGTCGACCGCGCCTGCGGCAAGCTCCGCGGCGAGCTGCGGGTAGCCCGAGACACCGCTGGCCACGACATCGATGTCGGTCGCCTCGCCGAGCGCGAGGCAGAACTCATCGAGCAATCCCTCGGTGGTTTGCGGATCCACGGTCTGGGCAATGCCCACCGTCACCCGCGCGCCCTGTGCACCAGCCCGCCGACTGCGTAGCGTCACGCCCCGAAGCCTTGCAATTCGGCTGCGCCGGGTCAAGGTCATCGCGCATCGTCGCCAACTGTTGGCCGCCAAGCTGCTGTATGCGTTCACGCCTTCTCCCACCCGGCTCGTCAGGCGGGGCTGCGCGCATGAGCGCGCCCGGAGGCCCGGGCCGCAGCGTACTCCTGTACGTGAGGACCCGGGCCGAGGACGTAGGTCCGTCCCTTCGGGACGGGGTTGGGGTCCCGACGCGCCCTTCGGGCGCGTCACCCCTGCCCCGCGATCGCGGCCGACTCGGCGAGCCGTCGTTGCTGACTTCGCGCGGAAATGCCGTGAACGGGTACAAGCTGCTAGCGGCCATACCAAGGCCGCCCCGCCGTGGCGGCAGGGCGCGTTGCCTGGGCGGCCATGCTCGTCAGCAGAGACAGGGCGCTCGCGTCGATCTCGGCGGCGAAGGCCACGTCCTGGCCCTTCTGGGCCACGGTCATCGGCGGCATCTGCCCGCCCAGCCCGAAGCTGCTGATGAGGCTGACGATGTAGCCGAGCTGCTGCACGCTGCGCAGCCCCTGTGCGCCGGCCGCGGCCGCCTGCTCGTCGGCGTACCCCAGCGTGCCGACCACGTTTGCCCCGGGCGGCCGGAAGTTGCCGAGCACCCGCACGAGCCGCAGGCCGCCAAGGAACGGAAGCTGCTGCGCCGTGGCTTCGACCGCTGCCTGCGACGACAGGTCGCCCGCCAGCGCGAAGGCCGCCTGCTCGGGCCCGAGCAGCTCCAGCATCCACGGCGGTAGCACGCGCTCGAGGTTGCCGCGGCGCAGCCGCTCGAGCGCCCGGCGCATCGCCGTCTCGTTGCCCGAGAGGATGGTGTGCTCGGTGAGCAACACGAAGCCGAGGTTCGAGACGGTGTACATGTCGTTGCCGGCGTAGGCGGTCCGGACGATCGGCAGGCCGGACGGGGTCTGGGCCCGCCGCTCGGCCGCGGCCTGGATCGCCATCGCGTCGAAGCTCCCCTCGAGCACGGCGCAGAAGTCGGCGCCCTGCATGGCGTAGATGGCCCCCCAGAGGCGCCTGACGTCGCGGCTGGGCACAAAGTTCGACTCCGGTCCCAGAGGCAGGAGGTTCGAGGCGATCTCGCCCACCTGGCTGCCGACGCCGCTGCGGAACATCACCGCAGCGTCGAGGCGGCCAAGCAGCAGCGCACCACCGGGCAGCACGGCCAGCGGGTCCGCGTCGATGACCGCGGCGGAGACGGGGGAGCCGCCAACGAGCACCAGGCTCTGATCGGTCTTGGGGCATCCGGCCACGCCGAGCGCGAGCACGAGCGCGAGCAGGCGCAAGAGCGGCGCGGCGGCGGATCGAGCCGTCTCCCGCGCCGGCAAGAGGTGGCGTCGCATGGCCCGAGCCTAGCCTCTTGGCAACGAAGTTGGTATTGTCAGGAACTTGGCCCCAGCGACCGATCCGTGCAAGCCGGCTTCCTCCTGCCTGGGACCCCTGCGCGCACAATGGACTTGAACGCGGCCGCGATTGGCGGTAGCCGTATGGTGCGTGGCGTGACGGTACATGCATATCCGTGACACTACGCCACCCTCTCGCTAGGGCGGAGGGCCGGCGGTAGCGCCGGACGAAGCGCTGCAGCGATGCACATCAAGCAGCTTGAAATCAGCGGCTTCAAGTCGTTCGTGGACCGGACGATCATCCACTTCGACCACGATCTCATCGGGGTCGTCGGACCGAACGGGTGCGGCAAGTCCAACGTCCTGGACGCGATCCGTTGGGCCATGGGCGAGCAGTCCGCCAAGGCCCTGCGCGGCCGCTCGATGAGCGACGTGATCTTCAACGGCTCCGAGACGCGTCCGCCGCACGGCTTCGCCGAGGTGACCGTCACGTTCGACAACAGCGAGCCCGAGGGCGCGCTTCTCTTGCCTCTGGACTATCGCGAGTATGCGGAGCTCGGCGTCACGCGCCGGCTCTTCCGGGACGGCACCAGCGAGTACCTGATCAACAAGTCCCAGGTGCGGCTCAAGGACGTGACCGACGTATTTCTGGGCACCGGCGTGGGCCGCAAGGCCTACTCCATCGTCGAGCAGGGCAAGATCGGGCTCATCGTCTCGGCCCGGCCGGAGGATCGACGGGGGCTGATCGAGGAGGCCGCCGGCATCACCAAGTACAAGGGACACAAGCGCCAGGCCGAGCAGAAGATGGAGCTGACGCGCCACAACTTGCAGCGTGTGGGCGACATCGTGGCAGAGATCGAGCGTCAGCTCGTCAGCCTCAAGCGGCAGGCCGCCAAGGCCAAGCGGTACGTGCGCTGCCGCGCCCAGATGGAGGATCTGGTGCTTTGGGACGCCTCGCATCGCTGGCTGGAGCTGCGCGCGCGCGGCGAGGTCGCTCGCTCCCTGCGCGACGAGACCGCCCTGACTGGCGAGGCCGAGCGGGCGGCCGTGGACGCGCGTGAGGCCGAGCTGGAGGTGGCGCGGCAACAGGCGTACGCGGCAGAGCAACTGGCCGAGCAGGCCCAGCAGGACGCTTTCCTCGCGGACAACGACGCGCGCGAGCACGACGCACGCATCGAACGGGCGCGGGATCGCTACCGGCTCCTGGAGGAGCGGCGGGCGGCGGCTCGCGCCGAGCAAGAGGATCTCGGGCGCAAGGCAGGCGCGATGCGGGAGGAGCGCCGGACCCTGAGCGCCGCGCGCGACAGCGCCGAGGCAGAGCGCGAGCGCGAAGCGGCGGGGGCCCAACTGGAGCAGCAACGGCTTGCGGAGGTCGGTGCCGCGGACGATCGCGCGACGGCGGAGCTGGGGCGGGCCCGGACGGCGCTGGCCGAAGCGGCGGCCCGGATTGCGACGGCGCTGGCCGAGCTCGGCGCGCTGGAGCGCCGCGCGGCCGAGCTTGCCGAGCGCCAGCACAGCGGTGCCCTTCAGCTCGATGAGATCGAGCGCGAGCTGGGCGAGGCTCGCGGGCGCCACGGCGAGGCCCAAACCCGCGTGGCCGAGCTGCGGGCCCGCCGGGACGAGCTAGGCGCCGCACAAGCCGAACGGCAGGCCGAGCTCGCGAGCCTGGCCGAGCGCCACGCCGAGCAGGGACGGCAGCTCGACGCCGCGCGGGCGGAGCAGGAGCGGCGGCGCAGCCGCCTGGGCGCGCTGCGCGAGCTGTGCGAGCGCTGGGAATGGGTCGGCGCGGGGCCGCGCGCCCTGCTCCAGCGCGCCGATCCGGCGGTGCTGGGCCTCGTCGCCGACCGCATCGATGTGCCGGACGAGTACGCGGCCGCCGTGGCCGGGCTGCTCGGCGAGCGGCTCCAGACGGTCGTAGTGGCCGAGACGAAGCGCGCGCTGGAGCTGCTGGCCGAGCTCGGGCAACAGGATCAGGGACGCGCCGCGATCATCTGCCCCCAGGATCTCGGGCCGGACCTGGCGCAGGGGCCGGCCCCTGCGGCGAGCGAGGCGGACGGCGTGCTCGGCCCGGTCGGGGCGTGCTTGCGCCCCACCACCGCAGACGATCGGCTCGTGCGGGCGCTGGTCGGTGATGCGGTGCTCGTGCGCACGGTCGACGCCGCCCGCAAGCTCCGGGAGCGCGGCGCACGCCACGACATGGTGACGCTGGATGGCACGGTGTTCCACGCCGACGGGCGCATCAGTGGCGGCGCCGGCGACAAGGTGGCCTGGGGCGCGCTGGCCCAGCGGCGCGAGATGCGCGAGCTCGCCCACGAGCTCGACACCCAACAGGAGGCGCTGCACGAGGCGAGCTCGTGCGCCGAGGCGCTCGAAGTGCGCCGCGCCGAGCTCGCACAGGCATTGGAGGGCGGCCGCCAGGAGAAGCACGCCGCCGAGATCGCGCTGGCCCACGCCGAGCAGGAGGAACGCCGGGCCGAGGAACGGCTCGCCGCCACGACGGCGAGGCGCGCGGTGGTCGCGGAGGAGATCGCGCAGCTCGGGGCGGCGCTGCAGCAGGCCCAGGCCGAGCACGCCGAGGCGCAGCAGGCGCGCGCGGCGAGCAGCGCGGACGAGGCCGCGGCGCGCGAGATGGTCGCGCAGGCGGAGCAGGCGTGCCAGCGTGCGCGCGCCGAGCTCGCGGCGCAGCAAGCGAGGCTCACCGAGCGCCGGATCCTCTTCGCCCGCGCCCAGGAGCTCAGCCTGGCCGCGAGCGCCGCGCTGGAGCGCGCGCAGCGCACCGGCGACGAGCTGGGCGCACGCTTCCAGGATCTTGGGGCCGAGCGCGAGCGGGCTGCGGCCGAGGCCGGCGAGCTCGGCGCAGCCATGGTGCAGGCACAGAGCGAGCTCGTGCAGGCCAGGGCACGGGCGCGGCAGGCCCGGGGCGCGTTCGACGAGACGCGCCTGGCGCTGGACGAGGCCCGCAGCAAGCTCGGCCTGGGCGAGGCCGAGCTCAAGCAGAAGCGCGCCGCCCTGGGCGAGGTGCAGCAGCGGCTCCAAGAGCACGAGATGGAGCTGCAGCGCTTGCAGCTAGAGCTCGGGCACCTCGAGGAAAGCGTGGCCGAGCGCTTCCGGGGCCTACGGCTTCGCCGCGTGGTGGGCGACTACCACGCCCGTCCGATCATGGACGAAGAGCAGCGCCGCCGCATCGGGCGTCTGCTCGATCTGCTGGATCACATGGGCCCGGTCAACCTCGAGGCCGAGAAGGAGCACAACGAGGCCGACGAGCGCCACCGCTTCTTCACGAAGCAGCAGGCCGACTTGACTCAGGCCATGGCCGATCTGGAGCGCGCCATCGCGCAGATGAACCGCGAGTCGCGCCGCCGCTTCCGCCACGCCTTCGAGGGCATCAGCGCCCGCTTCGAGGAGATCTTCCCCAAGCTCTTCCGCGGCGGCCGGGCCTCGCTGCAGCTCACCAGCCCGAACGACCTGCTCGAGACCGGCATCGAGATCCTGGCGCAGCCTCCCGGCAAGAAGCTCAGCAACATCGAGCTGATGAGCGGCGGCGAGAAGGCATTTACCGCGGTGGCGCTCCTGTTCGCCATCTTCCAGTACAAGCCGTCGCCCTTCTGCATCCTCGACGAGGTGGATGCGCCGCTGGACGACGCCAACGTGGATCGCTATCTGGAGGGGATCCGCGGCATGACCGACCGCTCCCAGTTCATCCTCATCACGCACAGCAAGCGCACCATGCAGGCCGTGGACGTGCTCTACGGCGTGACCATGCAGGAGCCCGGAGTCTCCCGACTCGTGGGCGTGCGGGTGAGCGAGGGCCGGATGCGCTCGCAGCGCCCGCGCGACAGCGTGGCTCCGCTCGCCGGCGACTGGACGGGCCAGGACGAGCCCGGCGAGCGCCATGCGCCCCCCCTCGGCGGGGCCGAGGAGCAAGACGAGGACGCGGCCGTGACGGCGGTGGCCTGATCGCGGGCGCCGGTCTCGGCGCTAGCTTCCCTCGACCACGCCGCGCCCCGTCGGTGCGGGCGTGCCGAAACCCTGGCGGAAGGTGAGCACCAGCCCATCGAGCACGCGTCCGCTCCAGGGGCCCAGCGCGAAGCCCCAGTCGATGCGCATGACCGCGCGCTCGAGCTGGGGAAAGAGCAGCCGCAGCCCCAGCCCCGCTCCTTGCTTGGGGGAGAGCTCGTCCGGGCCGTCAAAGGCGTCGCCCGCGTCGTAGAACAGCGCGCCGGCGAGCTGCACCGTCCAGAGCTGCAGCGGGCTCGTGCGAAACTCGAGGTTGGATGCGACGGCGTTCTCGCCCCAGAACTTCTGCGAGGGGTAGCCGCGCAGCCGGCCGTCGCCGCCGAGCGAGACACGACGGTTCAGGTAGTTGTGCGGCCGCAAGAGCACGAGGCCGTCGTAGACGAACCGGCCGACCAGCACCCGGGGGCTCGCCACGTGCAGTTGCCCGTGGAGCTCGGAGTCGGTGACGCGGCCGGCGCCCAGATCCAGCTCCAGGGTGGGGGCGAGCACGGCGCGCACCAGGCCGCCCGCGAGCTCGTGCGTGTACGCGGCCTCGCCGTGCCAGCCGAGCAAATCGCGGCTCGAGCCCAGCGCCGCGGCCACCGGGTAGAAGCGCAGATACAGCTCCGGCCCGAGCCGGTAGTCCTCCTGCAACGCGAGCGTGTCCACGTCGAGCAGCCGGGCGAAGGAGCTCGTGTGCAGGTGGTACTGCACGTAGGGATCTATGCGCGTCTCGCTCACGGGGACGACCTCGGCGCGAAACTCGGCCACCGCGGCCGGGTCGAAGGAGCCGAGAGCATCGGTGCGGTAGGCCTCGCGGCTGGCCTCGACGCCCACCTGCACGTCGTGCTTGACGTCCAGGCCGAAGGAGCGCGTGACGGAGGCGCGGCCGTAGAGGTCGTCCGTGGAGTAGACGTAGGGGATGGCGTCCTCCTGCGCCGTGGCCGTAGCGTCGAAAGTGGCGAGCCGCCCGCGCTCGTAGTCCCAGCGGCGCGTCACCTCCCGGCGCCACTCGACGACCGCGCCATGGCTCCACTTCTGCGCGAGCGAGTACAGGGGTACACCGTACTGGAAGAAGCCGAAGGAGCCCTCGGCCTCGCCGCTTTTCCGGTTGACGATGACGTTGCCGTCCAAGACGAAGCGGTAGCGGCTGTCCGCAACCCGGGGATCGATGAGGCGCCCGCCGGCCGAGATGGTGTCGCGCTTCAAGGTGAATTGGGCGGCGACGGCGCGGTGCGTGCCCAGCAGGTTCTCCTCGCTCGGCTGCAAGAACAGGTACTCCAAGACCCCGCCCTTGAAGCGGAAGTCGGAGTTCAGGCGCAGGCTCCAGACGTCCTTGGCGATGACGAGCAGCCGGACGCGATCGGGACGCGCTGCGCGCAGGGGCGCGAGCAGCACGAGCGAGAGCTGTCTCAGGCCACGCAGGTTGCGCGCCGTCTCGTCGGCCAGATCCTGCCGGTAGCGCTACCCCGCCCGCAGCAGCAGCTCGCGCCGGATGACTCCCTCCCGGCTCGTGGCGTGAAACCAGTTGAGGAAGTTCGGCGCCGGGTCGCGCTCCTCGATCACATCCAGCACGCAGACATCGACGGCTTCGACGACCTTGCCCTCGGGCGCGGGATCGAGCTCGGCCCGGCGCTGCCCGAGCTGGGCCCGCAGCGTCTCGAGCTCGTAGGCCGAGTAGCCCGACTCGGCGCCCGGCCCTGGCGCCGCACGCGCGCCCGCCGCGGCCGCGGCGAGGGCGGCACAGCACGCCACGGCCGCGACGGCCGCCGGGCGAACGATGCCGGAAACGCGCGCCATGCCGCTCGCCATGGGACGGCGGCGGGCCAGAGTCAACCCTCCTCGCGGTGCCCCCCAGCGCCGGCGCGCTGGCGTCCAGCCGCCGCAGGCCCGTGGGGGCGGGAGTGTCCCCGAGCCGACCGCCGGAATGCTATGTATGCTTGGCTTCTCCGGCATTCTCTCAGCACTCCCCTTGGTGCTTCCGAGCACCCCCCACGCTTCTCGCGGCGAGAGTCGAAAGCAGCCGGCATGTTCTCGCGCGCGCCACGGCCGGGCGGCTGACGCCAACCGGCCAGCCGGGCTGAGCGGCGGCGGCCCGGTCGTGCGCCGGGCTCGCGTACCCTGGCCCGGGCAGCCGACCGGGGTCGCTCCGGCAAGTCCCTCGGTCGATTTCGCGCAACTGCCCCGTCTTGGCGTCGATTGATCCAGCAGGGCCGATGTGCGGCGCCAGGAGGCAGACATGGGAGAAACCCTAATCGTGGTGTACGAGGAACGCGGCGGCGTCGTGCTCGACGTGGATGGCGCACGGACCGTCCTTTCCCCTGACGAGGCGTGCAGGATTGCCGAGGGGCTACGCGAGGCAGCCGCGCGCGCCGAGCCGAGTGAGGCGGGGCTGCCGGATCAGAACTTGGGAGCGGCGATGCAGTCGGCCGTGATGAGCGATCCAGGATCCGCGACACAGGGGGGAAGCCCTGGCCCCACCACCCCCTCGTCCTCGGCCTCGCGCTTCGAGAGCGCGAGGTTGAGCGCCAGAAGGAAGGAGAGCACGTTGTCCTTGCCCTTCATGCCGTAGGCGTCGCGCACCGCCCCGTCAAGGGCAGCGTGGGCGTCCTTGACCGGGCTCTTGCCCGGCTGGTCTANNGCGAGAGCCCGTGCTTCTGCATGACCGCAAGCCGCAGCGACCGCAACTCGACGGCGGCCTTCGCCACCTTGCGGACCTGCACAAGCGTCGGCTCCTGCGGCCAGGGGAAGGAGTCGAAGACCGTGTCCGAGGTGTAGCGGAACCGCCGGGTCAACGTCGAGCATCGCTCCGTGAACCACTCCCAGTGGATGGACGACTGGAGGATGCCGAACGAGTAGTCGTCTGCGAGGGTGAACACCTGAACCACGTCGCTGGGATGGATGCCTGAGCCGACGCACTCGAAGATCGGGCGCTTGGTGACACGGGCGCAGGCGATGTAGCGCGGCAGCTTCGACAGCTTCGCGATCATCTCGCCGCGCGCCCAGGAGAGCTGCCACCAGCGGCCGAGGAAGACGGCATGGTGCTTGTTGCCCCGCGCGCCGGCGCCCTGCTTGGCGATCTCGTCGTTGCGCCTATCCTCGCTCTCAGCGGCGTGTTGGCGGGCGCGCAGAACCAGCTCCTTCACGCGCGCAAACGGCTCCTTGAACGCGGCGGCGCCGGGCATGTCCCTGTCGCCAAAGTCGATCGCGAACCGGCTCGGAGTCCCGTCACGCCGGCGAACGAGGTCCTCACCGGTGAGGTAGGGGAAGATCACCTCACGGTTGCCCTTCGCCAGCCGCACCATCGCCCGCGCCTCGTCGGGGCCGAGCAAGAACCCCTCGTGGCCATGCGTCTGCCCCTCGTAGCACGCGCCCGACTTGGCGTTCGCTCGGAGGGAGCGGGCCAGCGTGACGTCGACCTTCGCCGACAGCGCCGCGTTGATGTGGTCGAGCTTGACGTTCGCCCAGGGGCTGTCGCGCGAGTCGCCCTGCTGCCAGACGAGGAGCTTCCTGCCGGGTACCTTCCCCTTCACCCAGTTGACGATCGACACGTGGACCGCAGCCTCGCCGGACCAGACCTGTGTCGACACCGCCTCCGTGATGGTGCCGCCGTTGCCCACGATGTAGTCGAGACCGCCCTCGCGCGAGTAGTTCTGCCGGATGGTGTTGGTCCCGACCAGGCCAGCGCGTCCCCCGGGGGGCAGGTGGTCGTGGGCGCGCCGGAACCAGTAGACGCAGTAGTCGGCGCGCCCCGGCACCTCGGGGAACCGCTTGCGGAGGCGTCCGACATAGGCGGCGCCGTACTCCTGCTGCATCTTGTTCTTCGACTGGTAGGGCGGGTTGCCGATGATCGCATCGGCCTCGGGCCAGACGCAGAACAGCGCGTCGTCGCGGACGATATGCTCGTCGAGGTTGTCGAGCGGCAGCGGGGCCTCGAGCGCGAGCCCGAGTTGGCTGACGTTGAGCGAGGCGGTGACCTCGTCGTACGCGAGCTTCTTGCCGAGAAGGAGCGTCACCTTGGCCAGCTCCACAGCAAACTCGTTGATGTCGATGCCCCGGAACTGCTTGATGCTGATGAAGGACGCCGACGCCACTTCGCGCCGGCGGCCGGCCTTCCTCGACGGGAACTCGGCCCGCAGCCGTCCCACGAGCGCCATCTCCGCCCGCACCAGCTCGCGGTACGCGACGTAGAGGAAGTTGCCGCTGCCGCACGCCGGGTCGAGCACCCGGAAGCGCTCGAGGTCACGGCGCAAGGCCTCGAGCGCCTCGCGCGTCTTGGCCGCGTCGATGCGCTCCCGCCACGGCCGCACGATCGTCGGCAGGACGATCTTCTGGATGTCCGCCTCGCTCGTGAAGTGTGCGCCGAGCGCGTGGCGCTCGCCCTGGTCCATGCTGCTCTGGAAGAGCGTGCCGAAGATCGCCGGCTGCACCTTCGCCCAGTTCTCCTTGACCGCCCCGGCGAGCAGGTCGAGCTCGTCTGCCGACAGCTCGATCGGCTCGACCGCGGCGAACAGGCCGCCGTTGAAGTAGCGCACGCCCTTGAAACGGCCGCCGGTAGCGGGCTGCGGGCTGTTCATCCAGCGGAACAGATCGCCGAGCAGATCGTAGGAGCTCGTCCCGCCGCGGCACTCCTCGACCAGCTCCGTAAACAGCCCCTTCGGCAACAGGCTGATGTCCTCGGCGAAGAGGCACACCACGCACTGGAGCATGAAGCGCTGCGCCTGCTTGCGATCGACACCCCGGGCCACGAGGCGGTTGAAGAGCGTGGCGACCAAATCTGCCGCCTCTCTCGTGACCGCGATGCGGTCGTTGCCGAACTGAGGCTTCTTGGGCTCGGGAAACAGGAAGCCGAGCGCCGGGTAGCGGTCCGGAAGCTCGCCGATCCCCACGCGGTCGACCGGTTCGTAGACCTGGAGATGAAAGTCGTAGATCCAGAGATCGTCGAAGTTGCAGAGCACCACGTACCGGGGCGGGTACGGGACGATGTGCTGCCAGTACTCGAAGGCCTGCCGGTGGTGCTGCTCGAGCTTCGCGCCGCGGCTCTTCATCTCGATGAGGCAACCGGCCCGCTTCGGCGGCTCCGAGGGCCAGAGCAGGTCGGTGAACTTCGTCGCCTTCTTCCCGTGCGCACCGACGACGTGGACGCGGCTCTCGAGCCTCGCGCCGGCCTCCTTGTACCCGGGCCAGCCGAACGCCTGGAACAGCCGGTCGCAGAAGACCTGCGCCTCGCCCTTCTCGTCGCCGTCGAGTGTGGCGACGTACGCGACGAAGGCCCGCAGCGGCTGCCCCACGTCCGACACGAGCCGGACCCTAGCACGGCCGCCAGGCCGGCGCGTGGCGACGCAGGTTGGATCGACGCTCCCCGGGGCGAGCCCGAGCGGCCGGCACCCGGGGTGGTCACGAGGTCGGCGGAGGACGCTGGCGCGGCTAGCGCGGGCGTGGGCAGCGGCCGGCGGGTGGACGTGGGCCCGCCCGGGCTTGCACCGGGTCGAGCTTGCGGTCGGCGACGGCCTGGGTTGTCAAAGAGCAGCGGGCGGGCCCGAGGGCCGCGGCCACCGCTAGGTGGCCAGCAGCGGGCGGCGGGCTCTCGGGCCCGGCGAGGTCAGCCTCGGTCGCGGTCAGCAGCGCCACTTCGAGCCAGCGCATCTGCGTGCGCCAGGGCGTGGCGCGGCGCTCGTCGGAACGCTACGTGACCGAGATCCTCGTGGGTTCAGGGGGCGGCCGAGGCAGCGCCAAGGGGCGCCGTCCGAGCTCGCCCAGCATCAAGTCGCACGAGCAGGGCAAAGCGGATCACGGCGGCGCGGCGGCTGCACAGCAGCCGGGTCATCGTGCAGGGCAAAAGTGATGGTGAAGGTCATCATGGTCCGAGGTCATGGTGAAGATGATGGTCATGGTGGGCGGGCAGACGGCAGCGTGCACCGACGGGACGGTGGTGAGCTGCTCGGCAGGCCAGCGGCGCGCCAGCAGAGCTGGCACGCCGCTGGCGTCGCCTGACTCATGAGGCTCGGGGCAAGTACGTCCGGGGCAAGACCCGGGCGGCGCCATGGCGTCCTCCTTGTTGTGGGCGAAAGGAGGACGCCATGGCGCAGCCACTCAGTTCCAGTCCGTCCCAACGCTACTTCCCCCACGAGAGGCTCCATGCCTACCAGCTTTCGCGCGCCGTGCTCGGCCGCGTAGCCGAACAGCGCGGCAAACTCCGGGGGCTGCCAGGTCAGGCCGGAGCGCAGCTCGAACGCGCCGTCGTGGGCGCACACACGAACTTGTGCGCCGCGGCCGCCAGCCAGGGAGCTGACGCCAAGCGCCAGTTCCGCATCGCGCTCTCCGAGGCGGCCGAGGCGGGCGGGTGTCTCGATGCCGCGCTCCCCTTCGGCGCGCTCGGGCAAGCCGAGCACGACGAGTTGCGGGAGTTGCTGCTGGGACTCTGCGCCTGCCTGCGCGGGCTGGCGCGCTAGCTCCGGCCCGGCCGGCGGCACTCGGCGGGCCGCAGCGGGCGCCACGCTGCGCTCACGTCGTCGCCCGCGCGCGCGGGGCCGGGCGGCTTCAGCGGCCCAGCCGCCCGAGCCGACAGAGCATGGCGCAGAACCCAGAGCAGCGCCAAGACCAGCTCGACTTGTTCGGCTTTGGCCAGACCGAGCCGCGCGATAGCCTCCGGCTCGCGGCTTGCCACTGCCGGCCTGCCCCCGGGCCCGGGCCGCGCCGCGTCGGGCTTGCCCGGCACAGCACGCGCGGTCCTGTGTCGACTGTCGGCGGGCCACTGTCAACCCTGCTGTGGCGCACCGTCTCCCAGCCTCGGGAGGCCCTGATCTACTAATCTGGGCTCTGTGCGCGCTGTGCGCGAATTCTAGCAACGACCCGCTAAGACACCAGAACGCGCGGGTGGCTTTGCGCCCTGCTCTACTAGGTCCGAAAATCGTCGCGTGGCGCGAAGAAGAACGAACCGCCAAGACGCCAAGGGCGCCAAGATCGAATCCGATTTTGTTTCTTCCTTGGCGTTCTCGGCGCCTTGGCGGTTCATCTTCTTGCTTGGGTCGCGGGCGAAGCCGGCGCTGCGGAGGTTGACACGACCGGAGCGGCCGGCGTACCAAGGAGTCATGGGCCTGACTCGCGTGACCGTGTCGCTGCGGGCAGCGCTCGGCGCGCGCCGGAGCTATCGCGCGCAGTTCCTGGTCGACACGGGTGCGACCGACAGCCTTGCCCCGGCTTCCGCCCTGCGCCGCGCGGGGATCCGCCGGGCGGGCAGGACGAGCTACGAGCTCGCGAACGGCCAGCCCGCCGAGTACGACTTCGGCCTGGCGGTGATCGAGTTCATGGGGGACGTCACGGCGGGCCGGGTGATCTTCGGGCCTGAGGGCGCAGAGCCGATCCTCGGCGTGACGGCGCTGGAGTCCGTGGGCATCGCGGTCGATCCGCGCACCCGCGCCCTGCGCCGCTTGCCCGCCGTGCCGCTCAAGGCTGTTGCTCTCTCGCCCGTGTGACGGCGCCTCGCGCGTCCAGGCGCGGGACGCCGGCCGTCGCGCGTGCTAACCGGGCTCCCATGTCCGACAAGACCGTGGTCGTGGCCGCGCACGGCCACTGCTTCGACGGCGTGTCGAGCGCCGCCTTGTTCACCGCGCTGCGCCGCGCGCTCGGCGGCGGCGCCCTCGACTTCCGCTACCGCTCGTGCGGCTACGCGCCCACCATGCGCGTGGTGCCGGAGAGCTGGCTCGTGGGCGACGAGAACGCCATCGTCGACTTCCGCTACTCGCCCAGCAAGCGGCTTAGCTGGTACTTCGACCACCACGCCACCGCCTTCGGCTCCGACGAGGAGCGGGAGGCCGCCCTGCAGGACTCCGAACGCCGCTTCTTCGACCCGTCCTACGGCTCCTGCACGAAGCTCGTCGCCGACGTGGCCACCGCGCGCTTCGGCGTCGACTTGGCGTCCTTCGCGGCGCTCGTCTCCTGGGCCGACCGGATCGACAGCGCGCGCTTCGCCTCGGCCGCCGCGGCGGTAGACCGCAGCGAACCCGTGCTGCAGCTTGCCAGCGTGGTCGAGCAGCACGGGGAAGGTGAGCTGTATCGGCAGCTCGTGCCGCTGTTGCTGCGCGACCCACTCGATCAGATCGCCCGGAGCGACTACATCCAGCAGCGCTGGACCCCCATCGCCCAGGCGCGCCGCGGCTGCTACGAGCTGTTCCGCGAGCGCTCTCGCCGGCAGGGCGAGGTGATCCTCGTGGAGGCGGCCGATGCGCCCCTGGGCACGAGCGGCAAGTTCTTCACCTACGCCCTGTTCCCGGACAGCCTCTACTCGGTGACGCTGACGCGCATGAAGCAGCACCTGAAGATCTCGGTCGGCTACAACCCCTGGGCGCCCCGGCCACGGGGCCACGACATTGCGGCGCTGTGCCGGCGCTACGGCGGTGGCGGGCACGCGATGGTGGGCGCACTGACGCTCCCCTGGGGCGAGATCGATCGCGCCCGCCAGATCGCGGCCGAGATCGTCGCGGAGCTGAATCACTGACGGGGCCGCCTACTCGCAGGCGACGAAGGTCCTCTTGGCGCCAGCCGGCACCGGCTGGCTGAAGGCGCCCTCGGGGATGGGCGGGTTCACGGCGACGCGCTCGTACTGAAGGACCACGTCGTCGCCGGTGCCGGGGAAGACGATGCGAATGGCGCGCGGGACCTCGATGTCGCACGCCCCGCCGCTCGGCGGGATGTCCTCGCCCAGGCCGTCCGGATCCACGCGCGGCGGCGCCGTGTGTGCGGGCTCGTGCCGGCCAAGCTCGACCTCGTAGAGCACGGCACCGCGCTGCGCGATGCGCACGCGCCCGACCCGCAGCCGCTGCCGCTGCCAGGGCAGGTCGAAGTCGCCGTCGTACGGCTCCAGCCAAAGCTGCTCGCGGGCGTCGTGCGCGCCGGCGATCTCCACCCGGTAACCCCCGTCGCAGTCCCAGCCAATCGAGGCGTCCTCGGGTCGATGGGCGACGAGCGGCGCCTCGCCGCGCAAGAGCGCGACGAGCACTTCGCCCGGAACTGGCACCTGTGTCAGCCGGGCCAGGTTGCAGGCGCTCGGCGGCCCGAAGAAGAGCTTCTTCTCCTTCACGTCGAGCATCCGGAACTCGCGACCGTTCGAGGTCAGGGTGTAGAGCATCTGCCCGAACGGGCTGGCCACGTCGAAGCGCACGCGCGCGGGGTTCACCCCGAAGACGTACACCTCGCCGCGCAGCCGTCCCTGCGGCGAGAAGCGGTCGATCTTCGCCGTGCCCTGCACGCCGTTGGCGCAGGCGTAGGTGGCCTTCAGGCGCTCCAACGCCTCGGCCGGGCCGGGGAACTGCGACCGGGGCGGCGTGGCGCAACAGCCCGCCAGTGCCAGAGCAAGCCCGGCAGCGGCAAGGGATCCTCGGGCCGACATGGCGGCAGCGAGGGTCGCAGCACCAGTGGCTCCCGTCAACGCGTGCCTGCACCGCGCGCTGCAAGGCCGGCGCCTCGTCCTCCCGCCTCGCCGAGCACGCGCCCAACCCCGGCCCCCAGCTCGCCCAGCTCGAAGGGCTTGCGCACGAAACCCTGGACCAGGCCCGAGCTCAGGTGCACGTCCAGATCCGCGGGCGGCGAACCGGAGACGAGCATTCGGCCCGCGTCCGGCCAGTCGCGGCGCACCTGTTCGAGCAGCCACAGCCCGTCGTGATCCGGCATGCGGTAGTCGGTGACCACGACCGCGAAGCTACGCCGACGGCAGCGCTCCAGCGCGCTCGCCGCGTCGGCGGCGGTCTCGACCTGGAACTGCCGCGAGAGCTGCCGCGCCATCGTCCGCAGCACGAGCGGATCATCGTCGACCACGAGAACCGCAGCCGACGCGCGGCCGGGTACCTGGGGCAGGCTCATGTGTACCTCTCGCTGGCCGCCCAACCCAAAGGTTGGTGTTTTGGCATCCTACCGGGGAGTCCTTTGTCGGTCAACAGGCCCGGGTCCCGGATCCCGTTGGGCGCACGTCAGGATTGTGGCGGGCGGAGGCGCCACAAGTCGGGGACCTTGCCAGCAGGGTCGGACTTGTGGCGGCCCCAGGCGCCGGAGGTGCCCGTCTGGACGGCCCCTGCAGGGC
>JACQWT010000112.1 GCA_016209145.1 Deltaproteobacteria bacterium | reverse complement strand
TGCCCCCCACCGCCCCTCGCCGCCCTGCCCATCACCCCGCAGCGCGGAAACGCCAGATCAAACTCCCTAGCCGCCCGTCCGTCGCCCGCGGCTGCATCCGGCCGATGTCATCGCTGCCCCCCACCGCCCCTCGCCGCCCTGCCCATCACCCCGCAGCGCGGAAACGCCAGATCAAACTCCCTAGCCGCTGACACCGTGAAGGCTCAGACCGGGAGGGGCGAGAGCGTGGTGCTCTCGCTGGACGACGTGTTCGCCGTGTCGGTGGCCGGTCTCCCATCGCCGCCGAGCGCGCGCAAGGCGGGGTTTCTGGGCTAACCCCCCCGCTCGTGCATCTCGACGCGCGGCCCCTCGCCGAGCTCCGCGCCGGCGGCGAGCTGCCGGCGCCAGCGCTCCTCGGCGCTGCGATCGCGGCGCTCGGTCCAGCTCCGTTGCAGGATGCCGGCCAACTCGGCGGCGCTCGCTCCGGCGCGTAGGGGCGCCTTGAGATCGGTTCCTTGCGTGGCGTAGAGGCAGCCGTAGAACATCCCGCCGGCGGTCAGCCGGCCGCGATCGCAGGCCGTGCAGAACGGCGCGCTCGTGCCGGACACGACCCCGAAGACGAGGCCGTCCCCAAGCCGGTAGCGGGCGGCCGGGGCCGATCCGCGGTCGCCGAAGGGCAGGGGAGCGCCGTAGCGCTCCTGCACGCGAGCGAGGATCTCGGCCTGCGGCACGACCTGCTCGGGCCTCCAGCCCGTGGCGTCGCCCATGTCCATGTACTCGATGAAGCGCAGCTCCGCCCCGGCCGAGCGGGCAAGCTCGAGCAGATCGAAGATCTCGTCGTCGTTGATGCCGCGCAGGAGCAGCGCGTCGAGCTTGATGGGCGAGAAGCCCGCCTTGCGGGCGGCTTCCAGGCCCGCCAGCACCTGCCCGAGGCCGTCGCGCCGCGTGAGCCGCTCGAAGCGATCGACGCGCAGCGTGTCCAGGCTCACCGTGATCCTGCCGAGGCCGGCCGCGCGCAGCGGCCGGGCCAGGGCGCCGAGCAGCAGGCCGTTGGTAGTCAGGGCCAGGTCGCGGATCGCCGGCTTGGCGGCGAGCATCGCGACAAGGGTGGGCAGGTCGCGCCGCAGCAGCGGCTCGCCGCCGGTGATGCGCACCCGGCCGACGCCCAGGCGCACGAAGACGTCGACCAGCGCACAGAGCTCGGCGAAGCTGAGAATCTCGCTGCGCGGAAGCCAGTCATGGCGCTCGGCAGGCATGCAGTAGCGACAGCGCAGGTTGCAGCGGTCGGTGACCGAGAGCCGCAGGGCGCCGAGCGGCCGGTCGAAGGCGTCACGGACGGCCATGGCAAGACGGGAGCATAGCGCCACGCCGCGGCGCACGCAGCTCGGTTTCGTGGTACATCTCAAACATCGGCGTCGGCGCGCGGCTCTGCCCGCCGCGGCCCAGGCCCGAGGAGGCTCCGATGGTCGCGCTCGCCCGTTCTGGTCTGCCTGACTCGCGCACCCCGTTGCTCGTGCTCGCGGTCGGCATTGCTGCCGCCTGCTCGGCGGCCGCCTCGGCCGACCGCAACCAGACAGGCGGCGGCCTCACCGGCGGCGGCGTCGCCAGCAGCGGCGTCGCCGGCGCCGGGGCGAGCACGACGAGCTCCGGCAGCGGCGCCGCGGCAGGGCAGGGGGGCTGGGCGGGCGGCTCGGCTCCGGGTGGAGGCGGGTCGGGGGCCGGCAGCGCGGGCGGAGAAGGGGGGGCCGGTACGGGGGCCGCCGGCGGCGGTGGCGCGGGCGGCTCCGGCGGTGCGGGCGGCGCATGTGCGCCGGCCGACGACTGGAAGCCAGGCGAGCCTCCTGGCCCGGTTACGAACGTGCTGGCGGGTGGCGCGCCCAACGACGCGCCGAAGAAGTTCGGCGGGCCGAACGACCCGGCCAAGGCGCCTGCGATCTCATACCCGGCTGACGGAACGCTGCTGCCGCCCAACCTCAACGTGCTGGAGGTGCAGTTCGTGCCGGGCGGCGGCACGACCCTCTTCGAGGTGCGCTTCGCCAGCCCGGCGGTCGACCTGCGCGTCTACTCGCCGTGCGCGCCGATCGGCAACGGCTGCGGGCTGGCGCTCGACGCTGCCACCTGGGGGCAACTGCGGCAGAACAACGCCGGCCATGGCCCGTTCACGCTCACGGTGCGCGGGGTCAACGGCTCCAACCCCGGCGGCGTCGGCACCTCGGCCTCGCGGCAGATCGAGATCGCGAAGGAGGAGATGAAGGGCGGGATCTACTATTGGGCCGCCACGCCCGGGAACATCATGCGCTACGAGTTCGGCGCGGCGGTGCCCAAGGGCGAGACGTATTTCCAGCCCAAGGACGTGCCGGGCGCTCCGTGCGTCGGCTGCCACGCTTTGTCCTCGAAGGGCTACCGCATTGCCGTGGGCACGACCGCGCCGACGCAGGTCTCGGGGCTCGTCGTCGCCGACGTCGCAACCAAGAAGCAGCTCTTCATGCTTGGCCACCCGATGTTCGGCGGCGGATCGAACTTCCAGGCGTTCTCGCCGGACGAGAAGGAGATCATCACCTCCGACGGTGGCTCGCTCGTGCTGCGCGACGGGGCGACGGGAGCGCCGATCGTCAACCCGCTGGTGGCGCTCGGCACCATGGCCGACTACGCGCCCGACAACTCGGCCATCGTCTTCGCCAAGCCCAAGACCACCCCTTGCATCATCCCCAACACGATGTGCATCCCGGGCATCGAGCACGGCTCCATCGTGCTTCTGCCGCGCAACGGCAACCAGTGGGGAGCCGAGAAGGTGCTCGTGGCCGCCGCCGGCAGCGAGAACAACTACTATCCGGCCTGGTCGCCGGCGAGCGGCTTCATCCTGTACAACCGCTCGGCGAACGCGATGTCGTACATGGCCCCGGACGCGTCGCTGCGCGTGGCCTCCGTGGCCAAGGGCAAGCCGCTCGCGCTCGAACGGGTCGACGGGTCGCAGGGCGGGAACTCCTGGCCGAAGTGGGCGCCCTTCGTGCAGTGTCACCGGGGCGGCAAGCTGCTCTGGCTCACCTTCGCGAGCAACCGCGACTACGGCCTGCGCCTCGTCAACTCGGCCCTGCCGAGCGAGGAGCAGATGTGGCAGATCTGGATGGCCGCCTTCGACCCCGCCCAGGCCGATGCCGACCAGGACGGGAGCTACCCGGCGTTCTGGCTACCGTTCCAGGATCTCAAGACGGGCAACCACATCGCGCAGTGGGCGCAGAAAATCGTGCGCAAGCCCTGCTCGAAGCAGGAGGACTGCGCGGAGTTCGGGCCGCCCATCACCTGCAAGAACGGCTACTGCATGCCTTGACGAGTATCCGTTCACGGGCTCTTGCGGCGGCGGGCAACGACGGCTCGCCGAGTCGGCCGCGATCGCGGCTTTCGTCCTCGCGCCGGGTCCTCACGTACAGGAGTACGCTGCGGCCCGGCGCTGCGGGCGCGCTCGCGCTGACGGCCGCCTGACGAGCCGTCTGGCAGGGGGCGTGAACGCTTACTCAGCCGGTCTCGCGCCCGCGCACGCCGGCTACCCCCCCGCGACCCGGTGGTTGAGATCGAGCAGCCGCCGCAGGATCTCCCGCTCGTCG
>JACQWT010000200.1 GCA_016209145.1 Deltaproteobacteria bacterium | reverse complement strand
TCCTCTCCGCCGGCACCGTTCAGCGACCCCGACCGACTGACGACCGGGCCGCGGCTAGCCGCAACGCCTTGCGCACCGTCGGCCACCTGCTGTCACAGCCACACACGAGCCCTGGCGGGTTTCGCCCGACACACTCCTAGTAGAGCTGGTCCTCGGCCGTGGCCACGCGGGCGCTCTCCGGCGGACCGCCAGGACCTGGGGCCCGCCGGCCCGGCGCACCGGGTGCCTGCTCGGCGCGGGTGGCGCCGTCCGCTACGGCGCTGCGGGTGCGGGTGGCGGCGGCTGTGGCGCTGGCTCCTCCCCGGCTCCGGGATAGCGCCGGTCGCGCAACGCGGGCCCACGACCCGCGATGCGGAGGTGCTCTAGCAGGCGCGCACAGCCAGCCCGTGGCGGCGAGCGGGCACAGGCGGTATGACCGCCTCTCGCGATGTAGCTCCGGCCCGCCGGCGACGGGCCGCACTCGATTCGCCAAGCAAGGAGGCAGCCGATCATGTTTCGTCGCGGTCTCGGTTTGCTCGGTGCCCTGACGGGCGCTGTCATCTTCACCATGGTTGGCTGCGCCGGAGGCGAGACGGGCGGAGCAGGCACCGGCCCGACCAGCAGTGGCACCGGCGGCACGACCACCGGCGGCGGCGGCACCGGCGGCGGCCCGGAGTGCGAGGAGCCCAAGGACTGCCCGGGCGTGGAGACCCACTGCCGGGCGCGGGCGTGCACCGACGGCGCCTGCGGCTTCACCGACGCCGACGAGGGCGCGGTCTGCAAGGACGATGGCGGCAAGGTGTGCGACGGCAAGGGCAAGTGCGTCGAGTGCGTCAAGGAAGATGACTGCACGGGCGAGGGGCTGTGCGCTGAGAACCAGTGCGTGCCGCCGGCGTGCGAGAACGGCGAGCTTGGCGGCAAGGAGACCGACATCGACTGCGGCGGCGGCGAGTGCCCGAAGTGCGTCAACGGCAAGAAGTGCAAGCAGTACAGCGACTGCGAGAGCGGCTTCTGCAAGGAGCCAGTCTGCGCGCCGTGCTCGAGCCACGACGACTGCCAGGACGGCGACTACTGCGACGAGAGCGGAAGGTGCGTCGAGAGGCTGGCCACGGGCAAGTCGTGCAAGGACCACGGCGCTGCGCAGTGCAAGAGCGGCTTCTGCGCCGACGAGTACTGCTGCGACACGGCCTGCGACGACGGCTGCGGCGGGTGTGCCGTGCAAGGCAAGGAGGGCAGCTGCACGCCGCTGGTCAAGGACACGGAGTGCCGCGCCGTGGCAGGCGACTGCGACGTGGCCGAGGTGTGCGACGGCAACGGCGCGGCTTGCCCGGCCGACGGGTTCGTCGCCGACGGCCAGCCGAGCACGGGGAGCAAGTGCGACCCATACCTGTGCGACGGCAAGGTCGCGACCTGCGTCGGTAGCTGCGCGGGCCACGAGGACTGCATCGGTGGCTACTGGTGCGTCAACCAGCAGTGTGTGCTGCCCAAGTGCGACGACAAGGTCAAGGACGGCCAGGAGACCGACGTCGACTGTGGCGGCCCGAGCTGCCCGGGCTGCGGGCTGGGCAAGGTCTGCGGCCAGGGCTCGGACTGCGCGAGCGGGCACTGCACGGCCGGCACGTGCACCGAGTGCGCGCCAGGCTCAAAGGACTGCGTGGGCAACGTGCCGCGCACCTGCGACCCAGGTGGCGCGTGGCAGAGTGGGCCCGCGTGCCAGGGCGTGACGCCCTTCTGCTGCGCGGGGAGCTGCGTGGGCGGGGTCGTCGCGGTGGCGGCGGGCAACTGGCACACCTGCGCAGTCAACGACGGCACGCTCTGGTGCTGGGGCTACAACCACTACGGCCAGCTCGGCAACGGGACGACGCAGAGCTGTTGGGGCTTCCCCGAGCAGGTCACTGCGCTCGGCACGAGCGCCACCATCCGCCGTTTCCGAACGGCAGGTGGTTGACAAGCGCAGGTAGGCTCAGCCGCCAGCCGGGGCCTGTCAACGAACTCGAGAACTCGAGACGGCCGGCGGTGGCCCCGGGGGAGACATTCTCCTTGGGCGAGTGCACAGGCGAAACGAGACGCTGGCGATGTCTCCGGGCTCACCCGCAATCTCTTCAAGCTGCGCGGGACCGACGACAGCGCCCAGCGCGGCTCGGAGCCGCCGAGCGCACCCCGGCAGGTGATGCTGCTCGAGATCCTCAAGCAGGCGACCGAGCGCACCAAGGAGTTCGACGAGCGCCTGGCCGCGCTCCGGTGTCAGCACGTGCTCTGGACCCGCGGGTGGTCAGCCCGGACCTGCCGCCGGTGGCCCGTCGGCCGGCGAGATATCCGGCATCGCCGCCGCGATCTCGCGCCACACGCGATCCGCCTCCGCGCGAAGCCACTCGCGCCGCTCGCGCTCGCCCATGCCGCGCGTCGCCTGCTCGATGCGATCCTGCAGCGCCCGCTTGAGCTCGACGCAGTCGAAGCCCTTCGCGCGGCCCGCGGCAATACTCGACGTCATGGACCACCTCCCACGGTGCGTGGATGAGCACCTCGCCGTAGCCGTACGCCACGTTGATCCTGTCGAGGCACCCTCCCACGACCGAGGTGTCCAGGTAGATGCGTCCGGCCGTGCCCACCGCTGCCATATCCGCTTGTCACCCTGCCCCCCGCTGCTACCTTACGGCTATGGGCGAGCCGCGCCGGTGCTGCGCTCGGCCCAAGGTCAACCATGGCCGACCCCGCCCCGCCGATGAGCGCTGCCGCGTTGCGGCAACTCCTGCGCACGGAGCTTCCCGCGTTGCTGCGCGAGGATCCGAGCGTCCGGGACGAGCTGCTCGGCCTGCTCGAGATAGGTCCGCCGCCGGCGACACGGCAGCACCAGACGCTCTGGGACGCCCTGGAGGAGCTGACCAAGCGGGTCGACAAGCTCGCGGAGGCGCAGGCGCGGACCGAGAAGCGGATCGAGGAGCTGGCGCAGGCGCAGACGCGGACCGAGAGGCGGCTCGCGCGGCTGGTCGATCGGGTGGCAGACATCGACGGCCGCGTGCTCGAGGCGGACTACGCGCGCAAAGCGCCGGCGATCTTCGGGCCCTTCCTCGCGCACACCCGGGTGCTTGATCCGGGCGCGCTGGCCGACGCGCTGGCGCGTCATCTCGACAAGGACGAGCTGGCGGACGCGCTGCAAGTCGATCTGGTGGTCTCCGGCACGCCGCGCGGGGCCACGGAGTCGCAAGAGCTCTGGGTCGCTGTGGAGATCTCCTCGGTGCTCGACGCGACGGATCTGGAGCGCGCGGTGCGCCGGGCCGCGCTGCTGCGCAAGGCCGGGCAGCCGGTGGTGGCAGCGCTGGCGGGCCGTCGGCTCGACGCGGACATCGAGGCGCGGGCGCAAGCGGCGCGGGTGGTCACCGCGCTCGATGGGCGTGTCCAGGGCTGGCCGGAGGCGCTGGCCACCGCTGCGCCGGCTCGGGGAGCCGTCCGGTGGTACGCGTTCACGCCTTCTCCCAGTCGGCTCGTCAGGCGGCCGCGAGCGCGAGCGCGCCCGGAGGCCCGGGCCGCAGCGTACTCCAGTACGTGAGGACCCGGGCCGTGGACGAAAGCCGCGATCGCGGCCGACTCGGCGAGCCGTCGTTGCTGACTTCGCGCGAAAAAGCCGTGAACGGCTACGTCCGGTGCGCGGCCGCCCCGGCGCCGAGCGGCTGAGGCGCCGCCGCACCACGGCGCCGTGGCCCCCCGCCGCCTTCCCGCTCGCCGGCGGATTTGTGCTACCGTGCCCACGCCGCGCCGGACCGCCGTTGCGGCCGGCGGCGAGATCGACCACGCTAGCGCCCGCTCGCACCCCGGAGGAGCCCTGGCCACACCCGACGAACGCCCCGAGCCGATCCAGAAGCGGACGGTCATCAACGACCGCTACGAGATCAAGCAGAGCCTCGGCAAGGGAGGCATGGGCGAGGTGTTCCTGGCGTTCGACCACTCCACGCAGCAGACCGTGGCGCTCAAGGTCGTGCGCGACGAGTCGCGCCTGCCCGGCGACGACGAGGCGCTGCGCCAGGAGGCGCTCCTGGCGCGCTCGGTCAGCCACCCGAACGTGTGCCGCGTGCACGACCTCGCCCCGAGCCCGTGGGGCCCGATCCTGGTGATGGAGCACATCCCCGGGCAGACCCTGCACACCCACATCCGGCGCCAGAAGGCCCACGGCGGCTACTCGGCCGACGAGTTCCGCAAGATCGCGGCGGAGAGCTGCGGCGGGCTGGCGGCAATTCATGCCCAGGGGCTGGTGCACGGCGACTTGAAGCCGGGCAACGTGATGGTGACCGACGACCGGGCGATCATCCTCGACTTCGGCTTCGCCCAGGAACGCGCCCGGGCCGCCTCGCGCCGTCCCGGGGCGCCGCCCGACGGCGGCACGCCGAACTACATGGCGCCCGAGCGCCTGCGCAGCGGCGGCGCCAGCGCCGAGGACGACCTGTACGCGCTGGCCCTGACGCTCTGGGAGATGTGGACCTGCCGCGTGCCGGAGCCCGGCTACCGGCCGCGCGCCAAGACCATGCGCTCGCAGATCATGTTCGACGTGCCGAGCAAGCTGTCGATCGACGAGGTCAAGCAGGTCTTCCGGGGGCTCAACGCCAACCCGGAGATGCGGCCGCGGGCGCGCCACATGCGCTTCTTCAACCCGGCCCAGCTCACCACGAGCCCCGTGCAGGTCCCCCGCGAGCGGCTCAACCCAGGGCCGCCGTTGGGCCGCGGCCAGGCGGGGAACTTCAGCCCCGAGGCCCAGGCGCTGCTCGTCACCTACGCTTCCAACGCCCGGGAGATCGTGGGCGAGCTCTACGCGCTGACCAAGCCGGAGATGACGCTGGGGCGAGCGGCCGACCGCGACATCTGCCTGCCCGAGGCCACCGTCTCGGGCGCTCACGCGATGCTGCGCTTCCAGGCGGGCTCCTGGCAGCTCGTGGACGGGGGCAGCACCAACGGCTCCTACGCCGAGCACGATTGGGAGCGCAAGCAGCGGCTCAACCTCATCCACGGCGGCGAGGCCCAGGTGGGCGAGTTGCGCGTCAAGCTCGTGAGCTTCCGCCCGCAGTCGCGCCACCACCGGCGGGCGCAGGCGTTCCTCGCGGAGCGCGACGGGCTGACCGGGCTGCTCGCGGGCGATCAACTGATGAGCGCCGTCACCGAGGAGTGCGCCTTCGCCGAGTGGGCCGAGGAGCCTTTGCAGGTGGCGCGCTACGAGCTGCGCGGGCCCAACCGCCAGGTGAGCGAGCGGCCGACCATCCTCGAGATGCTGGCGCTGCGCCGGGCGGCGCTGCGCGTGATCGAGGTGACCGAGGTGCTGCTCACCAGCCTTCTGCCCGTGGTGGCGGGCCGCACCGGGCCCCTGAAGTTCGTGGTGTCCATGGTAGGTCCAGGCCTGGAGGAGGCACGCCACGTCGTCGAGCAGGTTCTGGCCCAGGTGCGCGGGATGCTGCCCGAGAGCATCGAGCTCGTGGCCACGCTGGTGAAATGGGAGCCGGGCAAGAGCGCCCGCTCGCTCATCGAGTGAGGCCCGGCCCCGAGCGGCGCGGCTCGCGCAGCACCATCATGAAGTGCGAGGCCGGCATCCTCCGCGTGTCGCCGACGATGCGGTCCTCGCGCCGGCCGAAGGAGCGATCGGCGAGATCGCGGTACTGCTCGGGCCGGCGCACGTAGCGACCGCGGTCGTGCCGAGCCAGGCTCCGGGCCACGGCCGACTGGCCGTCGAAGAAGGGCGTGTCGAGCGTCACCACGCGACCGGCCGGGGCGAGGGCGCGCGCCAGCAGGGCAAGCAGCGCCTCGGCCTGCTCGTCGTCGAGGTGATGGAGCAGGCCGAGGAGCAGGACTCCGCCGACGGGCGCGAGGCGGGCGGCGTGCGGCTCGCCGAAGGGCTCGGCGTAGAAGCTCGCGTGCCCGCTGAAGCGAGCGCGCGCCCAGGCGATGTGGCGCTGATCGGTGTCGAAGCCGTGGTAGTCCACGGCAGGCAGTCGGCCGAGGTAGTAGGCGGGACCGCAGCCCACATCGACGATCCGCTCGCCCGCGCGCGGCGCCAGTGCCTCGAGGCAGGCGTAGCGCGCCAGGTGGGCTCCGACCGCGCGCTGCGAGAGGATGTAGAGCCAGGCGTGAGCCGTGCCGAAGAGCGAGGAGGCCGGGGACATCGGGGGCCCCCATTTAGCCTTCTGGCAGCTCCACTACCAGTGCGGGACTGAAGGCACTGTTGCACTCGTGGCCCCAGTAGCCGTAGGGGTTGCACAGCACGCGCGTGTGGCCGGCCCGGTAGTCGCAGCTCTCGTGGGTGTGGCCGTGGATCCAGAGTGCCGGCCGGCGCTCGGCCAGCAGATCCTCGCAGGGGCACACGAAGAAGCGGTTGAGCTCCGAGCCGGCGAAGCGCGGGTGCACGCTACGGCGCGAGGGCAGGTGGTGGGTCACGACCACGTCTCCGGGCCGCAAGAGACGATCGAGCTGCCGCCGGTCCCGGCGGTGCCGGCGGTAGACCTGCGTGCGGAAGTCGTCGATGAGCAGGAAGTCCGACAGCTCGGCCGCGTAGCGATCGTTGTCCGGCTTCTCTTCGAACCAGAGCGTCGCGCCCACGAAGCGCCGGGATCCCACCCGGGCGCAGCCGGCATCGAGCCAGTGCAGGTTGGGCAGCCCGCGGAGCTCGCCCATGGCCCGGCACACCGCGTCGAAGCTCGATCCGTACAGCTCGTGGTTGCCGAGCACGTAGACCACCTCGCGGGCGCGGGCGCACAGGGCCGGCACCACCTCGGCGAGCTGCTGCCAAGCGCACAGATCGCCGGCCACCGCGACTACGTCCGCGTCGCCCGCGAGGAATGACTCGAGCAGCCACAACCACCGGTTGGGGCAGAACTCGAGGTGCAGATCCGAGAGCACCTGGATGCGCATGGCGGGCCGGCCGGCGGCGGCGCGCTGCGGCGCCACGACGGCGGGCCAAGGCTACCAGGAAGAGGATCCCACCGCGACGGCCGGCCTGCCCGAGAGCACACCGGCACAGGGCACTGCAACTCGACTCCGTCGGCTCCGGCACCAGCGCGTCGGCGGTTTGGGCTGCGGCCGCGGCCGGCGCCCCGCGGACCAGTTGCAGGCCGGCTACGGGGACTTGCCTCTCGGGATGGGTTGGCGTTGCGGCAGCCAGGAGTTGATTTACTCTGGACGGTGAGTATTATTACTCAGCGTCATGAGTAAAATGGCAACTGGCACCTTCTCGCGCGAGCACGTCGCGATGCTCGCCGGGAGGCTCCAAGAGCCCCGGCGGTTCATCCAGGTGGTTGCCGGCCCCCGCCAAGTCGGCAAGACCACCCTCGTGCAGCAGGCGCTCGCCGCGTGGGGGCCGCGCGCGCGTCTGGCCTCCGCGGACGAGCCCACGCTCAAGGACCGCTCCTGGGTAGAGGCGCAGTGGGCGGCGGCGCGCCTTGTGGCCCGCGACGCGGGCACAGACGGTGCCGTCCTGGCGCTGGACGAGATCCACAAGATCCCGGGCTGGTCGGAAACCGTGAAGCGGCTGTGGGACGAGGATGCCGTCGCGGGCGTGCCGCTCAGGGTGGTGCTCCTGGGCTCTACCCCACTCCTTCTGCGGCAGGGGCTCACCGAGAGCCTGGCCGGGCGGTTCGAGGTGCTCACCGTCCCCCACTGGGCGCTGTCGGAGATGCGTGCGGCGTTCGGCTTCACCCTCGACCAGTACCTCCACTTCGGCGGCTACCCGGGCGCCGCGCCGCTCGTGGCGGATCCGGCGCGCTGGGCGCGCTACGTCAAGGACGCGCTTATCGAGACTACGGTCGCCCGGGACGTGCTGCTTCTCACCAGGGTGGACAAGCCGGCGCTGCTCCGGCGGCTCTTCGAGCTGGGCTGCCTCTGCTCCGGCCAGATCCTCTCCTACACCAAGATGCTCGGGCAGCTCCAAGACGCGGGCAACGCGACGACTCTCGCGCACTACCTGGACCTGCTCTCGGCCGCTGGCCTGCTGACCGGCCTGCAGAAGTACTCGGGCGCAGCGGTGCGTCAGCGCGGGTCGATCCCCAAGCTGCAGGTGCTCAACACTGCGCTCGTAGGCGCGCAGGCGGGTCTCTCGCCAGAGGATGCGAGGGGCCAGCCCGATCACTGGGGCCGCGTGGTGGAATCGGCCGTCGGGGCTCACCTGGCCAACGCGGCCGCGGCCGGCGAGTTCGAGTTGTTCTACTGGCGGGACCGGAGCCGCGAGGTAGACTTCGTCGTCAAGGCCGGCTCGCGCCTCGTGGCCATCGAGGTCAAGAGCGGCCGGTCTCGCGCGGCACTCCCCGGGCTGGCGGCGTTCGCCGACGCCTTCCGCCCGGCGCGGACGCTGCTCGTCGGCGGCGGCGGCATTGCCGTGGAGGAATTCCTGGTCCGGCCCGCGGCGCACTGGGTGGCCCCGTGAGGAGGCGAGAGCAGCTCCGAGAGCACGTTGGTGTCAGCCAACCATCTCATCAGCGCACCTCGCGCTGCGGTTCCGGCGCCGCCGGCCTGACTGGCCGCGGCCCGGCAGCGAACGACTAGGAGTGTGTCGGGGAAAAGCGCTCTTGGCCGGAAGTCGGGAGGCGTGATCTCGCGAGACTGCGGGATCCGTGACGCCGGCAGGATCGTTACCCTCACCCCTGCCCCTCTCCCGGAGGGAGAGGGGACACCGAGACGC
>JACQWT010000199.1 GCA_016209145.1 Deltaproteobacteria bacterium | reverse complement strand
GCAGGTGTACGTGCTGAAGAAAGAGGAAGGGGGGCGGCACACGCCGTTTTTCCCGAACTACCGGCCGCAGTTCTACATCCGCACGACCGACGTGACGGGGTCGGTGCAGCTTCCCGAGGGCGTGAAGATGGTGATGCCGGGCGACAACATCGACATGGAGGTGCATCTTATCGCGCCGGTGGCGCTGGAAGAGCAGATGCGTTTCGCGATCCGTGAAGGCGGCCGCACCGTGGGCGCGGGCGTCGTCACCAAGGTCATCGAGTAGGCGGCGTGCTGCGCCGGCACGCACGGGAGCGCGTGGCGATCATGCTCGCCTGCACGCAGTGCCAGTCGCGTAACTACCGGACGACGAAGAAGCCAGGACAGATCGTGGAGCGCCGCAAGTTCTGCAAGAGCTGCGGCGTGCACGTCCTGCATCGGGAGACGAAGTAGGACCAATGCAGGGCAGGAGAAGGGGCATAGCTCAGTTGGTAGAGCAGCGGATTCCAAATCCGCAGGTCGGGAGTTCGAGACTCTCTGCCCCTGCTGGAAAGGCGTTCCCGGTGTCGGTCCGGGCGCTGGCAGACGAGCCCGCGCCGGTGGGCCCACGAAGCTTGTTGCGGCGGCCATGGTGAAGAAAGCCAAGAAGAAGGGCAAGGCGGCGAAGCCCGCTGCGGGCCGGGGGCTCGGCACGCCGCAGCCGCCCGCGACCGGGCCGTCGGTGGCGCGGCTGCGGCCGCCTGGCTCGGACGACGAGCCTGAGCCGGCTCCGGGGCCCGGGCTGCTCGGCCGCCGCCTGCTCGTCCCCGCCGCGGGTCCGACCGGCGAGGCCGAGGCTGCGCGGCCCGGTGCTGGCCCGGTCGAGGAAGCCGGGGGGGAGGCGCCGCGCGAAGCCGAGGAGGCCGAGAACACGGCCGGGCCGGCCGAGGCTGCGGCCGAGGATGAGGCGAGAGCGGAGGCCGAGGCCGTCGCTGGCGCGCAGTCCCCTGAGGGGGCCGACGCGGCCGGCGCGGGCGCGGCACAGGGCGAGGAAGAAGAAGAAGCAGAGGGGGACAAAGACGACGCCGACGAGGATGTGGCCACCCAACTCGGCGAGACGCGGTACGTCGTGGCCGGCTTCTTCGCCGCGTGGCTCGTCGGCGCCTACGTGGCCGGCATGGCGCTCACGGGCGTCTGGGCGAAGGTCGCGGCCCAGGACTGGTTCGCCCGGGCCCTGCCCGCGGTCGCCGCCGTGCCCCACGAGGGCGCGATGGTCAGCCGCAGCTCCATCTCGTTCGTCCTCGGCGGGCTCATCGCCGGCGGCGTCGTTCTGCACTACTACTTCCGCCCCGACATCCGGACCTGGACGGAGGAGGTGGCCGAGCAACTCGGGAAGGTCAAGTGGCCGACCCGCAAGGAAGTCGGCAGCAACACCGTGGTGGTGCTGGCCACGTCGGCCGTTCTCACCGCCTACCTCACCATCCTCGATCGGCTCTGGGGGTTCCTCACCAATCTCGTCTACACGGGCGGGCTCTGACCCCGCCCGCTGCGCACGACAGCATGTCATCCGACCTCGAAAAGAAGTGGTACGCGGTTCACACCTACTCGGGCTTCGAGGGCAGGGTCCGCGACGCGCTGCGCCAACGCATCGTGCAGTTCGGCATGGAGGCGGACTTCGGGGAGGTCCTCATCCCGAGCGAGACGACGACCGTGACCCGCGCCAGCGGGCAGACGCGGGTTCGCCAGCGGGTGAGCCTGCCCGGCTACCTCTTCGTAGAGATGGCGATGGGCGAGAAGAGCTGGCACCTCGTCAAGGAGACGCCGCGGGTCATCGGCTTCATCGGCAACCAGACGCCGCGCGAGGTGCCCCTGACCGAGATCGACAACTTGCGCCGGGGCATTGCCGAGGGGACGGTCAAGCCCAAGACGAGGCTCAACTTCGAGGTGGGCGACGAGGTGAGGGTGCTCGACGGCGCGTTCGCCAACTTCACCGGCACGGTGGACCATGTCAGCCCGGAGAAGCAGAAGCTCAAGGTGATCGTGCCCATCTTCGGTCGGCCGACGTGCGTCGAGCTCGACTTCTCCACGGTGGAGAAGCGCGGTGATCATGGCCGAGGATAGTGCAGCAAGGCCGGCGCGCGGGCCCGCCAGTCCCAGAAAGAGAAAGCCATGAAGAAAGTCGCCGGCCTCATCAAGTTGCAGCTTCCCGCGGGCAAGGCCAACCCCTCGCCACCGGTGGGCCCCGCCCTGGGCCAGTACGGCGCGAACATCATGGCCTTCTGCAAGGACTTCAATTCGCGCACGGCCAAGCAGGGCGAGATGATCATCCCCGTGGTGATCACGGTCTACTCGGACCGCTCGTTCAGCTTCATCACCAAGACGCCGCCGGCCTCGGTGCTGCTGAAGAAAGCGGCCGGTCTGAAGACGACCAAGAAGCCGGGTGCCGGCTCGGCCGAGCCCAACAAGGTCAAGGTCGGCTCCGTCACGCGCCTGCAGCTCGCCGAGATCGCCGCCCTCAAGCTGCCGGACCTCAACACTACCAGCGTCGCGTCGGCGGTGCGCACGCTGGAGGGCACGGCCCGATCGATGGGGATCATGGTGGTTGATTGAGCAGGAGGCGCCGATGCGACAGCGTTCCAAGAGAGTTAGAGCCGCGCGCGAGCTGGTGAACCGCGTCACGCGCTACCAGCTCGAGGAGGCGTGCGAGCTCGTCAAGAAGACATCGAACGCCAAGTTCGACGAGGCGGTGGAGCTCGCCGTGCGCCTGGGCGTCAACCCGCGCCACGCCGACCAGATGGTGCGCGGGGCCGTGGTGCTGCCGCACGGCACCGGGCAGCAGGTGCGCGTGCTGGTGTTCGCCAAGGGCGAGAAGGCCAAGGAGGCCCAGGAGGCCGGCGCCGACTTCGTCGGGGACAAGGAGCTGTGCGACAAGGTGCAGGAGGGTTTCCTCGACTTCGATCGCGCCATCGCCACGCCCGACATGATGGGGCTGGTGGGCAAGCTCGGCCGGGTGCTCGGGCCGCGCGGGCTGATGCCCAACCCCAAGGTCGGCACGGTGACGATGGACGTGGGCCGGGCGGTCGAGGAGGCCAAGGGGGGCAAGGTGCAGTACCGGGTGGAGAAGGCCGGCATCGTCCATTCCCGGGTGGGCAAGGCGTCGTTCTCGGCCCAGGCGCTGGCCGACAACGCCCGCGCCCTGGTCATGCAGCTTCTGCGGCAGAAGCCGGCGACGGCGAAGGGCACCTACCTGCGCAGCGTCACGCTCTCGTCAACCATGGGTCCCGGCGTGCGCCTGGACGCCGCGCAGTTCTCGCTCAAGACGGTGGAGGGCTAGGCCGTGCAGCGTTCCGACAAGCAAGTCGTTGTGGAGAGGCTCAAGGGTCGTTTCGACCGCATGGCTTCGGCTGTGCTGGTCGACTTCCAGGGGCTCGACGTCGAGTCGGCCACGGCTTTGCGCGATTCCCTGCGTGCCGCCGCCGTCGACTACGAGGTGGTCAAGAACACGCTGGCGCGGCGGGCGCTGGAGCACCGTGCGTGGGGAGCGCAGCTCGCCGGCGCCCTGCGCGGGATGACGGGGGTGGCCTGGTGCTACGAGGAGCCGTCGACCGCCGCCCGCGTGCTCAAGGAGTTCGCCAGGAAAAACGAGAAGCTGCGGATCAAGGCCGGAGTCATCGACGGTCGCATTCTCGGCCCGGAGCAGGTGACGAGCCAGCTTGCCAACATGCCCGGTCGCAACCAGCTCCGGGCGAGGCTGCTCGCTACGCTGCAAGCGCCGGCGCAGAGGCTGCTGCAGCAGATCGCCGCGCCGGCGCAGAAGTTCCTCTATCTCCTTGCTGCCCGCAAGGAGCAAGCGGGCGCGGGGGCGAGCTGAGGGGCGGCGAGCGCGTCGCCCCAGGGTTGCAACAGACAGTAGGAGTCAGGTCATGGCTGAAGTTACTCACGAGCAGGTGGTCGACTACCTTTCCAACCTCCCCGTCATGCAGATCTCCGAGCTCATCAGCGAGCTCGAGGAGAAGTGGGGCGTGAAGGCCGCTCCGGCCGCCGTGGCGGTGGCCGGGCTGCCTGCGGCCGCGGCCGGCGAGGCGGCGGCGGCGGAGGAGCAGACGGAGTTCGACGTCATCCTCACCGGTTTCGGCACCAAGAAGATCCAGGTCATCAAGGTCGTGCGCGAGATCACGGGCCTGGGCTTGAAGGAGGCCAAGGAGCTGGTCGAGGGCGTGCCCAAGCCCGTCAAGGAGCAGATCGCGAAGCAGGAGGCCGAGGACATCAAGAAGTGGCCGGGCTCGGTGCCAACGGCGAGTGGCTATCAGCTAACAGCTAACAGCTAACAGCTTCTTCCATGGCAACCATCCAGACCAACTTCCGCGTGCGCAAGAACCTTGGCCGTGTCGAGCGCGTCATCGACGTGCCCAACCTGATCGACATCCAGAAAAGCAGCTACGACAAGTTCCTGCAGATGGACGTCCCGCCGGCGGAGCGCGAGAGCGTCGGGTTGCAGGGTGTCTTTGGCTCGGTCTTCCCGATCAAGGACTTCAACGGCACGAGCGAGCTCGTGTTCGTCTCGTACAACTTGGAGCCGCCCAAGTACGACGTGGACGAGTGCCGGCAGCGGGGCATGACCTTCGCGGCGCCGATCAAGGTCACGACCCAGCTCATGATCTACGACATGGGGGAGGGCGGCGAGCGGCTGGTGCGGGACATCAAGGAGCAGGAGGTCTACTTCGGCGAGATCCCGCTGATGACCGACACGGGAACGTTCGTCATCAACGGCACCGAGCGCGTCGTCGTGAGCCAACTGCATCGCTCGCCGGGCGTGTTCTTCGACCACGACAAGGGCAAGACGCACTCGAGCGGCAAGGTGCTGCACTCGGCGCGCATCATCCCCTACCGCGGATCCTGGCTGGACTTCGAGTTCGACCCCAAGAACCTCATGTACGTGCGCATCGATCGGCGTCGCAAGATGCACGCCACGGTGCTCCTGCGCGCCCTGGGCTACAGCACGCAGGCGCTGCTCAACTACTTCTACCAGACGGAGACCATCTACCTGGAGAAGGGGGGCAAGTACTCGAAGAGCCTGGACGTCGGCCTGCTGCCCGGGCAGCGCGCCACGCGCGACGTTCGCCTCGGCGGCACCGTCATCGTGAAGAAGAACCAGAAGTACACCCGCGCCGCCATCCGCAAGCTGCGCGAGGCGGAGGTCACGCGCCTGTCGCTCGATCTGGAGGAGCTGGACGGCAAGGTCAGTGCCCGCGACGTCGTCGATCCCGAGACCGGCGAGGTGCTCCTGGAGTGCAACGAGGAGGTCAGCGCCGAGAAGCTCGATCAGCTCCGCGAAGCGAAGATCGAGGCATTCGACGTGCTTTTCATCGACGGCCTCAACGTCGGCAGCTACCTGCGCGACACCCTGATGGCCGACAAGATCAAGACCCAGGAGGACGCCATCCTGGAGATCTACCGGCGCCTGCGGCCCGGCGATCCCCCTACGCTGGAGACGGCCAAGCAGCTCTTCCACAACCTGTTCTTCAACGAGGAGCGCTACGACCTGTCGAAGGTGGGCAGGCTCAAGCTAAACTACAAGTTCTACCGCGATCTCCCCGAGGACCAGAAGCCGGGCCTGGACGTCGTGGTGCTCACGCCCCAGGACATCCTGGAGACGGTGCGCCATCTCATCGAGTTGAAGAACGGCCGCGGCTCGGTTGACGACATCGACCACCTCGGCAACCGCCGCGTGCGGGCCGTCGGCGAGCTGATGGAGAACCAGTACCGGGTGGGCCTGGTGCGCATGGAGCGCGCCATCAAGGAGCGCATGAGCATGTCGCAGGAAATCGACACGCTCATGCCGCACGACCTCATCAACTCCAAGCCCGTCTCGGCCGTGGTCAAGGAGTACTTCGGAAGCTCGCAGCTTTCGCAGTTCATGGATCAGACCAATCCCCTCTCGGAGGTCACCCACAAGCGCCGCCTCTCGGCTTTGGGGCCGGGCGGGCTGACGCGCGAGCGCGCCGGCTTCGAGGTGCGCGACGTGCACGCCACGCACTACGGTCGCATCTGCCCCATCGAGACGCCCGAGGGCCCGAACATCGGCCTCATCGCCTCGCTCTCCTGCTTCGCGCGGGTGAACGAGTACGGGTTCGTCGAGACCCCGTACCGCCCGGCCGACAAGGGCAAGGTCTCCGAGCAGATCCTCTACCTCTCGGCCATCCAGGAGGGGGGGTTCCACATAGCCCAGGCCAACAGCCCGCTCCGCGAGGACGGCAGCTTCCGCGAGGAGTTCGTCACGGCCCGCTACAACGGCGAGTTCGTGCGCGTGAAGCCCTCGCAGATCGCCTACATGGACGTGTCCCCGAACCAGCTCGTGTCTGTTGCCGCGGGGCTCATCCCCTTCCTCGAGCACGACGACGCCAACAGGGCCCTCATGGGCTCCAACATGCAGCGCCAGGCCGTGCCTCTCATGAACCCCGGGGCCCCCTTCGTCGGCACGGGCCTCGAGAGGACCGTTGCCCGCGACTACGGCGTCAAC
>JACQWT010000198.1:15377-21039 GCA_016209145.1 Deltaproteobacteria bacterium | reverse complement strand
CAGGACGGTCAGGTGCTGGGGCGCGGGCGAACGTGGCCAGCTCGGCCGCGGCAGTACCGAGGACGCGCCCGTGCCGGTAGTCGTGGAGGGGCTCGGCGCCGTGCGCGACTTGCTCGCGGGCGACGACTTCGCCTGCGCCCTGGAGCAGTCCGGAATCGTGCGGTGCTGGGGGGCCAATGACCGCGGCCAGCTCGGAGCGGGGACGACCGAAGATGCGCTCCGGCCCGTGGCCGTACGCTGGTAGCCGGCCGCCGGAAACGGGCCCCGTGGCGCGTAGTCCGGTTATGGATGGCACTATGGTGCGCAACGCTATCGCCGTGGTCGCGCTGTGGCTGTGCGCCTGCACCCAGCCAAGCGGGAGCGAGCGGCTGCCGGCGCAGGCGAGCGCGCCCCAGTTCAGCCGTCCCAGCGCCGCCGCCGGCGCCCCGGCGAGCTCCGCTGCCGCGCTCCCCAGCGGCTCCGCCGAGGCCGGGGCGCCAGACGCCGCCGGAGCAGGCGAGCCGGCCGGCAGCGCGAGCGCCGCCGCGCCGCCGCCCGCGTCCGCCGAGCCGCTGCCCGCGGTCGAGATCGAGAACGTCGGGATGCACATCGGGGGCGGGCCGAACGACGCCGCCACCAAGGCACCCATCCGCCAGGCCATCCAGGCACACTACGACGAGCTTAGCGCCTGCTACCGGCTCGCCGAGAACAAGTCGCGCAAGGCTACGTTCGGCGTCGACTTGCGCGTTCCGGCAGCCGGAGGTCCCGCCAAGGTGGAGAAGGTGCGCTTCGGCTTGAAGGGCGAGGGCATCAACGAGTGCCTGACGCAGGCGCTGGAGCGCATCGCGCTCCCCGCTCCCCCCAGCAAGCAGCCCACGGTGGTGAGCTACTCGCTGCGCTTCAGCCCTGTCTCCGGCAAGCGCTGAGCGTCCGCGCCGCCCACCTCGAGCCACTGGTCCACGCGCGCGAACCCGAGGCCCGCGCGTGCGACGGCCGCGAGGATCTCAGGCAGCGCTTGCACGCCGGCCGGCTCACGGTCGCCGTACTCCGCGGCGTCGTGCAACAGGACGATGGCGCCGTGGCGGAGCCGGGGCACCACCCGGCGCACGACGCGCTCGGGCCGCGCGCCGCGGCGGCCGTCCAGCCCGCGCACCGACCAGCCGACCACCCGCAGGCCGAACCGGCGAAGAACCCGGGCCATGCTCTGGCTCAGCGGCCCGACCGGCGGCCGGAACATGCGCGGCCGTTCGCCGGTCGCCCCCTGCACGGCGCCCAAGGCACGCTCCAGGTCGCGGCGTACGGCGCCCGGCCAGCGCAGGGACATGAGCCGGTCGTGAGCGTAGCCGTGGATGCCCAGGGCGTGGCCCCGGCGCGCGATGGCGCGCACGAGCTCGGGATGCTGCTCGGCCTTGCGGCCGATGACGAAGAACGCGGCCCTGGCGCCGAAGCGGTCCAGCAGATCGAGGACCCGCGGCGTGTGCTCGGGATCGGGCCCATCGTCGAAGGTGAGCGCCACCCCGCGGGCCCCGGCCGGGCCGCGGCACAGGACGTCCGCGAGCATGCCAGCGCGGAAGAAGACCACGCCCGCCGTGCAGAGGGCGGTCCAAAGAGACGCGGCCAGCAGGGCCGCGCCTGGCCGCGGTGGATCGGCGAGGGCCGACCAGCCGAGCGCGGCCAGAGCGGCGACCGTGGCCAGGCCCAGCGTTGCTTGCGCGATCCGCACCGCTCACTTCTTGCGCCGGGCCCGCGGCCCCTCGTCGCCGGCCTCGAGCTCCGCCTCGTCCTGCGCCTGGGCCTCGACGCTGGCGGCGACACGCTTGCCACCGCCCGGGCGGGCCGCCTCCAGCTTCGGCTTGGGTGTCGACTGGTTGTCGGCCTCGAAGAATCCGGCGAGCACGGCCGCCACCATGGCGACCGAGGTCACCGCGAGCGCCCCGAGTTGCGCCTTGGCGGCGCCACCCGCGAGCCACGCGGGCAGGGCGAACGGCACGTCGGAAAGCGGCAGCTCCGTCGTAAGCCACCGGCGCGCCGCGAACATGAGCGCGGGGCCGAGCAGCAGTCCGGCGACGACCTTGGCGCCGACCTCGATCCTCGCGTCCTTGGCCCAAATCGGCTTGCCCGCCAGGCAGGCGACGAGCGCGCCGGCCACGGCCGCCGACGCATAGGCCACGAGCACCCCGGGCAGCGCGAACCCGAGCCAGGCAAGAGCGCCGCCGAGCAAGGCGCCAATCACGAGGCCCTTGATCAGGCCGACGAGCAGCCGGAGCACCATGGGAGACTTGTACGATCCCCTCCTGCGGCGTGCAACTGCGGGCGGCGGCGCCGGCGGCGATGCCGGCTGCGCTCCTTCGTTCAGAGGATCTCGTTCATACGCGCCAGCGCCTCGTCAAACGGGAGCACGTCGATGCCGCTCTCATGCCAGCGCCGGGCGCCGAGGTGCAGCAGGTAGGCACGGGCCTGGGGGTAGTCCGCACGGAAAAGGCACAGCCCGGCCAGATCCACGCCGCGCACGCGCGCGCTGCGCTTGGCCTCGATGGCTACGAGGCCTCGCTCGCCGTAGAGGACGAAATCCACCTCGGCCCCGCTCGCCGCGCGCCAGTAGTGAATGGTGTAGCCCAGCCTACGGTAGTCGTTGTAGGCGCGCAACTGCTGCAGCAACAGCGTTTCCAGCGCCGGCCCCTGAATTTCCTCGGGCGCGTCCAGCGGCCCGCGCGGACGCAGCGCCTGGAACACGCCGGCGTCGAAGAAGAAGAACTTGGGGTGGGCGACGAGCCGCCGCTTGGCCCGCCGCCGGAAGACGGGCACTCGCACCGCCATGAGCAGATCCTCTGCGATCGCGAAGTAGTCCTCGACCAGCTTGGCGCTGACGCCGCAGTCGCGCGCCACTGCGGCCATGTTGAGCACGCATGCCTGCGAGAAGCTGGCCGCCTGGAGGAACCGGGCGAACGCTCCCAGGTTGCGCGTGAGCCCCTCCTGGAGGACTTCCTCGCGCAGGTACGTGGAGACGTAGCTCGCGAGGTAGTCCCCCGGCTCCCCGGTCGTGCAGGCGAACGGCAGACAGCCGTGACGCAGCGCCCGGCCTAGATCGAAGTCCCGGCCCAGCTCGGCCGCGACCAGCGGGTGCATGAACCGGGTCAGCGCCCGACCGGCGAGCAAGTTGACGCCCCGGCGACGCAGCTTGCGCGCGCTCGAGCCCGTGAGCACGAAGCGCAGAGCGCGCGTCTCGATGAGGCGATGGACCTCGTTCAGAAGCTCGGGCGCCCGCTGGATCTCGTCCACCACCACCCAGCCGCGATGCGCCGCGGGCACGAGCTCGCCGAGCAGCGATGGGTTCGCCAAAAGGCGCGTGTGCACGTGCGCGTCGAGCAAGTCGAAGCTCGGCGCATCGGCGAAGGTCTGACGCAGCCACGCCGTCTTCCCCGTGCCGCGCGGGCCGAAGAGGAAGAAACTCTGCCCCGGAGGAGGCTGGAGCAATCGCGCGTACATTTCTCGGTTCTATCAGACTTTTACGAAACAGCAACTCGGAATTGCAGGAAGCGCTCCGGTTCCGAGCGAGCTCGCCGCCACCATTGGGGGGCCGGTAGACGGCAAGGGCGACCGGCCGCGGGCGGCGCCCGCGCTCACCAGGGACTTCTCGCTCACGGAACCTTGAGCCGATAGCCGACGCCCGGCTCGTTGACGAGGTACTGCGGACGGGCGGGATCGCGCTCCAGCTTGTGACGGAGCTGGCCCATGAACTCGCGCGAGCCAACCGACATGGCACCACCTCGACGAACGGCACTGCACCGAGGACAGCGGCTTCGTCGCGGAGGGCGAGCTGCCAGTCCTCTCCCGGCGCCTACGGGGTTAGCTGACGGGCTCGGGCGAGGAGAGGCTGCCCGCCACTGCCTCCGGCCTGCGGCTCCCTGGCAGTGGTTGGCCCCGGGGGTGCGGGATCCGACGCGGAGCCCGCGGGTTGGGTCCCCCCGCTGACCGGATCTCCGGTCATTCGGCGTAGCAAGAGCCTGCCGCGGGCGAGCCTCGCGCACAAGGCCGACGCGCCCTTCGAAGCGTTTCTTGATCATTCCCTTACGCCCCGACTGCCTGGGCAGCCGCTGGTCCCCTTGGGAGCCGTTGCGCCCGCGCGGCAGCAGGGGCAGGCTCGTGCTGCTTCGGAGCCCCTGGCGCCCATGCCGGCTGCGTTGACGCGCCACGCCCGCTCGGCGATGCTGGCCCAGGTCATGCGCTCTGTGCTGCCACCGGCATCGCTCTGCCTGCTCGTCGCGTGCAGCACGGCCACCGGGGCTGCCGTCCCATTGGTCCGCGCGCACGCGCACCAGGATCTCGACTGCCCCGACAAGAAGATCAGCGTCGAGCCGCAGGGGGGCGGGAGGTACCGCGCCGTCGGCTGCGGGCGCTCCGCCCTGTACCACGGCGCCTGCGAGCACCTTCGCTGCGCCGTCGGCCGCGAAGGCGCAGAGCCGCCACCGTGGCGCGACCGCCCCGAGCCTGGCGCGATCGAGGGGCAGCGCTAGTGTCTGGGCTACGTCACCTCCAACCGCCACCGGATCGACTATCCCGAGTTCCGCGCCCAGGACCCGTGCACCCCGACGGGGGCGGTCGAGGCCGACTGCAAGACCGCGATTGGGACGCGGTGCAAGCACGCCGGCATGCACTGGACCGTCGCCGGGGACGACGCGATCATCGCGCTGCGCCGCTGCAAGCTCTCGGGCCGATTCGAGGATTTCTGGGAGCGCCGGTTGCCGGTGGCGGCGGCCCGGGGCGCCTGCTGACCTCATTTCGCGAAGTCCATCGTGCGCCCGCGCCCGGGCGTGTTGCATTGCGGGCACCTTCTCGCGAGGATCCGCGTCGTGCAACATCGGCCCGTCCCGGCGCGTTGCGTTGCGCCTACCTTCGGGGTGGTCAAGCGGCGTTGACCGGCAGCGGGGCGCGTGCTGGACTGGAGGTGTGGGACGCGCGCCCGGACTTGCGACGTTCACGGTGGCGCTAGCCGCCGTCGGCTGCGGCGGCACCGAGACCGCCGCGCCGGCCGCAGATGGCGGCGCTGGCGGCGGCGCTGCCGTCGAGGGCTGCGTGGAGATTCGGGTGGACGAGAGCGTCCTCCCGGAGCCGAGCGACTGGAGCTGGGGCGCCTTCGTGCCGCGCCACCCGTTCTGGCGCGGACAGGGCGCGCTGCACGTGGCCTGGATGAACTTCCGGACGAACAAGAGCCAGGTGTCCCTGATCGTGAGCTCCTTCGAGCCGGCCACCGGAGAGCACCTTGGGAGCCGGGTCTACGACGTTGTCCCGGCCGGGCTGGAGCCGTGGTACGCGAGCATCCAGGATGCGGCCGGCGCGCCGGACGGGTCGTTCGCGATCGTGTTTTTCTACAGGGACGGGGGCGCGGGCGGGAAGACCGTCTTGAGGGTGGCGCTCGGCAACGTGGCGAGCGAGAGCCTGAGTGCGGTCTGGACGCCGCCGTGGTCTGTTTCGGAGGCGATGACCTTCGACGTGGGCTGGGACGGCGAGGCGTTCGCGGTGCATGCCGTGAAGCAGCAGGGGTCCGAGGTGCGGCTGGTGCGACTGGCGCCCGACGGCAGCGTGGTCACGCCCGAGACCGAGGTGGGAACCATCACCGACATCGGAGACTGGTACTCCGCCTTCGTCACCGACGCCGAGACGGGAAGAACCTGGATGGCAACAA
>JACQWT010000198.1:0-15328 GCA_016209145.1 Deltaproteobacteria bacterium | reverse complement strand
CGTCGTTATCGTGCCGCAGAACGCCCAGCCCGACAGCACCGGAGGGTTCTACCCGGCCGTCGCGGCCAAGGGTGCAGGAGCGCGGCTCGCCTGGCACGCAAGCGTGGGCGTCGGCGAAACGCAGCTCCAACGCGTCGACGGCACCGTGCTGGTCGGCGACGCCATCGTCATCGCGGACGCGACGCCTGGGGGTCGCGCCGAGAAGGCCCTCGCGCACGTCGGGGACCGCTGGTGGATGGGCGTGCAGCACGTGGGCGTGGCCGTGGAGTCGTTCTGGCTGAGCGACGCGGCCGTGCTCTCGCAAGACGTGCTCGTGCCCTACCCGTCGTGCGGGGAGGACTGCGTGGTCGGCATTGACGTGCCCAACTTGCTCGCCGTCACTTGGCAGGACGATCTGTGGTTCGGGTTCTGGGACTACACGGAGTCCAGCGTGCTCCCCTACCGCATCGTTCGCGTAAAGGAGGGCTGCGTCTACCTGCCGATGTACGACGCGGTCAAGCAACGTTGATGCGCCGCGCGCTTGCGGTACAATAGGCCGCTTGGCCGCGAGTCGTGCCCGCGGCGCAGGAGGGCAACATGGCGAACCGCTGGTGCCTGGGGTTGTGCTGTTTCGTTGCGTTGTTCTCGGTCTCGACCGAAGCGCTTGGAGCTGCTCCGCTGCGCGCGCAGGTGGCGCGGTGCTGGCCCAAGGCATACCCGACCGACCCGAACGACAAGCTGCACAGCGCCTTCGGCAACAGCTTCAGCGAGGACCTCTCAAAGTCGCTGCGCACGGTGGAGATCGACTTCGGCTACGCGGCCACCGGCGACCCGAACGCGGCCTTGGCGGTCCCGAGCACATGCCCGCGCTGCACGTCGAGCCCATGGCGAGCGAGCTACTGGTCTCGGTCTCGTCGGCGCGCGATCCCGTGCACATGTTGCAGCTCGTCTCGCCGAGCGCGGTGGTCGTCGAGGCGGCCTCGGCGAGCGCCAGGGCGGCCGCGTTTCGCGTGGCAAGCCCGGAGGCTGGGACGTGGACGTGGAAGCTCAAGACGCCGACGCTGCCGCCGCCGGCGCCGGGCGACCCGCCCGCGGTGTTTGTCGAGCAGGCGGTGCGCAGCCCGGCCCGGCTCTACGCCGAGGCTGACGTGCTCGCGGCCTGGCCGTCACCGGCGCAGGGAGGCGCCTACGAGGATGGCCGCTTCGTGAGCGCGGATGTGGCCATTCGTGCGCTCTTGGCGGACGCCGCGCCCATCCTTGGCGCGACCGTCACGGCCAAGGTGCGCGATCCTGTCGGTGTCAACACGATGGTGACGCTGCGTGACGACGGCAAGCACGCCGACAGCGCCAAGGGCGACGGCGTCTACGGCGCCCTGTTCACGGGGACAGCGTGGCCTGGGGTGTACGCCGTGTACGTCAGCGCAGAGGGCAAGTCCAACGTCGTCCAGGGCGCCATCGTGTGGCGCGAGCGGCATGTAGCCTTCGCGCTTCACTCCGGGGCGGACGACGACGGGGACAGGCTTCCCAACTGGTACGAGCGACAGCATAGCACCAGCCCCACCGGCCTTCTGGCCAGCACCGACGATGACGGCGACGGCCTCACCAACTTGCAGGAGTACGCCGCGCACACGCAGCCGCTCGTTGCCGACAGCGACGGCGGCGGCGAGTCGGACGGCTCGGAGCTCGCCGCGCGGCTCGATCCGCTCGATCCTCGCGACGACCGGGCCAGCGTGTTCACACCCCGCATCGTGCCGGGCAACGTCAAGGCGCTCGTCGACTTCCAGGTGCCGCGTAGCCTGGCGGCGCAGGTCGAGCTGCAGCGGGCGAGCGCGCGCGACGGCGTGTTCAGTCGACGCTACCTGGGGCCCAGCTCGGAGGCGCCGCTCAGCGATCCGGCGCCGAACGACGCGCAGGCATGCTACCGCATGCGTACCACCGTGGCCGGCGCGACCAGCGACTGGAGCGAGCCCGACTGCGTGCTGCCGCGCCGCGATCCCTTCGCGCCCGACGTGACGCTCTCGCTCGCGCAAGGTGGCTCGATCACGACGACACGCGAGATTGGCCTGCGCATCGACGCTTCCGAGAGCCCCAACCCGGACCTCTATCCCGAGCGCCTCGTGGACACCGAGACGCAGGCGAGCGAGCTGGCAGACATGATGGTCTCGACGCGCGCCGACTTCCTCGGGGCGAGCTACCAGCCGTTTCGCGCCAGGCTCTCGCTCGTGGCTCCCAACACGCCGCGCTCCGCCGTCTACGTCAAGGTCCGGGACAGCGCAGGCAACGAGCCCGAGCCTCAGGACCTCTTGGTCCGGCTCGTCGACCCGCCCCAGCTAGAGCCCGTGCCGGAGTTCATCGGCAAGCTCGGGGGCTACGGCTCGGAGCCTGGGCAGTTCAACTTTCAGGTGACCGGCGTCGCGGTCGATGAGGGGACCGGCGAGGTGTTTGTCAGCGACCCGAGAAACGCGCGGATCTGTCGCTTCGACCGCGAGATCTGGCGCCCGCTCGTCCGGTCCACGGTGGACCCGACGACCGGCATCCAGGCGCGGGCGACAGGCGACGTGGCCACGCTGTCGCTGACCGCGAACGCGGATGGCGAGCCGGAGGCGAGCGTAACCGCGGGCACGGCCGGCGGCACCTCGCTCGTGAGCTTCACGGTGCCCACGACCGCTCTTGACACCGAGCTGTGCCCGACGCCCTGCACCATCGCCGAGAACGGCGTCGGCCTGTCAACGACGCGCACCGCGGGCAGCGTGGTGTACTCGGCCCAGACAAGCTTCGCGCCGGGCGAGCGCAAGGTGTTCGCGCTGACGACCGACGTGACGCTCTGTCACGTGCCGCCCGGCAAGCCCAAGAAGCGCCACAGCATCGTGGTGGACGCGCCGGCCTGGCCGGCGCACCGGGCGCACGGCGACTACCTGGGTCGGTGCCTGGGCGGCTGAGACTCTGGTTGCGATGGTCAACGCAACGCCCGGCTCGATGCTCATCTCACAATCCCGACGTGCGCGTGCTCTTCAAGATCTGGCGAAACTTGTGCCGCGCGGCCCTGGCGCTGCTCGCCGCCCTGTGCCTCGCGCTCCTGGCCCACGGCTGCCGCCCGCCCGCGCCGAGCGAGCCGGCGGGCGACGCCGCGGGCAGGCCCACGTTGCGGCTGTTCCTGCTCAGCAACGTGGCGGGAGTGCTCGAGCCCTGCGGCTGCACCAGCGACCAGCTCGGCGGTCTGGACCACCTGGCCGCGCTGATTGAGGCCGAGCGCACAGCGACATCGAGGAGCCTGGTGCTCGCGGCCGGACCGCTGCTGTTCGCCACCCCGGCGCTGGCGCGAGAGACGGCACCCCAGCTACGGTGGAAGGCCGAGGCCGTCGCCTTGGCCATGAGCGACATCGGGCTGGCCGCCTGGGCGCCCGGGGCGAGCGACTGGGCGGACGGCGCGGCCACCCTCGGCCGGCTGCGGGCTCTCGCCCGCGCCGATCTGCTCGGCGCCAAGCTCGACGCCGCCCCCGCGATCGTAAGCCGCCTGTACGAGCTCCGCGGCGTTGCCGTGGGTGTGCTCGGCGTGTCCGCCCCGGCCGGGCTGCCCGGTGCCGTTCGGGCCGAGGCGCGCGCCTTGGTGGGGCGGGGAGCCCGCCTGCTCGTCGCGCTCGTGGCCATGCCACGCGGAGAGGCGCTCCGGCTCGCCGAGGCCGTGCCCGAGCTCGACCTGATGCTGCTCGGCAAGCCGAGCGAGCCGGGCGAGCTCGACGACGAGCCGCCCGAGCCCACCACGGTCGCGTCCACCCTCGTGGTGCAGACCGCCAACCACGGCCGGGCCGTCGCCATCGTCGACGTCTTGCTGGCGCCGGCGCCCGAGGCGAGCGCCGGGGCCCGTCCCGGGCGCGCGCAGTTGCACCTGGCCGTGCGCGAGGTGCGCGAGGCCGCAGGCACGAGCCCGCGCACGGCCGTGCGGCTGCGCGACTACTACCGCCGGGTGGACGAGCACAACGCCCGCGTCTACGCCGACGCTCGGCCGCCACCCGTGCCGGACGGGCAGGCTGGCTACGTCGGCGCCGCACGCTGCGGAAGCTGCCACGAAGCCGCGCTCCGGCAGTGGCAGGGCACGGCGCACGCGCGCGCCCACGAGACGCTCACGCAGCGCTTCGCCGCGCACAACTTCGACTGCGTTCCGTGCCACGTCACGGGCTACGGTCAGCCCGGCGGCGCCACCGTCACCTGGGGCGAGCCGCTGCGCGGCGTGGGCTGCGAGGAGTGCCACGGGCCAGGCTCGCTTCACTGCGAGCAGCCCGAGCAGCAGGGGCTCGTCCGCGTGCAGCCGGAGCCGCAGAGCTGCGCCCAGCGCTGCCACCGTCCGCCCCACGTGCGCGGCTTCGACCCGGTGGCCAAGATGGCGCTCGTCTTGGGGCCGGGGCACGGCCGCTGAGCTCAGCCCTCGGGCTCCTCCCCCGACTCCGCTTCCCCGGCCGGCTTCTCGATGACCAGGGCGCTCGCCACGAGGCTTACGAGCTGGGTGACCTGCATGTCGAGCTGGTAGTGCTTGATGAGGTCGGCCAGCCCGTCCACGCAGTTGTGGCAGGAGGTCACCACGTACTTCGCGCCCGTGGCCTTGAGCTGGTTCGCTTTGACGATGGCCGATTTCAACCGCTGCGGCGTGTACTCGCTCATGCTCATCGCGCCGCCCCCGCCGGTGCAGCAGTAGTTCTCCGCGCGGTTGGGGTGCATCTCGCGGAAGTCACCCACCACGAGCCCTAGCAGCTCGCGCGGCTCCTCGAGCAGCCCGCAGCTTCGCGCATTGTTGCAGGAGTCGTGGAAAGTGTAGGAGCTGTCGTTCTTGACCGGGTCGACCTTGATCGTTCCGTTCTTGACGTACCGGAGCATGGTGATGACCGAGCTCTCCAGCTCGAAGTCGATGTCCGTCTGCGACCAGTTCGGACCTTCGCAGGTGGTCGAGCGGTAGCCGTGGCCGCACTCGCTCATCACCAGCTTCTTGCCGCGCAGCTCGCGCACCTTGTCGTAGACGCGTCGGGCCACCGCGCCGCCGAGATCGTCGTCGCCGGAGAAGAGACCGAAGTTGGTCATGTCCCAGCCCTCGCTGGGCATGGTCCAGCTCTCCTTGGCCGCCCAGAAGATCTTCGCCGCGTCGGCGATGCTCCGCGGGTCGTACTTCACCTCCCGCGGGTTGATGGTATAGACGATGTTCGCGTCCGGCTTGTCGATGGGAATGGCGGCGCCCTCGTCGCCCACCTCCTCGCACAGCTCCTCGCTCATCCACTCGATCGTCTCGCGGTAGTCCTCGGGCAGCACGCCCATCTGGTTGCCGATCTCCCACTGGTCCTTGCTGACCACCGCCACGCCCTCGGGCATGATGCCCACGTGCACGAGCAGGCCCCGGGCCATGCGATTGAGCACGGCGAAGTCCACGCCCATCGGGCAGTTGACCGAGCAGCGGCGGCAATTCGTGCACTTGCCGAAGACGATGTCCTTGAGCTCCGTCAGCTCCTTGTCCGTGGTGACGGTCCCGCCCTTGACCCACCAGGGCAGCACCCGGCCCGTCCAGTCGAAGTGCTTCTTGAAGAGCCTTCTCGTCCGGTCGGCCTTGTAGGCCGGCGCATAGGTCGGATCGCCGGGATTGGCCTGCACGTAGTGGCAGGCCTCGGTGCAGTTGCCGCAGTGCACGCAGGCCACGAGCGAGCCCACCATCTGCCGGGTGAGCTTCTGGGCCATGCGGTCCAGCACCTGCTGGGCCTTGTAGGATCGATTGGTGCTCATGGTACCACCACGGTCTCGGGGAGGAGTCGCTACTTGACCCCTCGGGTCATGGGGTAGACCCCCCGGTGCGCCATCGTCCGGCCGAACCAGAACCGCGTGAACGGGTAGTAGAGGTAGTGGGAGATCTTGCTGAACGGCACGTACACCAGGAAGAAGGCGGTCATCCAGAAGTAGCCGAGCAGCACGCCCTCGCCGCTCGAGACATCGTTGGGCACGGCCAGCGTGGCGAAGGCGAACCAGACCGTCAACAGCACGAGCGAGAAGTAGTCATCGGGCGAGCTGATGGCGCGCATGTAGCGGCCGCCCGCGCGGCGCACGATGCGCAGCACGCCCACGGCGCACGCCGCCCCGGTCATCACCTGGACGGCCGTCACCAGCCACGGCCGGCCCGCCAGCAGGCCCGGCGCATAGGGGATCACGAACGACAGGCCGATGGCCACCGCCACCCCGAGGTGGAAGACCACGAACTGCGCGTACAGGAAGAGCTTCGTGCGGATGCTCTCCATTTCCCACGGCATGCCGATGAGGGCCCACGAGTAGAGCACGCCCAGAGCCTTGGGGTCGCGGCGATGACCGGTGCGCGGCTGCCGGTCGCGGCCCGCCTTCCAGCGAAAGAGCCAGAACAGGCGCACCACGTACACCAGGCCCATCCAGACCAGCGCCACTTCCTGCAGGCGGTGCTCGGCAAAGTGCAACGCTTCGCTCATCCGTCCTCTCCCGGCCGCTCAGACCAGAGCCTCCAGCGCGGCCGCGAACGGCCGGTACTCCCGGGCGTCGCAAGCCACGACGAGAAACTCCCGGAGCTTGCTCCCGGCCTCGAGGTGCTTCTTCGCGGCGGCCAGGGTCACGCGCGCGCACAGATCGAGCGGCACGCCGTAGAAGCCGCAGCCCAGCGGGGGCACGGCAAGCTGGCCGATGTCGCGCTGCTCCGCCTGCGCGAGGATGTTCTCCATCGTAAGAAGGAGCTTCTTCTCCGTGCCCTCCTCCTGGAACTTGGGCCCCACGGCGTGCAGGATGTGCTTGGCCTTGAGCTTGCCCGCGCCGGTCACGACCACGTCGCCGACCTTGCACGGACCAAGCGCCTTCAGCTCCTCCTGGATCTTGGGCCCGCCGCGCACGGCAATGGCGTTGCCGTAGCCGGCGCCAAGGCGCAGATCGTCTTGTGCGTAGAATACGAACGCCTCGACGTCCATGGCCGAGATGTCGTCCTTGACGACGCGGATCACGCCGTCCTTTACCTTCTTCTCGGTCGCCAAGCTCGCCATGGGCACGCTCCGTCCGGTGGGCACGCGGGGGCTCTTGTCGTCCAGTCGCGGCGCGAAGGAAAGAAGAAATATCTTCGCCTCGCGACAAGATCTCCTTATCTCGGGCCGAGCCCGGCCTCAGGCGGCGACGAGTGGCAACCGCACGATGATGGTGGTGCCCGCTCCCTGTTCGCTGCGCAGGCTGATCGCGCCGCCGTGCGCCTCGACGATGCGCTTGACGATGGCGAGGCCCAGGCCGGTTCCTTCCTGCTCCACGGCGCGCGCGTTGGAGGCGCGGAAGAACTCCTCGAAGACGAGCCCGACCTCGGCCGCCGGTATGCCGATGCCGGTGTCGCTCACCGTCACCACGACCTCGGGGCCCTCGTGGCGCCCCTGGACGCGCACGAGCCCGCCGGCCTCGGTGTACTTGACCGCGTTGCCGACCAGGTTGTCCACCACGCTGGTCAAGGCTGCGGGATCGGCCTCGACCGCGCCCAGATCGGCGAGAGCGCCGGCCTCGAGGGACACTCCCTTGTGCACCGCCCGCGGACGCACGGCCTCGATCGCCTTGGTCAATAGCCCCGCCACCGCCACCGGCACGCGCTGGGGCCGCGCCTCGCCGGAGCGCAGGCGCTCCAGATCGAGCAGGTCGTGAACGAGCTCGGCCATGGCCTCGGCCCGGCGCTGCGCCACCGCCAGCACTTCCCTCTGGCGATCGCTCAGGGGGCCGACCAGGCCCGCCGCCACGTTGTCGAGTGTCATGAGGACGATGGAGAGCGGGGAGCGCAGGTCGTGGACGACCTTCTGGATGTAGGCGCTCTTCAAGCGGTCGAACTCCAGGAGCTTGGCGTTGGCCTGGCGCAGCTCCTCGCTCGCGTCGCGGTGCTGCCGGGTGGCCTCCGCGATGCGCCGTTCCATGTCGTGGTGGATCTCGTCGAGCTCGTGCCGGCCGCGCCGCAGCTCCCGCGTCATGCGATTGAAGGCAGCCACGAGCTGTCCGATCTCGTCGAGGCGCTCGCCCGGAACCTCCACGTCGAGCTCGCCGGTCGCGACCCGGCCTGCCGCGGCCTGCAGCGCCCCGAGCGGACGGCGTACGAGCCACCAGACGATGGCCGCCACGATCGCGGCCAGCAGGGCGGTCGTCGCCGCGCCGACCGCCAGCGCCCGGTACACAAGGCGCGCCAGCTCGCCCGCCTCGGCCGCACGTGCGAGCCAGAGCGAGAGTGCGGCGCCGGCGATGACGAACGCCCCCACCGCCAGCGACGTGACCTTCCAGACGATGCTGGAGCGGGGTCTCGCCCGGCCGGCGTCCCGGCCCGGCAGCGCGCCGCGCGCCCGCTCGCCCAGCATGACGAACATGCGCCGAGAGCGATCGTCGTGGGGATCGATCTCGATGGAGCGGCCGAAGTGACGCGCCGCCTCGCTCATCGAGCCGAGCGCGTAGTAGGCCAACCCCAGGTGGTAGTGCGCCGCGGCGTCCTCGCCGCCCGCCGCGACCACCTGCTCCAGGCAGGCGACGGCGCTGCGCAGCGCTCCCGCCCGCGCGTGCGCCACCGCCAGGTAGTAGCCGGCAACGGTGTTGGCGGGTTCGAGCTCGGCCGCGCGGGAGAGCGAGCGGATGGCCTGCTGGGTACGCCCGGCGTGGAACTCGGCCAGACCCTTCAAGTAGTGGGTGTCGGGGTGATTGGGATCGAGCGCCAGACCGCGCTCGAAGGTGGCAATCGCCTTGGCGAACGCCCCCGTGCGGAAGCACAGCCGGCCGAGCGCGTAGAGCAGCTCCGCCGTGGGCTGCCCCCGAGCGGTGGCCTCCTCCAGCGCCGCGAGCGCGCCGCGGGTGTCCCCCTTGCGCTGCAGCAAGTAGCCCAGCATCTCGAGCGGCCAGCGCTCGGTGCTGCCCGCATCGATCGCCCGCCGGCACAGCGCGACGGCATCGTCGATGCGCTCGGCCGCGGCCGCCTCCACCGCACGCCGGTGCTCGTCGGGCTCCGCGACCCGAGGCCCCGAGCCTTGCGCGGACGACGCTTCTTCGTCGGCCAATACCCGATCTCCCTATAGCGCAGCATGCTACGAGGACCTCGCGCGCGTCAACTCCGGTCCCGTGGGACGCGGGGCCCCGCCGCCCTTGCGGCGGCCCGCGCGAAGGGCGATCCTGCCCCCTCCCCGCGCCGGGCCCGCAGGCGGCGGGACAGACGCCCATGGCCAGCAAGCCTCTTCGCCTCGGCTGCGACATCGGCGGCACGTTCACCGACTTCGTGCTGCTCGACGACGAGACCGGCGGGATCCGCACGTACAAGTGCCTGACGACTCCGCGCGATCCCTCGGACGCGGTCGAGCACGGCATCCGCGAGCTCGGCCGCCAAGAGCCGGAGCTCGTTGCCCGCCTGGGCGAGGTCATCCACGGCACTACTCTGGTCATCAACGCCATCATCGAGCGCAAGGGCGCGCTCAGCGCGCTCATCACGACCCGCGGCTTCCGCGACGTGCTCGAGCTCGGCCGCGAGATCCGTTACGCACCCTATGACGTCTTCGCCCGCTTCCCCGAGCCGCTCGTGCCGCGCCGAAACCGCCTCGAGGTGACCGAGCGCGTGCGCGCCGACGGCGCGGTGCTGGTCCCCCTCGACGAGGACGAGGCGCGCCGCGCCGTGCGCACGCTGGCCCAAGCCGGCGTGGAGTCGGTAGCCGTCTGCCTGCTCAACTCCTTCGAGAATCCGGCCCACGAGCTGGCGATCAAGCGGATCCTCGCGGAAGAAGCGCCGGCGCTGAGCGCCTCCATCTCCTACGAGGTGCTGCCCCAGATCCGCGAGTACGAGCGCACCAGCACGACCGTCACCAACGCCTACGTCAAACCCCTGACCGGCCGCTATCTGGGCCGGCTGGCGGAGCGACTGGGGGTGCTCGGTTTCGACGGCAAGCTCTTCATCATGCTTTCGAGCGGCGGCGTCACGTCCGTCGGCGTGGCGGCCGAGCTGCCCGTGCGCATCATCGAGTCGGGCCCCACGGCCGCGGTCATCGCCGGCCAGTACTACGGCAGGCTCTTCGACATCCCGGAGATGTTCTGCTTCGACATGGGGGGCACGACCGCCAAGAGCTGCCTCATCCAGGGCGGCGCGGCCGGCGTGGTGCAGAGCTTCGAGGTCGGCCGAGTGCAGCGCTTCATGAAGGGCAGCGGTCTTGCCATCCAGGTGCCGGTGGTCGATCTGATGGAGATCGGCGCGGGCGGGGGCAGCATCGCGCGGACAAACCGCCGGGGCACGCTGCAGGTCGGCCCCGAAAGCTCGGGCGCAGAGCCCGGCCCCATCTGCTACGGCCGCGGCGGGACCGAGCCGTGCGTGACCGATGCCGACCTGTGCCTGGGCTACCTCGACCCCGACTACTTCCTCGGCGGAGCGATGAAGCTCGACGTCGCGGCCGCGCGCCGCGGCATCGAGGAGAAGATCGCCGGGCCCCTCGGCGTGCCCTTCCTGCACGCACTCTGGGGCATCCACGATCTCATCAACGAGACCATGGCCGCCGCGGCCAAGACCCACATCGCCGAGAAGGGGGGCAACCCGCGACTCGTCACGCTCGCCGCCTTCGGCGGCGCCGGTCCGGTGCACGCCTACGGGCTCGCCCGCAAGCTCGGCGCGCCCCGGTTGCTCGTTCCCCCCAACGCCGGCGTGGGCTCCGCCCTCGGCTTCTTCACCGCGCCCCGGGCCTTCGATCTGGTGCGCAGCCACAAGGTTGCCCTCGCCGCGGCGGACCTCGGCGCGATCGAGCGCATCTTCGCGGCGCTGCAGGCCGAGGGCGCGCGCACCTTGCGGCAGGCGGGCGGCGAGGAGCCGGTGCGCTTCGAGCGCTCGATCGACGCGCGCTTCGTGGGCCAGGGCTCGGAGACGAGCGTCCCGGTGCCCGAGACCGATCTTGGCGGCCTGGACCCGGCCAGCATCCGCCGGCGTTTCGACCACATCTACGAGAAGCTCTATGGCCGCACCTACCCGGCCGTGCCGCTCGAGCTCGTGAGCTTCCGCGTGCGCGCCAGCCTGCCCGAGCGATTGCTCGCTCTGCCCAAGATCGGGCGCCGGGCCGCCTCGCTCGCCGCGGCCGTCAAGGCCGAGCGGCCGGCCTACTCGATCCGCGCCCAGGGCTTCGTGCCCTTCAGCGTCTACGACCGCTACCGCCTCAGCCCAGGCGACGCCTTCGCCGGGCCCGCCATCGTCGAGGAGCGTGAGTCGACGCTCGTCGTGGGCGAGGATGCCCGCGTGACGGTCGACGAGTACGGCTTTCTCTGGGTAGAGATGGGAGAGGTCTGACGATGGGCAGCTCTTTCGACCCCGTCACGCTGGAGATCCTCTGGCGCCGGCTCATCTCGATCGTGGACGAGGCCGACGGCGCCGTGGCGCGCACCGCGTTCTCCAGCCTCCTGCGCGACGCGCACGACTACACCTGCATGTTCACCGACCGGCGCGGCCGCGAGCTGGCGCAGGGGACCTTCGCTACGCCCGGCCAATCGGGCGCGATGGCCCTGGGCATCAAGCAGATCATCGCCCGGCTGCCCGCCACGGATTTCCGGCCGGGCGACGTGCTCATCACCAACGATCCGTGGGCGCTGGCCGGCCACTTGAACGACGTGTGCGTCCTGAGCCCCATCTTCCACCGCGACCGGCTCGCCGCCTTCACGGCCTGCGTCTTCCATCATGCCGACATCGGCGGCCGCGTGGGCGCGGACAACCATGACGTGCACGAGGACGGCCTGTTCATTCCCCTGTGCAAGCTCTACGACGGCGGCGTGCTCAACGAGGCCCTGCTCGACACGATCCGCTGGAACGTGCGCACGCCCGAGGCCGTCACCGGCGACATCCGCTCGCAGATCGCCGCGAACCACGTGTGCGCGGCCCAGATCCGCGAGCTCCTCGATGACTGCGCCCTGGGCGGCCTGGACGAGCTGGCCGACGAGATCATCCGGCGCACCGAGCAGAGCATGCGCCGGGCGATTTCCGCGCTGCCGGCCGGCGTGTATCGGGCCGAAGGAACCATCGAGCAGCCGGAGGGCAAGGGCGACGTCGTGATCAAGGCGGCCGTGGAAGTCGCGGGCAGCGACATCGATGTCGATCTCGCCGGCTCCTCGCCTCAGGTCGATTGGGGCGGCAACGTCGTCTACAACTTCACGTATGCCTACGTGTTCATGGCCATCAAGAGCATGTTCGATCCGGACATGCCCAACAACGACGGCTGCGCCGCGCCCCTTCACCTGCGGGCACCCGAGGGCAGCGTGGTCAACTGCCGCTACCCGGCCGCCGTGGCTGCGCGGATGCAGATCGGGCACTTCCTGACCGAGATCGTCTATCGCGCCCTGGAGGGGGCCCTGCCCGATCGCGTGATTGCCGCGAGCGGAGGCACGCCGGCCACGATGAACGTCTTCTACGGCCGGCGCGCGGACGACCGCCCCTTCCACGCGGTGCTCATTCGCGGCGGCGGCACCGGCGCTAGCCGTTGCGCGGACGGGGAGTAGTGCTACATCTTCCCCGCCAACGGCGCCAACACGCCGGTCGAGATCTTCGAGAGCGACACGCCGCTCTTGATCGAGCGGCGCGAGCTGGTCTGCGACTCGGGCGGGGCGGGCAGGTGCCGAGGCGGGCTCGGACGGCGCGAGATCTTCCGCGTGCCGGCGGATGCCTGGGGACCATCGGGGCCTGTCAGCCTGGGGATCCAGTCGGGGCGCTTTCGCCTCCCGCCCGAGGGGCTGGCGGGGGGAAGGCCGGGGGCCAGGGCGAGCTTCCTGGTGAACGGCGAGCCCGGCGACCCGTACCGCCTCACGCGGCTCGCCCCGGGCGACGTGGTCACGATGGACGCGGCGGGCGGCGGCGGCTACGGCGACCCGCTGGAGCGACCGGTCGAGCTCGTGGCGCGCGACGTGGCCGAGGGCTACGTCAGCCTCGCGCGCGCGAGAGAGGACTACGGCGTGGCGATCGATGGGGCAAGCGGCGCGGTGGATGCGGCGGCCACGGCGGCGGAGCGCGCGGCGCGCGCCGGGGACAACTGATCTACTAGTTGCGAAAGTCGTCGCGTGGCGCGAGCATCTTGGTTGGGGCCCGAGCGACGCCTCCACGGCAGGCGATCGACCCTTGAATCACACAAAACGTGTGATTCGGGTGGCGAACGGTGGGCGATCGACCCTTGAATCACACAGAATGTGTGATTCAAGCCGGGATCGCGGCGCGCGGCCAGTTGGGTTGCGGGCGGAGCCCGCGCTGGTCTACCAAGTCCGAGAATCGTCGCGTGCCCGAAGGACCCCGCGTCAGCGACGGCACCGCGCCCCTACCCGAACACCTGGTCAAACTTCTCGCGGTGGTGGGCGCGGAGGCGCTCAGCGAACTCGTTCGCGTAGAACAGGTCCGGGGCGAACCGCTGGGCGCGTACACGCGCCACGAACGCGGGTGCCCTCGGATCGCGCTTGAAGAACACGAGGCCGACACCGAGCAGAAGGCACAGGGCTTCGAGGCGCGTCTTCTCGTCTTCATCGAGGGAGTCGGGGAGGACCACGTACGTCTTGTGAGAAAACAGCCGATACGCGACGGCCTGCCCGAAGGCGGTCACCGCCTCAGCGGGGTTCACCTTCACCTCTGCGGTGACGATCTCGGGCGGGAAATGGATCGCGTGTGACGAGCGGGCGCGGTAGATGCCGACGATGTCCGGCGTCCCCCACTTCGCTTTCATCGAGGAGCCCCCGAGCGCAATTGCCGCCGTCACCTCATCCTCCTCCCGCAGCCAGTCGGCGAAAGGCTCATAGAACTGGTCCTCACGCGGCTGGGACGGCCCGGTGTCGCCCTTCGCCGTCGGTGCGGGAGGGGCGGCTGGAGGCGCGGTTGCGGTGCCCGACGCGGGCGCACCACGTCGGCGATGCGGTCCGGCAGGCCGTTCAAGGTTCCCTCGACGGTCCCTTTCGGCGTCTCGGAGTGCTCGGCCAAGATCGCGTCGCGAAGCTGCGCGAACCGGATTCCGGTGGGGTGCGCGAAGACGATCCGGCGGGCCGCCTGCCGGATCTGCTCCTTGGAAAGCTTCATCGTGATCCCATACCACCGTCGCTGCGAGCCGATCAACTGGGACATCCCTCATCAGCTTGGCCATCTCGCTGAACTCCAGGATGACCTCAGCGGCTTCGCGTGGAGCACGTCGTGCGCCCTGGCGAGCTGCCGTCGGGTGCAAGCTCCCAGCCGGGCACGTAGGCGTAGCCGAGTCGCACGAGCCACTTGATGGCTGCCTGCTCGACGATGGGCTCAAAACCGGTCACGCCGGCGGCTCCCTCAGGCGGTAGGGACCCTTCTTCCGGGCTCCCACGAACTCCACGGCTCCGGCCCGCTGCAGGGCTGCAATGTCGCGCTCGGCCGTCCCCGGGGCCTTGTCGAACTGCCGGGCGATGCCATCGGCGCGGAGCGGCGCGCCCGCTGCGAGCCCTTCGAGGAGCCAGCGCTGGCGCTCGTTCAGGGTGATGCCGACGGCGAGAGTTGCACCGACACTTGCACCGACACTTGCACCGACAGCCGCTGTCGCCATGACCTCGGGGTGTGGGCGGAACACGATCCGCGTCACCCGGCCGAGCTCGACCCACTCGGGAAGCGGGTAGCCGCCCGACTCGCAGTCCTCGCGCATGCGCTTGTAGCCCGTGCCCCAGCTCTCCATGTGGCCGAGATCTCGCAGCACGCGGACGATGACACGATTGCGGATGTGGCTGACGCCGGCCTTGATGTCGTTGACGGTCATGCCGAACGGCAGTTGCCCGGGATTCTGGATCTCGATCCGGTCCGAGAACACCGCCACCATGATCTGGCTGCCGCGCGCAGCGTAGTCGGTGTGGGCCACGGCGTTGACCAGCGCCTCGCGCAAAGCCACGCGAGGGTACTCGGCGATGTCCTGACGGCGAAGCGCCTCGATCTTGGCGGCGAGCCGGGTGTTGCGCGCGATGAACCGCAGTGCGTCCTCGATGGCCCCGAGCACGCTTGCCTCGACGTCCAGCCTGTCCAGGAAGTGGACCTTCTCCTATCCCCGGAACCGGGCGCAGCGCACCTGGGCGTCGGCGAAGAACCGGGAGCGGGCCTGCTCGCGGCCGAACAAGATCCGCTCTTCGGCGAAAGTCGGGGTGAATGATTCCGTGCGGCTGGCTGCGATCGGCGGCGCGGACGGGCGCCGGCGAGCTTGATGGCCCTTGCCGCCGCGAGCGCCGTCCGGCTGCACCGGACGGCAGCCCGAGAACAACGACGCAGGCCGAAGGCCGGAGTCATCCGCTTCGAAGGACCACACGGCAAGGCTGGCGCCCGGCGCGGCGCTTCGCGGGCGGGTCCGAGTTGCGCAACGCCCTCGGACGCCACCAT
>JACQWT010000197.1 GCA_016209145.1 Deltaproteobacteria bacterium | reverse complement strand
GGTGACGATGCGCTCGCGCTCGCGATGATGGCGGCGGGCGCAAGCGGCGTCATCAGCGTGACCTCCAACGTGCTGCCCGGCCGGGTGTGCGAGGTGACCCGGCTGCTCTGCCGGGGCGAGCTCGCGGCGGCACGCGCCGCGCACTTCGCCCTCTTGCCCTTGCACGGCCTCATGTTCGTCGAGCCAAACCCGGTGCCTTGCAAGCAGGCCCTAGACCTGCTCGGCCGGGCGCGGCCGGACGTGCGCCTGCCGCTCGTCAAGGCGGGCGAGAGCACGCGCGCGCGGCTCGCGGGCCTGCTCTCCGAGATGGGCCTGGCGGTGCAGCCGTGAAGCTCTGCCTCTTCGGAGCCGCCGGCCGCATGGGCCGCGCCGTGGCCCGGCTCGCGGCCGAGACGCCGGACGTGCAGATCGTGGGAGCGGTCGAGGCTCCGGGCTCGCCCGCGCTGGGCCGCGACCTTGGGGAGCTCGCGGCGGGTGAGGCCATGGGCGTGGCCATCGGCGCCGATCCGGCGAGCGCCCTGCTCGGCGCCGAGGCGCTCATCGACTTCTCGCTCCCGCCGGCGGTGCCGGCCATGCTGCGCGCGGCCATGCATGCCGGCGTTGCCGTGGTGAGCGGCACGACTGGCCTGGACGAGGACTGCGAGCGGCTCCTGGTGCGCGCGTCCGCGGAGATCCCCGTGCTCTGGGCGCCGAACCTGAGCTTGGGGGTCCAGCTCCTTGCCGGGCTGGTCGAGCAGGCCATGCGCGCGCTCGGTGCGGGCTACGACGTCGAGATCGTCGAGACCCACCACCGTGCCAAGATCGACGCGCCCAGCGGCACGGCCAAGCAGCTCGTGGAGGCCGCGCGGCGGGCTCGGCCCGAGCTTGGCACCGTCCACGGGCGGGAGGGACGGCTCGGGCCCCGTCCGGTCGCGCAGCTCGGCGTGCACGCCGTCCGGGGCGGCGCCGTGGTCGGCGACCACACGGTGCATCTCATAGGATTGGCGGATCGGATCGAGCTCAGCCATCGGGCCATGAGCCGCGACGTGTTTGCCCAGGGAGCCCTGCGGGCGGCGCGCTTCCTCGCGGGCAAGCCCCCCGGACGCTACGCGCTCGGCCAGGTCCTGAGCACGGGCCGGGAGGAGCCGCATGGCTGTTAACCGAAAACCTGACGATAGCAGCGACGGCGGCCGATCCATCCGCGCCGGCCGTCTTGCGTCCTCGGCCCGGCTCCTCACGTACAAGAGTACGCTCCGGGCCGGGCCTCCGGGCGCGCTCGGTCGGCGCGGCGCCTCGGCCGCCGTGCGATTGCCGGCTAACAGCTATGGCGAGGAGCCGATGTCGCCATGAGCACCGCGAAGCGAGACCTCTTGTTCGAGATCGGCTGCGAGGAGCTGCCGGCTTCCTTCGTGGAGGCCGCGCTCGCGGCCCTGCCGGCTCTGGCCGAGACCCGGCTGCGCGCCGAGCGCCTGGGTTTCGACTCGGCCCAGGCCCTGGGCACGCCCCGTCGCCTGGCGCTTCTCGTGCGCGGGTTGCGCGCCGGCCAGGACGATCTGGAGCAGGAGACCGTGGGGCCGCCGGTGCGGGTGGCCTTCCGCGACGGCCAGCCCACGCCGGCCGCGACCGCCTTCGCCGCCAAGCTCGGCTGCCGCGTCGAGGAGCTGCGCCGCACGCAGACATCCAAAGGCGAGTACCTCTGTGGCACGCGCCGCGAGCGCGGGAAGCCGGCTGTCGCGCTGCTCCCCGCCGTCCTGGCCGAGATCGTGGCCGGGATCCCCTTCCGCAAGTCCATGCGCTGGGGCGACGGAAGCTGGGCCGCCGAGAGCTGGGGCCGGGGGCGCTGGGCCGGCGGGGCCGCGGCCGAGGCGGGCCCGCCGTTCGGCCGGCCGGTGCGCTGGCTTCTCTGCCTGTTTGGCGCCGAGCCCGTGCCGGTGGCGGTGGGCGGCCTGGGCGCCGCCGGCGTGACCTACGGGCACCGTTTCCTCTGTCCCGGTGCGGTGCCGGTCGGCTCGCCCGACGAGTACGCCCCCGCGCTGCGGCGCGCGCACGTGCTGGTCGATCCCGAGGAGCGCGGCGGGCTCATGCGCGTGCGCCTGGAGCAGGCCGCCCGTGACGCGGGCGGCGAGCTGGTCGAGGACGAGTTCCTGGTGAAAGAGAACCTCTCGCTGTGCGAGGAGCCACAGGTGGTTGCGGGCAGCTTCGATCCGGAGTTCCTCGTGCTCCCCGAGCCCGTGATCCTGGCGGTGGCCCGTGGCCACCAGCGCTACTTCGGCCTGCGCGGGGAGGGCGGCAAGCTCCTGCCCCAGTACCTGGCGGTGGTGAACACCGCCCAGAAGCCCGAGCTTGTCCGGCAGGGCAACGACCGCGTGATGCGCGCCCGGCTCGCGGACGCGCGCTTCTTCTACGAGGAGGATCGCAAGCGGCCTTTGGGCGAGCGCCGGCCCGAGCTGGCGGGCATCGTCTTCCAGAGCCGGCTCGGGAGCGTGCGCGACAAGGCGGAGCGCATCGAGCCGCTGGCGGTGGCCCTGGGACGAGCGCTCGGCCTGGCCGAGGCGAGCATCGCGCATGCCCGGGAGGGCGCCCGGCTTTGCAAGTGCGATCTGGTCTCGCTCATGGTGGGCGAGCTGCCCGAGCTGCAAGGCGAGATGGGACGCGCCTATGCGCTGGCGCAGGGCGCGCCGCCCGAGGTGGCGGAGGTCATCCGCGACCACTACCTGCCGCGGGGCGCCTCGGACCAGACGCCGACTTCCGCTGCTGCCGCCCTCGTGGCCATCGCCGACCGGCTCGACACGCTGGTGGGCTGCTTCGGGGTCGGGCTCTCCCCCACCGGCGCGGCCGATCCCTACGGGCTGCGCCGTGCCTGCCTCGGCGCCCTACGCTGCCTGCTCGCCGGCGGCTTCGACCTGCGCCTCTCGGAAGCATTTGCCCTGGCCCACGGCTTCTTCCAGGGCGTCAGCCTCGATCTCGATCTCGCCGCGCTACGAGCCAAGCTGGGCGCGTTCTTCACGGAGCGGCTCCGGGGCCTGCTCGGCGCCGCGCTGCCGGCCGACGCGGTGGACGCCGCGCTCGGCGTGGCCTGGGACCGCCCCCTCGATGCGCGCTCGCGCGCCGCCGCCATCGCCGAGCTCGACGCCGCTACGCGCGGCCGGGTGGGCGAGGTCTTCAAGCGCGTCACCAACATCGCCAAGGGCGCGCCCGCGGGCGAGCCCGCGCCGCCCGCCAGCGTGCTCGCCCAGGTGCACCCCAGCGAGCAGGCGCTCTTCGACGGCTTCGCGGCACGGCGCGGGAAGCTGGAGGCGCTACGCGATCGCGGCGAGTACGCCGCCGCCCTCGGCGAGATTGCCGCTTTCGCGCCGCTGCTCGGCCGCTACTTCGACGACGTGTTCGTCATGGTCGAGGACGCGTCCGTGCGCGAGAACCGGCTGCGCCTCATGCGCGCCGTGAGCGAGCTTTGCCTCTCGGTCGCGCGGCTGGAGCTGCTTGCCGCGGGGTAGGGTGCATGGATTTCCGATTCACCGACGAGCAGGAGTTTTTCCGCGCCCAGGTGCGGGACGCGGTCGACCGGCTGGTGCGGCCCCGGGTGGCCGAGATCGATGCCCGCGCCGAGTTTCCCCGCGACCTCTGGGACGAATTCGCCCGGCTCGGCTACTTCGGGCTGCGCCATCCCGAGCAGTACGGCGGGATGGGGGCCGACACCGTGACCTCGATGATCTTCTTCGAGGAGCTGGCGCGCGGCGCGTGCGGCTTCTTCATGGCCGTGACGGTGCAGATGTTGATGGGCACCTACTTCCTCGGCCGCTTCGGCTCCGAGGCCGTCAGAGAGCGCGTGCTCGTCCCGGCCATCCGGGGCGAGAAGATCGCCGCCATCTGCTTCACCGAGAGCCAGTCGGGCTCGGATCTGGGCGGCACGCGCACCAGCGCCGTGCGGGACGGCGACGGGTGGGTTCTTCGCGGAACCAAGGAATGGATCACCAACGGCCCCATCTGCGACTTCGCCACGGTCGTGGCGACGACCGATCCGCCGGCCGGCTTGAAGGGGCTGTCCTTCTTCCTGGTCGAGCAGGGCATGCCCGGCTTCTCGCGCGGCAAGCCCATCGGCAAGCTCGGGGCGCACGGCTCGGTCACGGGCGAGGTCGTGCTGGAGAACGTGCGCGTGCCCGGCGACCACCTGCTGGGCGAGCCGGGCAAGGGCGTGAGCTACCTCGGCGACATCCTCAACCAGGTGCGCGTCATGACGGGGCTCGCGGCGTGCTCCATCGCCCAGGAGGCCATGCGCGACGCCCGGGAGTACGCCCGGCGGCGCGAGGCGTTCGGCAAGACAATCGCCGAGTACCAGCTCATCCGCGAGAAGTTCGCGCGCTTCTGGGCGACGCGCGAGGCCGCGCGGACGCTGCTCTACCGCGCGGCCTGGATGATCGACGAGAAGCTCGACTGCCTGCGCGAAGCCATGGCCGCGAAGTGGCTCGCGAGCGAGATGTGCCTGCGGGCCGTGGACGATGCCACGCGGATCTACGCCGGCAACGCCTTCTCGACCGAGTACCCCCCCGAGCGCTTCTTCCGCGACGCGCGCTTCCTGCTCTCGGGTGGCGGCACGCACGAGGTGCTGCTCGACTACCTCGGGCGCGCCTACTTGAAGGAGCAGGGGTGAAGATCGTCGTTCTCGTCAAGCAGGTGCCCGATCCCGAGGCGCGCGTGACCGTACGCCCCGAGCCGGGCCCCGGCGCCCTCGCGGTCGAGGATCGCTGGGTCACCTCTTTCTTCGACGAGGTCGCGTTGGAGAAGGCATTGCAGCTCAGGGACGAGCACGGCGGCGCCGTGACGGCCGTGACCGCGGGATCGGGCAAGGCCGTGGACGCCTTGCGCCGGGCCCTGGCCTTCGGCGCCGACCGCGCCGTGCAGATCGCGGATCCGGCGCTCGGCGACGACCACCTTGCGCTCTCCTGTGCGCTCGCCGCCTTCGTGCGCACGGTGGCTCCCGATCTGTGCCTCGCCGGCCGCGCGGCCATGGACGACGACGCCGGCTTCGTCGGTCCGGCGGTGGCCGAGCTCCTGGGCTGGCCCCACGTCGCCGGAGCCCTCGGGCTCGAGGTCGAGAGCGGAGGCGGCCTGCGGGTGACGCGGCAGACCGACGACGGGCAGGAGCTCGTGGCGCTCGGTCTGCCGGCGCTGGTCACCGCCGGCAAGGGGCTGGCGAGCCCGCGCGTGCCGCCTGTCACGCTGGTGATGAAGGCCATGCGCGCCAAGATCGAGAAGCTCGATCTCGCGGCCCTGGGGCTTGCTCCTGCCGAGCTCGAGCCCAAGACCGCGGTGCTCTCGTACCGGCCCCCGCGCTCGCGCGGCAACGTGCGCATGATTGCGGGCGAGCCGCCGGAGTGCGTCCGAACGCTCCTGGCGCTCTTGCGCGAACAAGCCAAGGTGCTGTGACCATGGATGGCGAGTGCTGGGTCCTGTGCGAGCGCCGCGAGGCCACGGTGCGTCGGGTCTCCCTGGAGGTCATCGGCAAGCTGCGTTCGCTCGACTGCAACCCCGTCGCCGTGTTGCCGGGCACCGGACTCGACGCGCCCGCGAGCGCCGTCGCGCCCTACGTGGCCAAGGTGCTCGCGGTGGAGCATCCGCTCCTCGCGGACTATGACGGCGCCACCTACGCGCACGTGCTGGCAGATCTCGTGACCGAGCGCGCGCCGCGCCTGCTCGTGGCGGGCGCGACATCGTTCGGGCGCGACCTGGGAGCGCGGCTCGCCGCACGGCTCGGCGCGGGCTACGTGCCCGACGCGGTGGATCTCGGCGTGAGCGCGGCGGGCGAGCTCGTCGTGACGAGGCCCGTGCTCGGCGCGCGCGCCTATGCCGTGCTCGCCTTCCGCGCCGCCGGGCCGCGGCTCGTCACGGTGCGCCCCAACGCCTTCCCGCCGCCCGACCCGCTTCCGGCGGGGCCGGGGGCGGTCGAGCGCGTCACGCCCGTGCCCGATCCTGCCCTGGCCTCCGTCCGGGTGTTGCAGCGCCTGCGCACGGGTGCCGGCAGTGTCGACTTGTCCGAGGCCGACGTGGTGGTCACGGGCGGTCGAGGCGTGCGCGGGCCAGAGGGCTTCGCCGTGGTCGAACAGCTCGCCGCCGCGCTCGGCGCTGCCGTCGGCGCCTCGCGTGCGGTGGTGGACGCCGGCTGGCGGGACCACGCCATGCAGGTCGGCAAGTCGGGCCGCACCGTGTCGCCCAAGCTCTACGTGGCGCTCGGCGTGAGCGGCGCCGTGCACCACCGCATGGGCATGGACAGCGCCAACACCATCGTCGTCGTCAACTCCGATCCCAAGGCGCCGTTCTTCCAGCACGCCGACTACGGGATCGTGGGCGATCTGTTCCAGGTGGCGCCGCTGCTCGCGGGCGAGATCCGCCGGCTGCTGCGCTCGTAGCCGGGATGCCCGTCCCTGGCTCTGCGGCGATTTCGGCGGCGGCACCGGCAGCCGTCGCCGCGCTCGCCGGGCGGTGGCCGCAGCCTCAGGTTGGGATACCGGGTGGTGACCGGCAGCCTGCCGTTCACGGGCGAGACCAACACGGCGGTGGTTGTGGCGGTGTGCTCGGGCCAGTTCGCTCCGCCGACGGCGGTCAACCCCGATCTCCCGGCGGGGCTCGACGAGTGGTTCGCCCGCGCGCTCTGTCGCGACCGCTCCAGGCGCTTCCAATCCGCCAAGGAGCTGGCCTCGAGCTTCGCGTGCGCCGCCGTCCGCCCCGGGCTTGCCATGCCGCCCGAGCTCCTCGAGAGCGGCGAGCACGACTTGGTCCGAGCCGAGCTGACCTACGGCGAGCAGCGCCGTGCCGAGCGCAGCGAGGCGTGGAGGCGCGCGCAGTGGATGGTCCGGCCGGCCGCGGGCGGTGAGCCGGTCGGGCCGGTCTCGCTGGAGCTCATCTACCGGGGTCTGAAGGCCGGCAGCGTTCCGCCGGACGCACAGATCGCTCCCCAACAGGGAGGCGAATGGCGACTGGCAAGCCTCGTGCTGCTGGAGCATGCCCGGCAGACTGGAGAGCGAGTGAGCGGCGTGCCGAGCACGGTGCCGGGCGCGCCTGCCATGCTGGTGCACGTTGACGAGCTCGCTCCTGCAGGGACCGAGCCAGGCATGGCGCCTTCGGGCCTGGCGAAAGCGACCTACTCGGGGCCATGGGTGGCCGGGCCGAGCGGGCCGGAGATCGCTGACGATGCGACCGAGCCGATCCCGGAGCTCGACGCCTTGGCGGCGTCGCTCAGGCAGCCGGCGAAGCTGCCGGCGGCAGAGCCAGGGCTGCCGTCGCTGGGGGTGCCGTCGGTCGTCGAGATCGATGACGAGCAGACCACGGCGCGCATTTTCACGGGGCAGCCGGCCGCCGAGCCGGCGCAACGCGGGCCAAGATCCGGCACGGATGAACCGGCCGGAGTAGCCGTGATTGCTTCGCAGCCGGGTGCGGGCGGCGTGGCCGTGGATGCGCGCTTGCAGGCGCGCGGCTCGCAGGCCAGGGCCGAAGAGCCCACGGCCGCGCTTCCGGCCGACGCAAGCTGGGGGCTGGCGCACGGGCCTCCGGAGGCGGAGGAATACCCGCCGACGCAGTCGCTACCGGAGATCCCGGAGCTGGCGGCGCCGAGCGCCTCGCAGCCGGGGCCGTCCGAGTCAGAATCGGGGGAGCAGGCCAGCAGTCCCGAGGCTGCCGCTGCGGCCGCCGCGCAGGCGCTGGCCGAGGCAGGCGACCGGGCGCGCAGCCTTGCGGGGGCCTCTCGCACGCTTGGCGGCATCGCGGCGAGGCGCTTGCCGCGGTGGGGCAAGTTCGCCCTTGCCGGGGCGGCTGGCGTCGCCATGGCGGCCGCCGCGCTCGCAGTAGGTCCGCGGCTAGCGAGCACCCCCAAGCGGCCGGCAGGCGCGCGGCCGCCAGCAGCAGTGCGCGTGACCGAGCCAGCCGGCCGCACTGCTGCGGCCACGGGCAAGGAGGTGCCTGCGGGCATGGTGGCCGTGGCTGCGGGAAGCTACCTTGTCGGCTGCGCGCCGGGCAACCGCGACTGCTGGGACGACGAGAAGCCCGCCTACTCGGTGCGGCTCGGCCGCTTCGGGATCATGGTGCACGAGGTCAGCGTCGACGACTACGCGAGCTGTGTTGCCGCCGGCCGCTGTCCCAAGCCCGCAAGCGGCGAGGGGTGTATGGGGGGGCAGAGCGGTCGGGGCCGGCATCCCGTCAACTGCGTGAGCTGGCACGCTGCCGGCGCGTACTGCGCGTTCCGGGGTTGGCGGCTTCCGAGCGAGGCCGAGTGGGAGGTGGCCGCGCGCGGGCCGCTCGCGAGCGCGGGGAGCGCGGACATCTTCATCGCGAAGCTGGCGCCGTAGCCGGCCTGCCCTTCGCTGGCGGCTGCCCGCAAGCTGCGCCATGTGGAGCAGCGTTCGCCAATCAATCCCGCACCGCGGCCAGATGGCCTTCACGGCGGTGGCCGCAAGTGCCCCGTCCGATCCTGCTGCGAGCCGCGCAGGGCGTCGTCGAACTTCGCACCCCTGCGGTCGGGCCCCCTCCAGGAGCCGGCCAGTCGCGCGATCCAGTCAGGCCGCACCGGCAGCGTGAACCTGGCGAACAGACCCTGGCGGCAGGCCCGCTCGATCCAGCGCTCGGCCTCCGACTGGCTGGCGCCGACGAGCACCAAGGCGTCGAGCAGATACTGAAGCTCGTCCGGCAGCGCGGTGCCGAAGGTGAGGGGATCATCCGAGCAGATGCAGATCTTGAGCAGCGCCTCGCCGGGCTCCGGGTGCAACGGCGCCAGCCGCCAGACCGGATGCCGGCGCTTCTGGGCCAGCGGAGGTAGGGGGCCGACGGGCAGACATTTGCCACCGTTTCTTGAGAAACTGCGCAACTGCACCGCCGCTCGCGTCGATAGACAGGGTATGAACGACACGCGCCACGAGCTGCTCGACCCCACCCTCGACATCGTCTTCAAGATGCTCTTCGCCAGCCCCGAGGCGCACCAGCCTCTGTGCTCGCTGCTCGCGGCGGTGCTCTGCCCCGC
>JACQWT010000196.1 GCA_016209145.1 Deltaproteobacteria bacterium | reverse complement strand
AGCCTCACCTGCCGCGCCGGCGCGACCGACGCGGCGAGGGGCCGCCGAGGTGTCCGCAGCCGGAGCCGGAGCCGCAGCCGCAGCCGCATTGTCGCTCGCCGCAGCCGTCCTGCCCTGGCCCCGCAGGGGCGCAGCGGCGCTCGCGCCAGCGCCAAGGCGCGCTGTCACTCGCGCTCGCACGCGCCACTCGTGCGCCTCTTGTCACCGCTCGCCTGGTCGTGGGCCCGCGCTCGGGCCTCGGGGTGTTGCGAGAGGCCCGAGCGCGGGCCCGCAACCAACCAACGGAGGTAAGCAATGGCATTCGACGCACTCGAGGTGGCAGTGGAGCTGGCGGGGGCGCTGCGCGCGCCGCTGGCGGTGCTGCGGCAGCACGACCGTGGGCTGGAAGAGCAGGCGCGGCAAGCGACCAACAGCATCGCGCTTTGCCTGGACGAGGGCCGCCGGCGGGCGGGCAAGGACCGGCTTCACCTGTTCCGCGTCGGTACGAAGCGCAGCCGAGGTGCGCACCGCGCTGAGGCTCGCGGAGGCGTGGGGCTACCTGGGCCCGGAGGCGCTCGCGCCGGCCTACGCGTTGCTCGACCGCGAGCTGGCGATGCTGTGGAGACTGGCGCCGCCGCGCTGAGCGCAGGCTGCCGCAGCCGGAGCCGCGGCCGCTGCCGCAGCCGGAGCCGCGGCCGCTGCCGCAGCCGGAGCCGCGGCCGCTGCCGCAGCCGGAGCCGCGGCCGCTGCCGCAGCCGGAGCCGCGGCCGCTGCCGCAATCGCGGACGCAGACGCGGCCGCAGGCCGCTGCCGCCCGCTCAGCGGCGCGAGAGACGCGAGAGCATGCACATGGCCCCTGCCTGAGCTCGACGTCGAAGCGCGGCACAACAGGCCCGGGGCCGGCCGCGGCGAGACGGCCACGGCGAGCCACACAGCTCGGCGAGCTCGATGAGGTTGTCCTCAGCGCTGGAGCTCGCCATCGAGCAGCCGGCTCGCCGCGGCAGTGAAAGTCGAAGTCGATGGACCGCCGGTGGCCGTAGCGCAATGCCAACGCCGTGCCGCCCGCCAGGTAGAAGCGGCCGATCGCCGCGAGCTCGCTCAGTCGCTCCAGTACGGAGATCTGCGCCTCGGTGAGGATCTCGGTGTGCATGAGTCCGCCGGCAGCTCGAGCAGTGCCGCCCACAACGGTACGGTCCGCCGCGACAACTGCAGCGCCCCTCCGTCGAGGAAGAACCTGCGTATCCGATCTCGCCCGTAGTAGCCCACGAGCGCCACCACGCTGTCGAGCGTACCGCGCTCGAGCACCCGAGCGATCACGAAGTCCGCGTGCCGCTCCGGTTCGATCGACTCGAGGCGCACATCGTCGAACAGCACGGTTCGCTCGCTGGCGAGCTGCGGTGGCAGGTGCACGGTGATTTGAGCATAGCACGCCGGGAAGGACAGATGCGGCGCCCGCGCCGGGGAGCGCGCGCGGCGGGCGCCCGCGTGCCTCCTGTCGTTCGCCAGAACACCGCCCGCCGGATGCGGGGGCACGATGGGATGGTTCGAGGCGTCGACGTCCGCGTTCGGCCAAGTCCCGCACCGCCGTCCCGGCGCGGTTCCGCCCTGAGCTCGCAAGCGGCGGGCGCACTTCGCTGCGTCGGCGCGCCTCGGCACGGCGCTGGCCGCCCGCCCCCGGGCCACCGACCGCCGAGCGAAGGCGGCTCCGGGGCTGTCCACGGCCGACGGCGCGCTCCGCCGCGACCACGCGGCTGGCCCTGCGCCGGCCGGCAGGCGCCGGCCACCGGCGCCGGGGCAGAAATCCAGGCTTGAATGCCCTGCCGCTCCACCAGGGCAGGCAGTCCGGAGCCGCGACGACGGACGGTCAACGAGTCGCCGGTGCCGATCCGTGCCACGACGGGGGCAACAACATCGACCACGACGAACCCCGCGTTGCGGAGTGCTGGATACCCTGGTAGACAGGATGACATGTGCCGCCGGAGTCGCGGAGCATGATCGATCCCGCTAGCCTGGCCGCGCTGCTGGCCCGAGAAGGAGAACGGGTCGAATGGAAGGAGTCGCCCGCCAGTTCCGGCGACGTGCTGGATGCCGTCTGCGCGCTGGCCAACGACTTGGAGGCCAGCGGCCAACCCGGCCATGTGCTGCTGGGTGTGGACAAGCGCGGCGTCGCGGTGGGTGCGGGTCCCGCCGGTCGTCGAAGAGAACAGGGTGCCCTGGGTCCGCGTGGGCACGACCACGCGGCGCGCTTCCCAGGCGGATGTCGCCCGGTTGCAGGAGCGTCGCCCGGAATCACGCCTGCCGTTCGATCTCCGTCCCTGGCCAGGTTCCGCGCTCGATGACCTGGATCTCCCCAGACTGCGCGAAGGCTGGCGATTGGAGCGCGAGTTGAATGTGGACCCCGAGACCTATCCTGGTTTTGAGATCTGGTTGGGACAGCGCGACCTGGCACGCCGGACGGCGCGGGGCTGGACGCCAACGGCGACGGGCCTGTTGGTGCAGGGCATCGACCCGCAATCGTGGTCTCCGGGCGCCATCGTCGAGCTCGCCCGCTACGGGGGCAGGGACTTCGATGCGCCGGTCCTCTTCCGGCGCACCGCGACCGGTCGACTTGCCGATCAACTTGACGTGCTGTGGGCTCAACTCCAGGCCCATGTCGCCGAGTTGCCATCGCCCGACACCGGCATTCGATCGTCCTTCCGCCCCGAGTACCCGCTGGAAGTGCTGAAGGAGTTGGCCCGCAATCTCGTGCAGCATCGGCTCTACGAAGGAACGAACGCACCGGGCCGCGTCTCCTGGCTCGAGGACCGCATCGTATTCAGCAATCCGGGCGGGCCGTACGGGCAGGCGGGACAGGGCACGTTTGGCGAGCATTCCGACTATCGCAACCCGACGATCACTCGGCATCTTGTCGATCTCGGATACGTCGAACGGCTCGGCAGGGGTATTCGTCGCGTACGCGCGCTGCTGGCCAAGGAGGGTCACCCCGAGCTCGAGGTGGAGACGGACAACTTCACCACCGTGACCGTACGGAGGCGAGCGTGAAGTCGCTGGCGCTGTTCAACAACAAGGGCGGGGTCGGCAAGACCACTTTGACGTTCAACATCGCTCACATGGCGGCACGCCAGGGCCTGCGCACGCTGATCTTGGACTACGATCCGCAATGCAACGTGTCCGCGATCGCGCTCAGCGAGGAATCCCTGTTCGAGATCTGGGAAAACGCCTCGGAATACGGCACCACCGTGGCGCGTTGCATCGACCTGGTGCGCCGCGGCAAGGGCGACATCGTGGAACCCCGCCTGGAGGAGGCCGCCGACGACCTTTGGATACTGCCTGGCGACCTGGCGCTGAGCCGGTTCGAGCAGGCCCTTGCGGAGGGATGGGGCCAGATCCACGCGTCCGACAACGAACGCGCGATGCACGTGACCACCGCGCTGCAACGTCTCGCTGACCGCGCCGCCCGCTCCGTCGGTGCCGACCTGGTGCTTCTCGACGTCGGTCCCAACCTCGGCGCCCTGAACCGCGCCGCCCTCCTCGCCGCCGACGCCGTCGTAGTCCCGGTGGCGCCGGATCTGTTCAGCCTCCAGGGTCTGAAGAACGTCGGCCCCACCATGCGCGAGTGGCGGCTGGACTGGGAGCGGGCGCAGGAACGAACGCCCGGGCCCTCCGGCGCGCGTTCGTTCGAGCCGCGCGGCTACATCGTGCAGCAACACCTGGCGCGCGTCGATCGCCCCGTCCGGGGCTACGAGAAGTGGGCCGCGCAGATCCCGGGGGTCTTCCACGAACAGGTGCTGGAAACGCCCGAGCGAAGCCGTCCGGCCCGGGTCGAGGACGACCCGTACTGCGTCACGATGCTCAAGCACTTCGCGAGTCTCGTGCCGCTGGCGCAACTCGTGCGCAAACCGATCTTCGACCTCAAGCAGGCGGACGGCGTCGGTGGCGGCCAGATCCAGGCCGTCGCCAAGGCGCGGATCGAGTTCGAGCAGCTCACGGGGAAGTTGCGGGCGCTCCTGGGGATCTGACGGGCCGGGCCGGCGACGGCCCGGCGGGACAGCGGGTCGCGCCCGGCACCTACGCGGCCTGTCCTCGCGGGGCAGCCCGTCGCCCTTGCGTCCTCGACCAGAGCCGGTCCAAGCTCACAGCCAACGCGGTCGTTCTCGCACCCCGAACCCCAGGGAGGCTTTCCATGTCGAGCAGCAAGATCAACGTCGAAGGCAAGGTGGTCATTGTCGGCGCGGTGCGCACGCCCATCGGCGCCATGGGCGGCGCGCTCGCCTCGTTCCAGGCCGAGGAGCTCGCCACCCGGAGCATCAAGGCCGTGCTGGAGCAAAGCGGCGTCCAGCCGAAGCACATCGAGTACACCTGCTTCGGCTGGGTGATGCAGGATCCGCGCAGCCCCAACGTGGCGAAGACCGCGGCCGAGCTGGCGGGCGTCCCCGTCACTGCGCCGGGCACGACCTTTCACGAGAACTGCGCCTCGGGCGCCGCGGCCGCGCACTCGCTCGCCCGGAGGATCCTGCTCGGCGAGGTCGAGATCGGCATCGCCGGCGGGGTCGAGTCGATGAGCAACGTGCCTCGGCTACTGCACCAGGGACGGCTCAAGGGTCAGACCTACGGCGATTTCACCCTGGTCGACGGCGTCATGGGCGCCCTGTTCGACGCGCACGCCGGCGAGAAGGGCGAGCTGATGGGCCTGCTTTCCGAGAGGCTGGCCGAGCGCTACGGCGTGAGCCGCGAGGAGCAGGACGACGTGGCCTTCCGCTCCCACCAGAACGCCCTGCGGGCCTGGAAAGAAGGCATGTTCGCGGGCTACGTCGTGCCCGTGGAGATCCCGCAGCGCAAGGGCGAGCCGATCGTCGTCGCGCAAGACGAAGGGCCGAAGGACATCGCCCGCGCCGAGCTCGCCAAGCCCAAGCCCTACTTCAAGAAGGACGGCGGCACCATCACCGGCATGAACTCCAGCACCATCAACGACGGCGCCGCCGCCCTGGTGCTCGCCAGCCCGAAGAAGGCGGCCGAGCTCGGCCTGAAGCCCCTGGCTGCGCTGCACAGCTTCCAGAACGTGGGCGTGCACCGCGACTACATGGGCGAGGGCGCGTTCAAGGTCATCCCGCCGCTGTTGGACCGGGCCGGCCTGCGGCTCGCCGACGTGGACTTCTTCGAGGTGAACGAGGCATTCGCCGTGGTCGTGGGCGCGGCCTACAAGTTCCTCGATGGCCTAGGCGCGGAGCGCACGAACCAGTGGGGCAGCGGCATCTCGCTCGGCCATCCGGTGGGCTGCACCGGCGCCCGCCAGATCGTGGACATGGTGCACCAGCTTCACCGGCGCGACGCCAAGATCGGTGTCACGTCCCGCTGCGTGGGCGGTGGCATGGGCTCGGCGGAGGTGCTGGTGCGGATGTAGCGCGGGGGGCCGTCTCTACTCCGGCCGGCCGAGCAACGGGTAGCCCTTCGCCTCGCGCTGGCTGAGCCAGGCCTCCGCCACGGCGCGCGCGAGCGCGCGCAGCCGCAGGGTGTAGCGCTGCCGCTCGGTGACGCCGATCGCGCCGCGCGCGCCCAGCACGTTGAAGCGGTGCGCGGCCTTGATCAGGCAGTCGCAGGCGGGCAGCACCAGGCTCTGGGCGGGAGAGACGGCGAGCCTCTTCTCGCCCTTCTTGCCGGCCGGCTTCTCCGTGGCGCCTCGCTCGAGCAGGCGGCGCGCCTCGCGCTCCAGATGATCGAAGGCCGCGAAGTGCTCCGCGACGTCCGCCTCCTCGAAGTTGTAGGTCGACCACTCCCACTCCGCGCGCTGCCAGAGCTCGCCGTAGCTGATGCCGGCGCCGTACTCGAGCTCGTAGACGCTGTTCCTGTCTTGCAGGTACATGGCGATGCGCTCCAGGCCGTACGTGAGCTCGCCCGAGACCGGCTGGCATTCGATGCCTCCCACCTGCTGGAAGTAGGTGAACTGGCTGATCTCGAGGCCGTCGAGCCAGACCTGCCAGCCTAGGCCCGAGGCCCCGAGCGTGGGCGACTCCCAGTCGTCCTCGACGAAGCGCACGTCGTGATCGCGCGGCTCGGTGCCGAGCGCGCGCAGCGAGTCCAAGTACAGCTCCTGGAGATCGGGCGGGCTGGGCTTGAGAATCACCTGGAACTGGTGGAACTGCTGCATCCGGTTGGGGTTCTCGCCGTAGCGGCCATCGCCGGGCCGGCGCGAGGGCTCGACGTAGGCGACGTTCCAGGGCTCGGGGCCGAGCGCGCGCAGGAAGGTGGCCGGGTTGTACGTGCCCGCGCCGACCTCGGAGTTGTACGGCTGCACGATGAGGCAGCCGCGCTTCGCCCAGAACTCGTGCAGCGCCAGGATGATGTCTTGGAAGCTCATGGCCGGGCGCCCAGCCTACTACACGACGGTCGGGCCGGGGCGGGGTAGCCGTTCACGCCCTTGCGCTTCCCACTCGCCCCTTCGACGCAGGCGGCCGCGGGCAATTGACGACAGCGGTGCCGCCGCGTACATTCTTCTTGGGGAGTGCGAGGAAGGACGATGCGCGCGGTCAAGGCGAGGTTCGACGGAAAGCGGATCCTGCTGCCGGAAGACCTACGGAACCTGCCGCCGGGCGAAGTGATCGTGGTCTTCACGTCCCTCGTGCCGGCGGACGACGACCGCCGCGAGTGGTCAGCCGCGCAGGAGGCAGCGTTCACCCGAGTCTGGGACAACCCGGAAGATGCGGTCTATGATGCGCTGTGAGCCAGGCGACATCATCCTCGTCCGCTTCCCCTTCACCGACCTGGCCACGTCGAAACGACGGCCTGGCTTGGTAGTGAGCCCGGCTGAATTCGCTGACCGGCACGGCGACATCGTGCTGCTGGCGCTTACGAGTCAGGACCAAGACGACGAGGAGCTACGCCTCGAGCACTGGCAGACGGCGGGGCTGCCCAAACCTACCTGGGTCAAGCCGCTCGTCGGGACCCTCGCCAGCAGTCTGGTTGAACGTCGGCTCGGAACCTTGGACCGAGCGGACGAGGGCCGCGTTCGGGCGGCGATCGAGCGGCTCGTCGCCCCGTGCTTCCGTCGGGCGTGACGGCGCCAAGGGCGGAGGAGCGCGGCCGCGCGTGACGCTGCCAGAAGCGAGCCCGCCCCCGGCGAACGACGGCCGTCGGTGCCGATGCGGGGCTTCACCGTGAGCGGCAGCGGCTCCCCGTTCGCGCGGGCGTATCGGTTTCACCCTTGAGCCGCAGGCGCAGCCCGCGCGTAGTATATGGTGCCTGCGGCGATCCGGCCCGCGCCGGGCGCGCGCCCGTCCCCCGAAGGACCCATCCCGATGTGCAGCAGCCTTCCCGAGCTGGGCACAATCGTGCTCTGCGCCGTGCTGGTCGCGGCCGCTTACACCCTGGCGGTATCGCTCGTGGCCGGCGCCGGGCGGCCGCGGCTGCTCCGGGCCGCGCGCCAGGGGGTCTACGGCACGCTCGGGCTGGTCCTGTTGGCGACGCTGCTGCTCGCTCACGCCTTCGTGACGCACGACTTCCGCGTCCGCTACGTGGCCCACTACAGCGACCGATCGATGCCGACGCCGCTGCTCGTGGCCGCGCTCTGGGGCGGGCAGGACGGCTCGCTCTTGTGGTGGGTGCTCCTTTCGGCCTTGCTCGCCGGCGCCTGTGCCTGGTGGATCCGGGGTCGCTACCGGGAGCTTGCGCCCTACGTCATCGCGACGCTGATGGCGGTGCTGCTCTTCTTCGCCATCGTGATGCTGTTCGCCAGCAACCCCTTCGCCGTGCTGCCGGCCGGAGCGCCGGCCGACGGCCGCGGGCTCAACTACCAACTGCGCAACTTCTACATGATCGTCCACCCGCCGGCGCTCTACCTGGGCTTCACCGGCGCCGCGGTGCCCTTCGCCTTCGCGGTCGCGGCCCTGGTGACCGGACGGCTCGACAGCGAGTGGATCGTGGCCACGCGCAAGTGGATGCTCTTCTCCTGGCTGTTTCTCGCGCTGGGCAACGCGCTCGGCATGCTCTGGGCCTACGAGGAGCTCGGCTGGGGGGGTACTGGGCCTGGGATCCCGTGGAGAACGCCTCGCTCCTGCCCTGGCTCACGGCCAGCGCCTACCTGCACTCCGTCATGGTCCAGGAGCGCCGCGGGATGTTGAAGACCTGGAACGTCTTTCTCATCTGCGCGACCTTCTTCCTGACCATCTTCGGCACGTTTCTCACGCGCTCGGGCATGATCTCCAGCGTCCACTCCTTTGCCGAGTCGCCCGTCGGCATCTACTTCGCCTACTTCATGGGCGTCATCGTGGCCGTCTGCGCCGGCCTGGGCGCGTATCGCTGGCGCGAGCTGCGCAGCGAGGCCGCGCTGGAGTCGGTCCTGTCGCGCGAGACCACCTTCGTCGCCAACAACTGGGGCCTGGTGAGCCTGACCGCCTTCGTGGCGGTGGCCACGCTCTGGCCGCGCCTGAGCCAGTGGCTGCTCGGCCGGCAGGCGGCGCTCGGGCCCGCCTTCTACAATGCCTGGGTGCCGCCGCTCGGCCTGTTCGTACTGCTGTTGATGGGCACGGCGCCGCTGCTCGGCTGGCGCAAGAGCTCGCGCGCGCTGCTCTGGCGCTCCTTCCGCTGGCCGGTGGCGGTTGCCCTCGCCTCCGGCGCCGTGCACCTTGCCGTGGGCGCCCGGCTCGGCCTAGGGCCCTTTGTCGCCGTCGAGCCCATCTACCCGGGCGCGCTCGGCGCGGGGCTCGCCTGGGTCGGCGGCAAGCTGCCGCTCGTCACGGTGACGCTCGTGGCCTACAACCTCACGGTCGTCATCCAGGAGATATGGCGCGGCCTGCGCGCTCGGCGCAGGACGCACGGGGCACAGGAGTCGCGGCTGTCCTCTCTTGGCCGGCTGATCGGCAAGGCGCGGCGCCGCTACGGCGGCTACCTCGTGCACGCCGGGGTGGCCGTGATGTTCCTCGGCTTCGCCGGCCGCGCCTGGGGTGCGCAGCGGGAGGCCAGCTTGCAACCGGGCCAGTCGATGACGATCGGAGCGTACGAGCTCAAGTACGCCGGCTCGCGCACCGAGCTCGACGGCGAGAAGCTCATGCTCTTCGCCGATCTCGAGGTGCAGCATTCCGGCCGGCCGGCCGGCCGGCTCAGTCCCGCCCGCTTCGAGTACAAGGCGAGCCCCGACGAGCCCTCATCCGAGATCTCGCGCCGGGTGACGGCGGGTCACGATCTCTACGTCGTGCTGGGCGCGCTCGATCGGAAGACCGGGACGGCGAGCTTCCAGGCGCATCTCAACCCGCTCGGCGCGGTCCAGGGTCCCGGGCTCGCCGTCCTGGTGCTGGCGGCGGGCGCCCTGGGCGGGACGATCGCGGCGCTCTGGTCGAGCCTGCGGGCGGTGCTCGGCGAGACGCCCCTTGGCGCCGAGGATGCATTCTCGCTCGGGGCGCCGAGCGCCGCCCAGGAGCAGAAGCACGCCGTCCTGCGCGCGCTCAAGGATCTCGAGCTGGAGCGGAGCGTGGGCAAGATCTCGGCGCGCGACTACGACGAGCTTTCGGCCCGCTATCGCGGCGACGCTCGTCGCCTGCTGCAGGCTCTCGACGACGAGGCCGCTCCCGCGCGTCGCACGGCCGAACGCCTGGTGCAGGGGAGACTCGCGCGCGAGGGACTGCTGGGCGAGGCAGATCCCGAGAGCGCTGCCTCGACGCCGGCCGCGCTGGCCACCGAGGGCGGCGGCGGCGCGGCGGCGCGGTGCGCCGGCTGCGGTGCGCCGAGCGACGCCGACGCCGTCTTCTGCAAGAAGTGCGGCCGTCGCCTGCGGCGCCGCAAGGAGCGGCCGTGAGCTTGGCCGCCCGTGCCCGCCTCGTCGCGTGCGCCGCCGTCGCGATGGCCGCAACGTGCGGGCTTGTGGCGGCGCCGGCGCTGCCGCCGGCCTTGCCGCCTGGGCACCCGGACATCGGCGTCGGGGCGGACGGACCCTCCGAGCCTTACTTGCCGCCGGGGCACCCGGACATCGGCGTGGGGGCGGACGGACCCTCCGAGCCCGGCGGGGGGCTCGACGCGCGGCCCTACACCGTGGCGGCCGACGAGCGACTCGAGGCCGGCGTGGTCGAGGTCCAAGTGCTCGAGGCCGACGGCCGGCCGGCGCCGGGCGCGCCCCTCGAGCTCCGGCTCCGGCGCTCGGACGCGCCTGGCGCCGGGGTGCCCCAGAGCATGGCGGCCCGCGCCGACGGCCAGGGCCGGCACCGCTTCGCCGGGATCCCCGCGGGCTCCGTGCGTGCCGCCGTGGTGGCGACGCAGAGCGGCCCGGCGGTGTTCGCCACCCGTCCCTTTGCCCTCGATCCGCGCCGCGGCTCGCGTGTCCTCTTGCGGCGCTACCCCGCCACGGGCGATCTCGACGAGGCGCGGATCGCCGTCGAGGCGACCGTGGCGCTTTCGTTCGAGGACGAGGCCGTCGGCGTCGAGCACTTCCTGCGGATCTACAACATGGGCGCCACCGCGTTCGTGCCGCAGGGCTTGGTGCTCGGCCTGCCCGAGGGCGCCCGGGACTTCTCTGCCGGCATGACGCGCGGCCCCGCCGGCGCCGAGCTCGTCGCCGGCCTCGACGTCCGGCTCGTCGGAACGTTCGCGCCTGGGCCCACGGATCTGAGCTACGGCTATCGCCTGCCACTGGCAGGCGAGACGGAGCAGCGCCTGCGCCTGGTGCTGCCGCCGCGCGTGGCCGCGGCGCGCGTGCAGGCGGTCGCCGGCCCGGGCATCGGGCTCGCGGTACAGGGCTTTCCGGCTGCCGAGCAGCAGCAAGCCGAGGGCGGCCGGCTGCTCGTGACCGAGCGCCAGGGGCTGCGCGGCTCGGACGGGCCGGAGGCGCTTCTGGTGACGCTGACCGGGCTGCCCGCGCCCGGTTCGGCACGCTGGATCGCGCTCGGGTTGGCCGTGGCCCTGACCGTCGTGGCCGGCCACCGCGTCTACCAGCACCGAGGCCGGACCGGCCCGAGCGAGGAGCAGATGGCCGATCTCGTCCAGGCCCGCGAGGCCCTGCTCGGCGAGATCGTCCGGCTGGAGAAGCTGCGGCAGGCGGGCGAGATCGGCCCGCGCAGCCACGAGCGGCTACGCGACGAGCTGCTCGGTGCGCTCGGCCGCATCGTGACCGAGCTCGATCTCGCCCGGCCGCAGAAGGCCGGTGCGAGCGGCGCGCGGAGCACGCGGCCCCGCACGCGAAGACGAAAGGCACATCGATGAGCTACCAAGCGGACTACGCGATCGCGCGCCTCGAGCTGCCGGACGGCCGGCGCTGCTACGCCGAGCTGCGCGGGGACAAGGCCCACCTCCTCTCGCACGCGCCCTGGCGCGGTGGGACCCCTACCGGAGAGACCGTGGTCGGCCTCGGGGCCGACGCCTGCGGCCCTGGGCTTTGCCGTCTGGCGCCGGTAGAGCCGAGCAAGATCCTGTGCGTGGGCCGCAACTACGCGGCCCACGCCGCCGAGCTCGGGCACGAGCTTCCGGCCGAGCCGCTGCTCTTCTTCAAGCCGCCTTCGGCCCTGGTCGGGCCCGACGACTTCATCGAGCTGCCGCCGCCCGAGATCGCGACGCAGATCGAGCACGAGATCGAGCTGGGCGTGGTCGTGGGCCGGCGCACGCGCGGCGCCACCCTCGCGCAAGCCGAGCAGGCGATCTTCGGCTACACCGTGGTCGGAGACATCACCGCGCGCGACTTGCAGCAGAAGGACAAGCTGTGGGCGCGCGCCAAGGGGCTCGACACCTTCTGTCCGGTGGGTCCGGTTGTGGTGCCCGCGCCGGGCAGGTGGCCATGGCTGCTGCGCTGCCGCGTGAACGGTGAGCCGCGGCAAGAGGGGAGCACGGAGCAGATGGTGTTTCGGCCGGCAGATCTCGTGGCGTACGCGAGCCGGTACATGACGCTCGAGCCGGGCGACCTCATCGCCACGGGCACACCCGCCGGGGTCGGCCCCCTGCGGGCAGGCGACCGGCTCGAGCTGGAGATCGAGGGCATCGGCACGCTCGGCCTGGAGGTGAGGGCGGCAGCGGCAGGCTCGGCCCCCGACCCATGAGCGCGGGCGCTTCTGCACAGCCGCACTCGCGCCGGCGCGTTCGGCTGCTCGGCGCCGTGCTCGGCGCAGCGCTACTCGTGCTGGTCGTCGGTGTGCTCGGGCTGCGCCACGCGGGTGCGCCGCAGCGCTGCCCCGAGGGGCTGGTCGCGCTCGGGCCCCGCTGCTGCGCTCCCGGGCAGTACCTGCAGTCCACGGGCGCCGAGGGAGGACGTAGCAAGCAGTACACTCGCGCCGCCCTGTGCCGCGGCCGGCCCGAGCGCTGCCCCGCGGGCATGCGCGCCTCTCCCGACGGGTGCGTCCCGGTGCGGCGGCGCGTGCTCGTCCGGGGCGGCCAGCTTCGTCTCGGCGCGGCAGACTGGGAGGCGCCACTGCCCGTCGAGGCGCGTGCCGTCGAGGTGGCGAGCTTCCGGCTCGACAGCCACGAGGTCACCGAGGAGGGCTACGCTGCCTGCGTCGCGGCCGGCCGCTGCCCGCCGCTGCCGCTGGCGGGGGAGCCCGGCCGGCCGGTCGTCGGCGCCACGGCCGCCGAGGCCGAGGGCTACTGCCGCTTCGTCGGGGGGCGGCTTCCCCGGGCCTACGAGATTGCCTTCGCCGCCATGGGCCCGGGCGCCCGCCGCTACCCCTGGGGGGACACCGGCGCCGTCTGCCGCCGCGCCGCCTTTGGCCTGGCGGACGGGCCCTGTGCCCAGGGCGGGATCGGACCGGATCTCGCCGGGGCCCGCCCCGATGGCGCGAGCCCCGAGGGCGTGCACGACCTGGCGGGCAACGTCGCCGAGTGGGTCCGGTCGGGCGGGCCGAGCGGGCCCGCGGCTCGCGACGGCGAGGGCGTCGAGGTGCGCGGCGGCTCGTGGCGCGCGCGCTCGGCCGCGGCTTTGCGCGGCTGGTACGCGCGTCCCGCAGCGCCAGGCGCCCGCGCGGACGACGTCGGCTGGCGCTGCGCGTACGACGAGGGGCCGCCTTGAATCCGCAGGTACGGGTCACAACGTAGCGGCCCCGGCCATCTTGGACTACTGCGGGAGCCCGTTGAAAGGACGGCTTCATGCAGACCATGGCACAGTGCGCGTTCGTCGGCGCCGGCAACATGGGGGAGGCGCTCATCAAGGGCCTGCTCGCCTCGGGCTTCGTGGGGCCCGAGCGCATCGTCGCGAGCGAGCCGCGGCAGGGCCAGCGGCAGCGCATCGCCGAGCGCTATGGCGTGCGGATGATTGAGAGCAACCCGGAGGCAGTGGCCAAGGCCGACTTGGTCGTGCTCGCGGTCAAGCCGCAGATCCTCGACAAGGTGCTCGATGAGGTGAGCCCGGCCTTGCAGCGCGACGTGCTCGTCATCTCCATCGCCGCGGGCAAGGCCATCGCCGGCATCGAGGCGCGGCTCGGTCAAGGGGCGCGCGTCGTACGGGCCATGCCCAACGTGGCCTGCCTCGTCGGCGCCGGGGCCACGGGGCTTGCTGGCGGTGCCCGGGCCAAGCCCGAAGATCTGGCGCTGGCGCAGAAGGTGTTCGATTCGGTCGGCATGTCGGTGGTGCTCGACGAGTCGCTGCTCGATGCCGTGACGGGGCTGAGCGGCAGCGGGCCCGCGTACATCTTCATGGTCATCGAGGCGCTGTCCGACGCCGGCGTGAAGGTGGGCCTGAGCCGCTGGGACGCCTTTGCCCTGTCGGCGCAGACGGTGCTCGGCGCCGCCAAGCTCGTCATCGAGACGCAGGAGCACCCGGGCCGGCTCAAGGACATGGTGTGCTCGCCCGGCGGCACGGCGATCGCCGCCGTTCACACGCTCGAGCAGGGTGGGCTGCGCACGACGCTCATCAACGCCGTGGAGGTAGCCACCGTGCGCTCGCGCCAGTTGGGGGGCGGGGACGGCAACGCGAAGTAGGACTAGACCCGGTGAACGGATGGGGAGCATGAAATGCTGGCTTCCTCCGGCCGGCATCGCGCTCGGCATCGCGCTCGCGCTCTACGCGCTCCTGTCCGGCTCGAGCGACGAGGATCTCATCCGCGAGCGCCTGGAGCAGCTTGAGGCCGCGGTCGAGGTGACCGGCCCGGGCACGAACCCGGTGATGCGCGGCGCGAAGGTCAAGGGCGAGTTTGCCGAGATCTTCACCAAGGACGTCGAGATCCGCATTCCCGAGCTGACCGACACGACGGCCGGGCGCGCCGAGCTAGTGGGCCTGGCGACGCAGGCCCCGAGCTGGTACGCGCAAGTTTCCGTCGATCTCGGCTCGCTCGAGATCGATCTCGACGAGGTGGCCGCCAGCGCCCACGTTTTCGGCCAGGCCACGCTGCGGGGCACCAAGCACGATGGCAGCCCGCACCGCGACACGCGCACCGTCTCGCTGCGCTGCGACAAGATCGAGGACAAGTGGCGCATCGCCTCGATCACGGTCTCGCCCAAGCAGGACGGCAGTCCGGCACCGTGAGCCACGTTCATCCTTGGGTTGCGGGCTCGGCCCGCGCTAGGATGGCCTCATGATCACGACGGCACGAGGAGCCTGGTGGTGGCTCGCCGCGGCGCTCGCCACGGCGGCGCTGGCGGCGTCATGCAGCGGCAGGGCGGTGGTCGATGCGGACGCCGGGACGGGCGGAGGCGGCGGCGGCAGCACGAGCTCGTCCAGCAGTAGCTCGACGTCGAGCTCGGGCAGCGGCTGCGACTGCCAGACGTACTGCGCCATCATGGTGCCGTGCAACTACCACGGCCAGGCGGAGTGCCCGGCCATGTGCCAGAACGCGAACCCGGGGTTCCGCGACTGTGTCTGCACGGTGGACTCCTGCTCCAAGATCGAGAGCTGTCCGAACACGGCCTCGAGCTCCGGCGGCGTGGGCGGCGGAGCCGGCATTCCGCAGGGCTGCCAGGCTTGCATCGACCAGGTCGACGGCAGCGGAGCTTGCACGAGCCAGGCGCAGCAGTGCCAGGCAAGCGCCGCCTGCCAGGCGCTCGTCACGTGCTGCGACGGTTGCGGCTGGACGCAGGACTGCATCAGCAAGTGCGCCGCCGCATCTCCCGACGGCCTGAGCGCGTTCTCGATGCTCGTCTACTGCGAGGTCTGCCAGAGCTGCTGGGATCCGTGCCAGGGCGCGGCCCTGGCCGGCAACTTCTGCGGGCAGTACGACTAGAGCGCCGGGCGCCATTGTGGGCTGGCCAGGCGGCCAGGAGGGCGAGTACCATGGTCGGTCCAACCATGACCGTGGCCCTGCTATCCATCGGCACCGAGCTACTGCGCGGAGAGGTAGCCAACAGCAACGCCACCTGGCTCGCCGAGGAGCTCACGCTTCTGGGGTTCACCGTCGCCGTCGTCGAGACGGTGCCGGACGAGCCGGAGGCGCTGGGCGAGGCGCTGCGCCGGCTCGGGTCGCGCCACGACTGGCTCATCGCCACCGGGGGCCTGGGCCCGACCAGCGACGACGTGACGGCCGCGGTAGCGGCGGAGGTGACGGGCCGAGAGCTGCAGTGCGACCAGGATGCGCTGGCGGCGATCGAGCACGAGCTGGAGCACCGGGGCCAGCCGCTGCGACCCGGACACGAGAAGCAGGCATGGGTGCCCGCCGGAAGCGAGCTCTTGCCCAACGCCCGGGGCACGGCTCCCGGCTTCCTCGTGCGGCTCTCCCGCGCCGCGGCGTTCTTCCTGCCGGGCGTGAGCCACGAGATGCAGCAGATCTTCCGCGAGCACGTCTGCCCGCGCATCGCGGCCGCGGCGCCGCGGACGAGCTTCCAGATCTGCCTGCGCACCTACGGCGCGGCCGAGTCGCTGGTGGGCGAGCGCCTGAGCGGTCTGGAGCAGGAGTTTACGGGCCTCGTGCTCGGCTACTGCGTTCGCGGCCCGGAGGTGGACGTGAAGCTCCTGGTGCGCGCCACGAGCTACGCCCAGGCGCGGGAGCAGGCCGAGGCGGCGGCCCGGAGCGCGCGCGAGCGGTTGGGCGCGCTCGTCTACGGCGAAGGCGAGGACACGCTGCCGCGGCTGGCTCGCCGCCTGCTGCGCGAGAAGGGCTGGCGGCTGGCCGCGGCCGAGTCCTGTACCGGCGGGCTGCTGAGCGAGTTGCTGACGAGCGAGCCGGCCAGCGACTTCTTCGTCGGCAGCGCCGTCACCTACGCCAACAGCGCCAAGACCGCGCTGCTCGGCGTCTCCGAGGAGGCGCTGCGCGGCCACGGCGCCGTGAGCGCCGAGGTTGCCGCGGAGATGGCCGAGGGCGCCCGGCGGGCCCTTGGCTGCGAGGCGGCGCTCGCCGTGACGGGCATCGCCGGCCCGAGCGGATCGAGCTCGGGCAAGCCCGTGGGCCTGTGCTTCTGGGCCGTCGCCCACCCGGGCGGCACCCGGGTCGAGCACGCCACTTTCGCCGGCAGCCGCACCGAGGTGCAGCGCCACGCCGCCCTGGCCGCGTTCGACTTGCTGCGGCGCACGGTGAGCTGAGCCGTCGCCATGCCGCCGCCAGGGCCTTGCGAGCTGACGGCGCCCATTGCCTTGGGCCGGCTGCTCGCCGGCCTTTGGGTTGCCGCCCTGGGCGCGCTCGCCCCTGTCGTGCTGCTGGTCATCGGCGAGCCCGTGGGCGGAGCGGCCGGGGGCCTGTTGTTCACCGTCCTGGGTCTGGCCTTCGCCCTCGGCCGGCGCGGGGCCGTGGTGGACGCCGCGAGCGGCACCGTAACGATCTGGTGGGGCGTGTGGGTGCCCATCGGCCGCAAGCGCCGGCCGCTCGGTCAGCCCTCGCACGTGACCCTGAGCCGCGAGGTGCACGGCAGCGGCAGGAGCCGGGTCGTGGTCCACGCTCTGCGCCTGCACGGCGCCGGCGTGGCCGGCGGCGACCAGATCGAGCTCGTCGCGCCGCAGCGCTACGAAGCTGCGCGCCGCAGCGCGGAGAAGCTCGCCCGCTACTGCGGCGTGGCCATGCACGACTCGAGCTCGGGCACGCTGGTCGTGCGAGAGGCCAGTAGCCTGGACCAGCCCCTACGCGAGCGCCTGTGGCGGGAGCGCGGCGGAGCCCCCGCGCCAAGCCCTACGCCCCCGGGGCGGCTCGTGGTGCGCCAGGACGGCGATGAGACGCTCTGCGTGCTGCCTCCGGAAGGGCTGCACATGCAGCACGGCTTCATGATCCTGGCCATCCTGATCGCGTTGGCCGGCGTGCTTCAGATCTGGGGCGGCGTGTCCGCGCAGGCCCAGGGGCCGATCTGGCTGCGCTATGCGGTGCCGGGCGGCCTGTTGCTGCCGCTCCTCCTGTTCGCCGCCCGACTCGCCGGCGCCGCGGCCGGTCGGGTCACGGTGCGCTTCTCGCATCGGGGCCTGAGCCTGCGGGGCTGGGGGCTGCTCGGCCGCACGCAGCGCATCAGCGTCGAGGCCATCGAGGAGCTCACCGTAGTTGAGCCGGCTCAAGGCGGCCTCTGGAGCCCGGCCGGCAGCGGCCATCTCGTGGCGCGATCCGACGAGCGCACGTTGGTGCTCGGGCTCGGGCTCAGGGAAGACGAGCTGCGCTGGCTCTACGACGCCATCTGCCACGCGCTGGCGTCAACCGCCTTTGGCTACAGCGACGATCGAGCCGGCGGCCCGGCCTGATCGGCGCCATGGCGGCGCGCCCGCTACAGAGGCGCCTGCAGATCCCCGACCGAAAGCCCGCAGCTTGGATCGGCGCTCCCGCGGGCCAGCTCGGGCGGCCGGCTCCCGGGGTGGCTACGGAGCTGGCGGAGGGCTCCGGCGCGGCTGGCGCGGGCATCGGCACCGGCCGGCGGGTGGACGTGGGCCCGCCCGGGCCTGCACCGGGTCGGGCTTGCGGTCGGCGACGGCCTGGGTTGTCGAGGAGCACCCTGGGGCGGCGGAGCTGCTTGGCGCAGGAGAAATCGTCACCTACCTCCTTGACAAGAACCAAATCAGTGCTAAATCAAAACCAATGGATCGTCCCCGCCGCCAGCCCCGTGGCCAGGCCGTGCTGCCCTGGCGCTGCCATGGCGGCGCCCGCAAGGGCGCCGGCCGCAAGCCGGGCGGGCTGAAGGCCCTGGTCTCCCACCTGCGCCGGCCCGCGCACGACCACCGCCACCCGGTGCACGTCACCCTGCGCGTCTTGCGCGTCGTGGGCCGGCTGCGGCTGCGGCCGCGCTTCGAGGTCATCCGGCGCGCCCTGGGCGCTGGGGCCGAGCGCCTGGGCCTGAGGCTCGTGCA
>JACQWT010000195.1 GCA_016209145.1 Deltaproteobacteria bacterium | reverse complement strand
TATTGCTCAGCATCTGATGTTGCGCTTGCGCGACGGCCGCGTCCTCACGCAGTCCGTGGCCGAGCGGCGAGTACTGGCGCGGGTCGTCTTGACGTGCTCGCGAGACCTGCCCCTGCTGGCGTTTCGCGCCGCCGACACCCACCTGCACTTGCTCCTGGCATGTGTGGCGAACCTCGCGAGATCGCTCGCCCAGCGTGTCGAGAGCGCTCTCAAGCAGCGGCTGCGGCTACCGACCGGCTTCGAGCCGGTCCATGCCGCGCCGGTCGAGGACCAGCGCCACCTCGTGAATGCCTTCTGGTATGTGCTGCGGCAGGAGCAGCGGCACGAGCTCCAGGCGGATCCCATGCACGAGGCGAGTGCCCTGCCGGATCTGCTGGGGCTGCGGGTCGTCAGTGACCACTGCCGCCGGACGGTTTCGGCGTGGCTTCCCCGCACTGCCGGCGCCGAGCTGTACCGGCTGTTCGGCCCCCTCGGGCCCGACGGCCCCGTGAACTGGGCGCTGCTGGGCGACGCGGCGGCGGCGGCCGTGGCGCTGCCCACGGTGGCCGGCCGGACCGCCGACGCGAGGCTTGCACGCGAGGCGGCGGTCGAGGTCGCCGCCCGACAGCAGGCGTTGGCACAGATCGCCAGCGCCTTGGGGGTCGACAGATCGACGCTCCGGCCCGCGCGCAGGTCGGTCGAGCGACCGCCCCCGGCGCTCGTCGAAGCAGTGGCACGGCAGTTGCGCCTCCGCAGCCGCATGGCGGCGGCCCGCGCGGCGAGCTGCGCCAATGGAAGCGCCCCGGCGCTATCCAGGCTTGACGCGGCCCCCCGCGCGGGTACGCTCCGCCCTTCCGACCCCGGGCCTGTAGCTCAGTTGGGAGAGCGCCGCGTTCGCAATGCGGATGTCGGGGGTTCGAGTCCCCCCAGGTCCACGACGTGAACGCGGCTGCGCTGGATCCGGATCCGCTCGCGGGCTGCAGCAAGTATCGCTCGCTGCGCCTGCTCGGCCGCGGCGGCATGGGCGAAGTCGTGCTGGCCGAGCACGTCGCGCTCGGCAGCAAGGTAGTAGTCAAGCTGCTGCACGCCGAGCTGGGGACCAAGGCCCATCTCGTCGATCGGCTGCGCCTGGAGGCGCAGGCCCTGGCGCGGCTGAGCCATCCGAACCTCGTCAAGGTGACCGACTTCGACCGCACCCCGGCCGGCCGGCCCTTCATCGTGATGGAGTACCTCGCGGGCCGCTCGCTGCGCGACGAGCTTACGGCGCGGGGCGGCACGCTGCCGGTGCTCGACGCAATCGACCTGGCCTGCCAGGCCCTGGCGGGCCTTGCCGTGGCGCACGAGGCGGGCCTTGTCCATCGCGACGTCAAGCTCGACAACCTCTTCGCCGTGGCCCAGGTCGTCGAGGGAGCGAGCGAGGCCCCCGCGCCGCTCATGGTGCCGACCGGTACGGGCATCGTCGTGGGTACGCCCCGCTTCCTCGCGCCCGAGCAGGCGCGAGCGCAGCCCCTCGACCACCGCGCCGACATCTACGCGCTCGGCCTCGTCTTGTACACGCTGCTCGCTGGCCGCGGCCCCTTCGACGACGCCCGTGACCTTGCCGAGATCGCCAAGGCCCACATCATCCGCCAGCCCGAGCCGCCCTCGCGCTTCGCCGCGCAGCCCATCCCCCCGGCGCTCGACGCGGCCGTGCTGCGCAGCCTGGAGAAGAGCCCCGACGCGCGCTTCCAAAGCGCCGCCGAAATGGCCGCGGAGCTGCGGCGCATCGCGGCCTCGTGCGCGCAGGTGGCGCCGGCGCCTGCCGGCTGGATCGCAACCGTGCCCCTGGGCGCGGCCGAACCCGCAGGGGTGCACGCCGCGCCCGCACCGGGAACCACCGTGCCGCTTCGTCCGGCGAGCCCCGTCGCGGCGGCCGCGCCGAGAGCTGACCCGCCGCCTGCCCCGGGCCGCTTCCCGCCATGGGCGGCGCTCGCCATCCTGGCCGCAGCCGCAGTGGCGGGCGTCGGCGTCGGCATGCTGCTGCTGCGCCTGCTCTGACCCGAGCGGCCGCCGAGCTACAGCTCGAGCCGTAGTTGTGATACTGAACAAATGTGCGGTCTTTTGAGCAGCGGATCGAGACGCTCGGCCTGGCCGCCAGGCACGAGCAGGACTGCGGCGCCGAACGCGGCGCCGAGCGGCTCGCCGGCGGCGTCTATCACAGCGTCGCCGCCGGCCGCCGCGTCTCGCTGCTCAAGGTGCTGCAAAGCACGCACTGTAGCGGGCAGTGCCACTACTGCGCGATCCGCGCCAGCCGCGACGTCGCGCGTGCGGCCCTGAGCCCGGACGAGATGGCGCGCCACTTCCTCGATCTGCGGCGGGCGGGCGTGGTCGAGGGCCTGTTTCTGTCGTCCGGCATCCACGGGAGGCCGGATCGGGCCATGGAGCGGATGATCGCGACGGCGGAGGTCGTCCGCCGCTCCGGGTTCCGCGGCTACGTGCACCTCAAGATCCTGCCGGGCACGAGCGACGCCGCCGTGGAACGCGCCGTGACGCTGGCCGACCGCGTGTCCGTCAACCTCGAGGCACCGACGGACGCCGCCCTCGCTCGGCTCTCGCCCGGCAAGCAGCTCGAGGGCCAGATCCTCGGGCCGCTGCGCTCGGCCGCCCGCATCGCCCGGCAGCAGGGCAAGCGGGCCGCGGTCACGACGCAGTTCGTGGTAGGCGCGGCCGGCGAGACCGACGCGGAGCTGCTCGGCCGTGCCACCGCGCTCTACGACGAGCGGCTCGTCTCGCGCTGCTACTTCTCGCCGTTCGCGCCGCCCGCGGATGGCCCCTTCGCGGGCATGACGCCGGCGCCGCGGCTGCGCATGGTCCGGCTCTACCAGGCCGACTGGCTCCTGCGCTACTACGGCTTCTCGCTGCGGGAGATCCCGCTCGGCCCTGCCGGCCTCCTCGATCAGTACAGCGATCCGAAGACCGTCTGGGCGCGCGGCCACCCGGCCGAGTTTCCTGTGGAGGTGAACCGAGCGGCCCGCGCCGAGCTCCTGCGCGTGCCCGGCATCGGGCCCGCCGGGGCCGATCGCATCGTTCGCGCTCGCCGCAGCGCCAGGGTGCGCTCGCCGGGCGATCTGGGCTCGCTCGGCGTACGCTGGCGGGTGGCCGCGCCCTACCTGACCTTCGACGGCCGGCGGTTCCGGTCGAGCGTGGCGCAGCCCGAGCTGCCTGGGATCGAGCCGCGGGCCGGATCGTAGGCTCCGGGCACCGGCGCGAGTGGGCTTGCGGCGGGGTATGCGTTCACGCATTGTGGCGCTAGCAACGACGGCTCGCCGAGTCGGCCGCGATCGCGGGGCAGGGGTGACGCGCCCGAAGGGCGCGTCGGGACCCCAACCCCGTCCCGAAGGGACGGACTTGCGTCCTCGGCCCGGGTCCTTGCGTACAGGAGTACGCTGCGGCCCGGGCCTCCGGGCGCGCTCGTGCGCGCAGCCCCGCCTGACGAGCCGGGTGTTGGAATGCGTGAACGGTTACGCGGCGGGGAGTTGTGCTGTGCGAGGAGTTGAAGTAGGCACGCCGGCACCATGAGATCCAGATTCGAGGCAATCGCGTTGGGCGTGCTGCTGCTCGGGGCGTGCAAGGAGCCGGGGGGATCCCCCGCCGCCGGCGGGACCGCGGCGCCGTCCGACGTAGGCGCAAGCGTGGACTGCAAGGCCGAGGACATCCAGATCGATTGCCAGGTGAAGCTCACGACGGGCGGCGCCGCGGCAAAGATCTGCTGGGACCTCGAGTTCGCGTGCGAGACAGGAGGGCCCGTGTCGAAATCCGTCTGCCAGCAGGTGGCCGCGCAAGGCACCGAGCACGTCAGGTTCGACATCAACTCGATGAAGGGCTCGGGTGACTGCGACAAGATCAAGGGCCCGGCCAAGGTGAGCGGCATCAAGGCGTCGTCGCCCTGAGCGAGGCACCACCGGGAACGCGCGCGCCCGTCGTCCTTGCCCCGCACCCTCGGCGCGCGATAGCCTCAGCGATAGGCGTGGACCGCTAGCCGGCCGCGACCCGGAGGCAGATGTACGCGAGCGATGGATCTGGCGGCACTGGCCCCGTGCCGAAGGGGCAGGCTGCACGGACGAAGGTGACAGCGCCGGCGCTGCGGGCGCGCAAGGGCGGCGAGCCCCTGGCCATGCTCACCGCCTATGACTTCACCATGGCGCGCCTGCTCGACCGCGCGGGTGTGGACATTCTGCTGGTCGGCGACTCGCTCGGCATGGTGTTCCAGGGCCTGGACACGACCATCCCGGTCACGCTGGACGAGATCTGCTACCACAGCCGGGCCGTGGCCCGCGGGGCAGAGCACGCCCACGTGGTAGCCGACATGCCCTTCATGAGCTTCCAGCTCTCTGCGACGCAGGCGCTGGAGAGCGCCGGCAAGCTGGTCAAGGAGGGCATGGCCGAGAGCGTCAAGCTCGAGGGCGGAAGCGAGGTCGCCGAGCAGGTCCGGCGCATCGTGCGCGCAGGCATCCCGGTCATGGGCCACGTGGGCCTGACTCCCCAGTCGGTACACGCGATGGGCGGCTACAAGGTGCAGGGCAAGGGCCCGGACGCCGCGGCGCGGGTGCTCGCCGACGCTCGGGCCCTGGACGAGGCCGGCGCCTACGCCATCGTGCTCGAGGCCGTGCCGCCCGATCTGGCCGCCGAGGTCACGGCCGGCGTGTCGGTGCCGACCATCGGCATCGGCGCCGGGGCGGGCTGCGACGGCCAGGTGCTGGTCTGCTACGACATGCTCGGCATGAACCTCGGGCACACGCCCAAGTTCTGTAAGCGCTTCGCCGAGTTGGGCGAGCGCATCGACGAAGCCGTGCACGCCTATGTGCGCGACGTGCGCGAGGGCGCCTTTCCCGGACGCGAGCACTGCTACAAGCCCAACGGGTCGGCCGAGGTCGCGTCGCATCGGGCCTAGCTGCGCCAGTCGCGCAACCTGTTCGCCGGTCAGGGCGAACGGGGTTGGGGCCCCGTTCGCGGGGTCTGGGGCGAAGCCCCAGCGTGGAACTCTCCCGCGGACGGCACCCCTGCGTCCCCAGCGCGCAACGGCCGCGGGGCGTTGCCGCTTGCGTTGGCCCGCTCCGCTCGCGCGGGCGCATCCGTTTTCACCCTTGGGCTGCGGGCGAAGCCCGCGCTAGTGTGCGCCGGCGGCGCCGGAGGCGCCCGACCGAGCGATGGACGGACGAGCACGCGAGCGTTGGTGGGACACCTGGGCTCCCTACTGGGCCGAGCTCGAGAACCACCATTTCGGGCGGGATACCATCGATCGCGTTATGCCCTTCGTCGCGGGCCCCGCGCTCGTCGTCGGCGCGGGGCACGGGCTGCTGGTCGAGCACCTGATGGGCAAGGGCGTAGCGGCCCACGGCGTCGACTCGAGCGAGGCCATGGTGGACATGGCGCGTCGCCGCCGGGCGCTGCGCCTCGTGCACGTCGACGGGCGTGCCCTGCCCTTCGACGACGCCCACTTCCGCACCGTCATCGTATCGAGCGGCGTCGTCGACTACGAGCCGGAGCCCAAGCAGGTGGCGCGCGTCCTCGGCGAGTCGTGGCGCGTGCTCGGCCCGGGGGGCAGCCTGCTCGTGGGCTTCTACCGTTTTCCGACCGAGCTCGACGAGATCTACCACCGGCTCGGGGTGCTCGACGGCGCCGAGCTGCGCATGGACCGGATGTTCGAGATCCACGAGACCGTGCGGCAGCGCCCGCTCGCGTGCGTGCCGCGCATCGCCGCCTGGACGGGCCGGCCCTACTGGCGCACGCTCTTGTGGTGGATCCGCGCCGGCCTGGCCGTGCCGGCAGCCCTGCGCGAGGAGAAGGAACGGGTCGATGAGGTCTTCCGCGCGGCGGAGCAGGACGGGCTCGGCCGCCGGCGGCTGATCGAGAGCGTGCCCGCCACCCTGCCCTATCGCGACGAGGCAGGGATCCGAGCTCTGCTGGACGAGGCCGGGCAGTCCGGCGCCGAGGTCATCCACACGCCCGACTGCATCGTTGCCCGCATCCGGAAGACGGGATGAGAATCCTCATCATCGGCCCGGGCGTAGAGGACGACATCCTGAGCCGCACCGTGCGGCAGATCCCCTACCTCGAATCGAAGGCGTTCTTCGCGCCCCACGCGCCGGCCATCGTGGCGGCGCTCACCCCGCCCGAGCACGAGGTAGCCATCCATGACGAGCCAATGCGTGGCCCCGTGGACCCGGTGCTTCGCGCGCAGCGCTTCGACGTGGTGGGGATCTCGCTCACCACGCACCAGATCCGCCGCTGCTTCGCCATTGCCGACCTGTTCCGGCGCGAGCGCATGAGCGGCAAGCTGGTCGTGGGAGGCATCGGCGCCGGCGGCATTCCCGGCCGCCTGGGCCGTCTTTTCGACGCCGTCTTCATCGGCGAGGCCGAGCAGACGTGGCCCCGGTTCCTGGCGGATCTGCAAGCCGGCTTGCCGCGCAGAGTCTACTACCACCTCTCCAAGCCCGATCTGACCCAGGCCCCGGCGCCGCGCTGGGAGCTCATCGCGGCGGATCTGCCGCGCTACGGCGCGAGCTCGGTGCAGACGACGCGCGGCTGCCCCTTCGACTGTAGCTTCTGCGACGTGATCTACACGTACGGGCGCCGCGCCCGCACCAAGACGGTGACGCAGGTGCTGGGCGAGGTGCGCGCGCTGGAGAAGCTCGGCGCCCGCATGATCTACCTCGCCGACGACAACTTCACGGGCAGCCGCAAGTACGCCAAAGCGCTCCTACGCGATCTCGCCGAGCTCAACCGCTCCTTCGCAGCGCCGCTGAGCTTCATGACGCAGATGGACCTCGGCGTCGCCCGCGACGACGAGCTCCTGGAGCTCATCGCCGACGCGGGCCTGGTCGAGGCGCAGATCGGCATCGAGTCGCCGGAGCCCGGCGCGCTGCGGCACATGAACAAGCTGCAGAACCTGCGCCTCGATCCGGCCGAGGCCGTGCGCAAGATCCAATCGTACGGCATCCTCGTGCTCGGGCATCTCATCGTAGGCTCCGACGCCGACGACACGGGCGCGTTCCGGCGCCTGTCCGAGCTCGCGGACACGGCCTGCCTCGCCCACCACATCGTGCACCCGCTCATGGCGCCGCCCGGCACCAGGCTCTGGCACGAGCTCGGCCGGCAAGAGCGCCTGGTGGAGCCGAGCGAGGAGCTGCTCGATCTGCTCGACGTCGCGACCAACATCGTGCCGGCACGCATGTCGCGCCTGGAGCTGCTGGAAGGCCTGGCCGACTACTGGGAGAGCGCCTACCAGCCGCAGCGCTACCTCGCGCGCGCGCTTGGCTTCATCCGCGGCGTGCGGCGCGTGCCACGAGTCAAGCAGGCGGGCCTGGGCGCACTCTGGCGCATGCGCCGGATGTTGGGTCGGATGGTCAAGTTCTACGGCTTCGAGGTACCGGCCGAGGAAAGGCGCGTCTTCTTCGAGGTGCTGGGCGCCGCCCGCCGACGCTCGCCCGAGCTCGTGCCCACGGCCATCTTCATGCACACCGCCTACATGATGGACCGGGAGCGGGCGAGAAGCGCCGCGCGCCTCGCCCGCGAGCAGGCGGCACGCGAAAGGCTCCATCCCGAGCTCGTCCGGGTCATGCGGCCGAGCCCGGTCCCCTTCCCCGAGCTCGGCGCCCACCTCGTCAAGGCCGCCTACCGCCACATCCGGCCGCGCGTGGCCGAGCGCGAGGCGCTCTACCGCGGCGTGGTCGAGGCGCTCATCGACTATGCCGGCGGCGCCGGCACCGCGGGGGAGCCGCGCTTGGAGCAAAGCTGCGAGCGCGTGCTTCTCAGGCTCGGCGAGCCTTCGGCCGGCAACGGGCTTGCGGGCGGCGCGCCGCCTGCCGGCTTCGTCCGCGAGGTGCGCGACGCCGTCGATCGCACCGTGCGCCTGCGCCGGCAGATGGAGGGGGAGAGCTTCTAGCCCCGCCGCCCCCGCAGCCACGCCTGGTAGCGCGCCAGAAGCTCGCCGAACTGGCGGCGCAACTCGGCGTCGGCCGCGAAGCGCTGCTCCCAGCTCCGCTCGACCGCGCGCTGGGCCCGCGGATCGGCAATCCCGTAGCGCCGCCGCACCTCGTCCGCGCCAGCCGGCGCGAAGGCGAGCTCGGCGCACAGCGAAGCATAGTGCTCGATCCGGCCGAGCCGCAGGGGCTCGCCGGTGCCGGCCGCAGCGAACGGCAGAGCGGGGCCGGTCAAGGACGCCGCGTCCATGGCCGCGGTCTGGTCGATGTCGCTGCCGCTCCCCGCCGGGAGCAGCCCTGGCGCCCACGGCGCAAGCGGCGGGGGCGGGGCCGCCTGGCCCGCGAAGGGCAGCGCATCACCCGCGGTTCCCAGCATGGAGACGTCCAGCGGGGCCGTCTCGTCCAGGCTCTGCGCGGCCGACGTAGGGGGCCCCGCCCAGGGCGACGGCCCGGCCGCGATGGCCCCAGGCGAAACCGGCGGCGGCGGTGGCGACCGGGGCGGGGCGAGCGCCGGCGGGGCAGGCCCCGGTGGGGCGGGCGCAGCCGGCGGGGGCGCGCCGGCCTCTGCCCTGGGCTCGGGCCGCCGCCGGGGGTCGTCGCCGAGCGCGCGCCATGCCTGCTCGAGGCGCCGCCAGCGCCCGGGATCGCCCGTCGCAACGGCGAAGCCCACCGCATCGAGGATGTCGCGGGCGCGCCGTAGATGGTCGAGATCGAGCGCACGGTCGCCGCAGCGCTGGGCGCGATACCGCTCCAGGGCGCCGTCGGGGGAGAGGACCAGCGCCGAGCAGAGCAACGCGCTCTGCCGTACGAGCGGGTGGCTGCGGGAGCTCTCGTCGTCGCCCTGCGCCATGGGACAAGCCTCGCTGGCGCACTAGGGCGCGAGCAGCAGCACCTTGGTCTGGCTCGGGGCGATGCGCGCTCCCGGGCAGTTGGTGGAGTTCTGGATGGCCACGCTGGTAAGCCGCGTGGCCGGCTGGCCGAGCAGCAGCACCGTGAACGCGGCCGTCACGTGCCGGGCCGGGCCCATCACCGTGCCGGAAGCCACCCCCGTGGCAATCCCGGCGTTGTCGCCCTGCGTCGGCTTGACGCTCGTGCCCATGTTGTGCGCGGGCGCGCACATGAAGAGAATCTTGGTCGCCGGCGGCGCGCCCATGGGACCAGGGGCGAGGTTCGGATATGGCGTGGGCACCGGCGGAGCGGGCGGCGCCGGCGTCAGGCACACGTCCGGGAACCCGGTGTCCATGCCCCCCATCTGCGTGTTGGCAAACATGCTCGCCTGCTCCTGCTAGCCGACGTGGATCTGCTCGCCGTCCACCTTGACCACCTGGCGGGCGGCGACCACGGTGTTCTCGCCCCTGAGCTGCGCCGTCTCCTCGGCCCGGTAGTCGAGGTGCCGGGCGCGGAGCTGCTCGATCTCCTCCACGAAGCGGTAGATCCGCTTGGCCCGCTCGGTCACGCGCTCGGCCACGAGGTCATATGCCTGCACGAAGAGGCCGAGCTTCTCGCAGTGCGCCTGCGCGGCCTTGGCCACCGCCGTGAGCCTTTCGAGGGCGAGCGTGCCGTCCCGGGCCCTCACCTCCAGAAGCCGGGACAGAAGCGAGATCCCGCGCCGGCTCGTGATGCTCACGCCCTCGTCGCCGCCCAGCGCGAGCCGGCCGCCCGCCTTGACCGAGGCGTCGCCCTCGAACGCGAGCTCGGCCGGCCGCGTCCGGTCACGTTCCAGCACGGCCAGCACGTACGGCTCCGGCAGCAGGCCGACGAGCACGCGATCGCCCGGCTGCGGCGAGAGCAGACAGCTCGGCGCACGCCGCGCGGTCGCGTCCCTGCTCCCCGAGCCCTCCAGGGCGACGGCCAACTTGTCAGCGTCGCACAACACGACGCGGCCGGTGGCGAGCCGCCCCTGGCCAAACGCGAGATCCAGAGCTGCACTCCTGATCCTTCTCCCTCAGTGCTGCGGCACGAAGTCCTCCGCCCGGGCGAGCCTCTCATCGTCGCCCAGGGCGAGGCTGCGATCGGTGAACACCGCGCGATCGAGCTTCGTGCGGTGAAAGCGCGCGCGATACAGCGAAGCGCGCGAGAAGTCCGCCCCCGAGGCGTCGGCGTGCGAGAAGTCGGCGTAGGTGAGCTCGGCGCCGGTGAACCGGGCGCCGGCGCAGCAGGCCCGGTCGAGCACGCTCTCGCGCAGGTTGCAGTCCGAGGCGTCCGCGTCGCTCAAGTCGGCGTCGATGAAGATGCACTGGGAGAAGTCCCCCCCCACGAGCCGCGCACCGGCGAGCTTGGCCCCCTGGAAGATGCAGTTGCGGGCCTGGGCGCCCCCGAGATCCGCGCCGCACAGATCCGCCTCCACGAAACCCGAGCCCTGGAGGGCGGCCCCGGCGAGCCTCGCGCCGGCCAGAACGCTCTTGTTGAATTGACAGCGCAAGAGCGCCATGCCGGCAAGGTCCCGGCCGCCAAGCTGGCACTCGACCAGGATGGTCATGTCCAGGCTCGCCCCCTCCAGCACGACGGAGCGCAGATCGGCCTGGAAGAACGTCACCTGGGAGAGCCGCGCGCCCGCGAGGCTCATCTCGGCCGTGCCGACCTCCAGCAAGCGCACGCGATCGAGCTCGCTTGCGGCAAAGCTCGCCCGCGTGAGATCGCACTTCATGAACACCGTGACGGGCAGCCTGGCGCCCGCGAAGCTCGCCCCCGTCAGGTCGCACTCGATGAACGAGGTCAGGCGCAGATCTGCGCCCGGGAACGAAGCCTGGCGCAGATCGCAGCGCACGAAGTCCGTGTGGTGCAGCGCGGCGTCCCTGAGCTCGCAGCCGCACAGGTCGCAGCCCACGAGGCTCGTCTCCTCGAAGCGCGTGCCCGCCAGGCCCGCACCGCGGAAGCTCGTCTGCTCGAACACCGCGCCCGACAGATCGGCGCCCGACAGATCGAGGCCGCCGAGGTCGGCGCGCTGCACGATCTCGCCGTGGCGGATGGCTTCGAGCAGGCTATCGCGCTCCATCGTGTTTCGGCTCCAGGCGCGTGTCGAGCATGAGCGCCGCCTCCAGGTTGGTGGCGCCGTCGGTGCGCACGCGGGAAAGATCCGCGCGCGAGAGGTTGGCGCCCGTCAGATCGGCGCCCGCAAGGACCGCCTTGGAGAGCGTGGCATCGAGCAGATCGGCACCGCGCAGGTTGGCGCCCGCGAGCCTCGCCCGGATGAACCGCGCCGCTCGCGCCCGGATGCGGTGGAAGCTGGCACCAGTCAAGTCGCAGCCGCTCAGATCCGCCCCGGCGAGGGCGGCCCCGCGGAAGTCGCCGCCCGCGAGCGGCGTCTGGCGGAAATTCGCCCCCGCGAGGCTCGCCTCGGCGAACGAGCACCCGGCAAACGAGGACTCGTGGACGAAGACGGCGCCGCCGAGCCTCGCCCCGGCAAAGCAGGCGCCGTCGCCGCGGCACATGATGAACTGCGCGCGATCGAGATCGGCGCCCGTGAAGTCCACCCCGCGCAGATCGACCTCGATGAAGCGCGCCTCGCTCAAGCGCGCTCCCGTGAAGGCCACGCGCCGCAAGTCGGCCTTCAGGAACAGCAGGCGGCTGGACTCCAGGTGAGAGAAGTCGGCAGCAGCGAATTCCGTCTCCAAGAAGTCCACCTCGTGCAGGCGCGCGCCGAGCAGCACGGCGCCGTCGAGCACGGCGCGGCCGAGCGCTGCCTCCTCGATCTGCGCCCCGGACAGATCCGTGCCCTTGAGCAGCGAAGCGCCGAGGTTGGTGCCGCGCAGCTTGGCGCCGGATAGGATGGCCCCGGTCAGATCCGCCCGCGCCAGCACGGCGCCCGACAGATCCGCGTCGCTCAGATCGGCCCCGGACAGATCGGCGCCTTCGAGCAACACACCCGAAAGGTCCATGCCCCGCAGATCGAGCCCGCGCAGATCGGCGCGGGTGAGATTGCGCCCGGCCAGGCTCTCGCCCGCGGCCTTGGCGGCGCCGACCACCACGCGCAGCATCTCGCGCTCCTCGTGGCCGACGGCCCCAGCCGCGGGCAGCAAGTGGGCCGAGGCAACGTAGGCGGCGCGCACGCGCTCCTCGAGATCGCGCAGCATCTGCTCGAAGCGCGGATCGGTCAGATCCCGCTCCAGATCCTCCATCGGCTGGTCCCCTTCACGGGCGATGCGCGCCATGTCGTGCAGCATGACGAGGTGCTCGTCCGCGGAGAACTTGGGCAGGCCGCCGGCCTCGGCCATGGCCTTGTCCTTCTCGGCCTCCCAGTCGAAGCCGGCCTCGGCAAAGGCGGCCTTGGCCTGCTGCTCCAGCTCGGCGCCCTTGCGCTCGGCCTCGGCCTGAAGTTTCTCCGCCTCGCGCTCCGCCTTCTCCAAGTACTCGGTCACAGCGTCGAAGTCGTATGGGTCGGGGAGCGGGCCGAGATCGGGCAGCTCCGGCGCGCCCTCATCGGGATCGAAGCCAGCCGCCGCAAGCTCGGCCCGCCCCTCGGCGAGCCTGCGCTCCCGGCCGCGCTCCATGTTCTGAAGCGTCCGCTGCTCCAGGCGCGTCATCTCGCCCAGATCGCCCGGATCGAGGCGCGCCGCCCAGCCCGCGCTCTCGGGCGGCATCAAGTCCTGGTCCTGAAGCGAGGCCAGCGCCCCCTTGTCCTTGTCGAGCCGCTTGGCGAGCACGCGCTGGTAGTGCTCCACCGGCTTGGGGTGCGCCGGATCCTCCGCGGCGACGACCAGGTGCACGATGTCGCCGGCGTCGTCCTCGGCGACCGGCAGGGTGCCGCGATAGATGCACAGCGCGCGGCCGAGGTGCGGGAAGAAGTGCACGGTATCGAGCCGCGTCCCGAGCTCCCGGAAGTGCTCGTCCGCATCGTCCCGCTGCGTGGCGAAGACGCGCACCACAAGCCTCTCCAGCGCGCCCTCCAGCCGCGGCAGAGAGGGGTGCATCCCCTCGAGCACGAAGCGCTCGTCGCCGGCGAAGAAGCCGTCGATCTGCTGGTCCGCGGGCGCAGCGTTGTAGAAGTGAGCGTCGAAGTCCTCGGCCGGGCCCGGGAAGCGCGTCCGCAGCCACTTCTCGTCGTATCTCTGGCCGACCTTCTCGAAGCGCTGCGGCCACGTCAGATCGTAGGGCCCGAAACCGGCCGGCGGCGGGCGGTCGCCGCGGCTCGCGATGAGGCGGGCCGGATCCTCGATGTTGGGCAGGGGCAGCACCGGGCCGTGCTCGGTCTCAATGGGCACGACGCCCTTGCCCAGCGGGTTGGGGGCGTAGCCCTCGCCGCCGAAACCGTGCGCGTAGTCGATCGGCATCTCGGCGAACGGCACGGGCTCGGTCGGCGTGCCGTTCTTCCAGTACCGGTCGCCCAACACCGCGAGCTTCTTGTCCAGCTCTCCCAGCACGAGGCGCACCATGACCGCGCCTGCTGGCTTGCCGCCCGGCGCGAAGGCGCGGCCCGTGACGAGCACCTCGCCGCGCGGCTTGGGCAGCCCCTCGTCGAGCACGCCGTTCGGAAGCTCGCCCGCCAGCTCGCGCCACAGGCTGCTCTCGGTCAAAGGCTTGCGGGGGCTCGCGAGCGGCACGTACACGAGCACACTCACCACGAGCGTGCAACGTCGATCGTGCTCGACCACGCGCTGCAAGAGACCGAGGCGCTGGGGCTTGAGGGCTTTCATGGAGGCTAGTCGATAGTGTACAGCCCGACGGTCTTCAGATAGACACCAGCTACTCCCGCCTGGATTCCGTTGATGTCGAGCTTCGTTCCGGCCGCCGCCCTCGCGGAGCCAGTCAGGCTACGGCTGAAGCCCGTGACCGCGACACCGATGCCCTTCGCATCGACCGCCAGACCGTAGATACCCGACTTGAACCCCACGACATCGCACTTCTTTGCCCAGTTGGCGTCGAAGCATGCGCCGAACCACGTTTCGTTGGGGTTCGTCACCTTCCAGCTCGGCGTGGTGATCGTGGCGCCGCCCGTGATGTGCATGTCCCAGCTCGCATACGTCCCCGTCCACGCGCCTTTCACGACCGTCGTCTGCGAGTCGTAGCCCTGATTCACGGCACCAGCCGTTTCCGTGAGCTGGCCGCCCACGCTGAGCACCCGGCCCCCTTTGATGGTGGTCGTTTGTGCACCGAACTCCTCGGTCACCGCGCCGGTGACCGTCGTCCGCAGCGACGCATAGGACTCGCCCACCCAGCCCGTGACCGTCTCCAGCCGGTTGCCCTTGACGAACGTGTCGTAGAAGCCCGTGTAGTCCTCCTTGACACCTCTCGTGACCGTATCGACGCGCGGACCGCTTACCGTCGTCGTCTGGCTGGTATCATACTTCTCGGTCACCGCGCCCTTGACGTGATCGCTCCTCGGCCCGCCGACCTCGATGTCCTGGTTGCCGCCGATGTCCTCGAGGTGGTTGCCGTCGGTATGCAGCACGATGTAGTGGCTGTGCGCGCCGTGCGGCTCGCCCAGATGGATGCGCGTATCCTGCGGCGGCGTGGAGATATCGACGTACTGCTTGCTCTCCTGGTCCTCGATCTCGATCCGGTTCAGGCCCCCCGTCTGGATCACGTTCTGGGTGTGGTTCTCACTCGTGACGGGGCTCGGCTGCACGGCGTTGGGCACGGCGCCGACGATCACAGGGCGGTCGGGATCGCCGCCGAGAAAGGCCACCAGCACCTCGGTGTTCCTGCGCAGCGGGAAGTGGAAGCCCTCGGGGCTGCCGCTGTGGGGCTGGAGCATGCGGATCCAGGTGGACGCGGCCCCGTCCCGCTTGTCGCTGTCGTCGAAGTCGAAGTGCAGTTTCACCTTGTAGCGGCCGTGCTCGTCGATCTGCGCGTACTCGCTCTCGGCCGGCCCATCGATGAAGCCGCGCTCCAGCCCGTAGATGCGCGGCACCGGCGTCTGCCGCCGCGGCCGGAACTGCGTGTCGGCGGCAATGGCGGTGACCTCCGCGCGGTAGTCGTCGGCGTGCACCAGGCCAAGCAGATCCCGCACCAATGGTGACTGCGCGGCTTGGCAGCCGTGGTGGCGGACTTGCGCGGCGAGCAACTCGCGGTTCATCGACGCGAGCGGATGCTCCTCCACGCTGAAGCGATAGCCCGGCCGGAGCAGGAACACGCGGCCTCCTCCCCGGTAGACGAGCTCCTCGGCCAGCCACTCTTCGGCACGCGTTGCCGCCAGCGCCTCGGCTTCCGCGACCGTGAGCACGCCGTCGCCGTAGCTCTTGATCTTCCCCCGCCCAGCGTCGCACACCGGGGCGTCGGCGAACACTGGCTGCGCCGGCTTCAAGTCGTCGTAGTCGCGCACACGCACCTCTTGCGGGAGGCTGTGCTGCTCGCACGTCAGGCTCCGCAGAGCCTCGACCGAGATGGCGTCATCGGAGCCCGACAGGGGCACGTAGCGCACGGGCTCGCGGCGCAGCGCGGCGTGGAACGAGCGGTGGTCGGTGATGACCAGCTTCTCGTGCTCGTCGGTCTGCTCGAAGAAGTAGTAGATCCCCTCGCGCTCCAGCAGCCGCGCGATGAAGCTCCAGCGGCTCTCCCGGTACTGGCAGACGTGAAGCCGCTTCGGGTAGTCGCGATAGAGCCGCAGCTCGTAGCGATCGGCGCCGATGCCGCTTTCACCCAGGAGCTGCTTGGCTATCTCGGGGATGCTCATGTCCACGAACACGCGGCTCATGTGCGTGAGCGTCATGCCCCAGACCAGCGGCACGATCACGAGCTCGTACAGCGCCTGACCCTGCCAGCAGTGCTTCAGGGCCAGGCTGGCGATCATCCCGTGGACGGCCACGGCTTGGTCCGGGGCCGGGTGCAGGCGCAAGGTGACCTTCCCGCCCCGGGCCGCGGCGAGATCGATCTCCTGGTCCTCGGCCGCGAGCAGCCCGACGTGAAAGCGGTACAGCTCCGAGAGCCCCTCGGTGCCCCGGAAGCCGGCGACGCGCAGCCCCTGGGGCAGCGCGGCGGACTCGATGGTGTACAGATCCGTCACGGGTAGCGCTCCCTCTGCCGGCGGCGCTGCGGCCAGCGCGGACGCCATGCGCGCGCGGACGCTACCAGCGGGGATCGACCGTGACAACGGCGATCACCCCGCCTTTCGGCTATGCTGCCACCCCACCCCATGAGCACTTCCATCGAAGCCCTGGCCTCGCTCGCCCGCGAGCTGCAGGGCTCGCACGCCTTCAGCGAGCTGCTCCAGCTCGTGGCCGACCGCTGCGCCGGCCTGCTCGAGACCAGCCGCGCCAGCATCCGGCTGCTCGATCCCGGCGGCAGCAAGCTCCTCGCCGTGTGCCGGGCCGGAAGCCCGCTGCACCTCAACCCCCACGAGGAGCTCAGGGTGGGCGAAGGCCTGATGGGCTGGATCGTCGAGCACCGCCAGCCGCTGCACACCGGCGACGCCGAGGCCGACGCGCGCTTCGTGCCTCGGGCCGGCATGAGGGAGAGCCTCGGCTCGTTCGTCGGCGTGCCCCTGGTCGCGGGCGACGCCACCCTCGGCGTGCTCAGCGCCACGAGCCCCGAGCGCGACCGCTTCACGGCCGCCCACGTCGAGCTGCTGACGCTGCTCGCGGGCATCGCCGCTCCTCACATCGAGATCGCCCGGCGCGATTTCGTGGTGCGCGACCCGCTGACGGGCCTGTTCAACCACGCCCACTTCCACAAGACGCTGGACGGGGAGATCGAGCGCAGCGCGGTCTACGGCCTGCCCTTCTCGCTCGTCCTCATCGACATCGACCGCTTCCGCGCGGTCAACGAGTCGTACGGCCATGGCGTGGGCGACGCGCTGATCAAGGCCATCGCCGAGATCCTTGTCGGCCGGCGGCAGGCGCCCGACGGCGGCTTCCGCCTGCGGGGCCAGGACTCGGCGGCGCGCTACGGCGGCGACGAGCTCGCCCTGCTCCTGCCCCACACGCCCAAGAGCGGCGCCGCGGCCAAGGGCGACGGGCTGAGGGCCTACGTCGCGGACTACGACTTCGCCTGCCTGGACCTGCCCGCGCAGACGGTCTC
>JACQWT010000119.1 GCA_016209145.1 Deltaproteobacteria bacterium | reverse complement strand
CGCCGGGCCCGAGCGTACTCCTGTACGTGAGGGCCCGGCGCGAGGACGTAAGTCCGTCCCTTCGGGACGGGGTTGGGGTCCCGACGCGCCCTTCGGGCGCGTCACCCCTGCCCCGGCCCGCGCGGATGGATCGGCCGCCGGCGTTGCTATCGAGGTGTTCTTGCTTAGCGCGTATGCCGGTATGCACTGTGTCCTCGGCGTCGGGTGCTGACGCGCATCTCGGCCGTGCCCGTGGAGACGAGCTCGTAGAGCACGGCGCGCTTGCCCTCGCGCTTGCGCAGGATGCGGCCCAGGCGCTGCACGTGCTCGCGCACCGAGCCGCTGCCGGAAAGCACGATGGCCACGTTGGCCTCGGGCACGTCCACGCCTTCGTTGAGCACCTTCGAGGTGACGACCGCCCCGATCTCGCCGCTCGCCAGTGCGGCGAGGATGCGGCTTCGCTCCTTCACCTTCGTCTGGTGCGTGATCACCGGCAGGAGGAAGCGCCGCGAGATGCGGTACACGGTGGCGTTGTCCTCCGTGAAAACGATCATCCGGTCACGGCGGTGCGCGTGCAGCAGCCGCTCGCACAGATCGAGCTTGCCTCCGGCCGTCATGGCCAGAGTGCGCTGGTGGCGGTAGGCGAGAAACGCGACGCGCCCCTCGGCCGAGCGCGCCGCGTGCATGATGAACTCGGTCCAGCCCTGGGCGGAGCTCATCTGGATGCCGTGCTGGCGCAGGAAGCCCAGGTACAGGGCGCGCGCCTGCTCGTACTCCTGGCGCTCCGCGGGGCTGAGCTCGACCTCGATGCGGCGCGTCTCGTACTCGCACAGGTACGAGCCGCAGAGCTCGGTGATGTCGCGACGGTACACCACCGGTCCCACGAGCTCCGCGTACAGCGCCTCGCCGCCGTCCTCCCGCTCCGGCGTGGCCGTGAGCCCCAGCCGAAACGGCGCCAGCGCCGAGCGCGCGGCCGTGGCGTAGGAGGGGCCCGGCAGGTGGTGGCACTCGTCGAAAATGACGAGCCCGAAGCGATTGCCCAGCCGCTCCATGTGCAGGTAGGCCGAGTCGTACGTGGTCACGGTGATGTCCGCCGGCTCGTGGTAGCCCCCGCCGACGATGCCGACGGGCGCGGCGAACTCGGCACTGAGCACGTCGTGCCACTGGCCGAGCAGATCGATCGTCGGGACGACCACGATGGTGCTGCGCCGCTTGGCCTCGATGGCGAGCGTGGCCACCAGCGTCTTGCCGGTCCCTGTCGGCAGCACGACCACGCCGCGGCCGGCGTGCGCGCTCCAGGCTTGAAGCGCCTCGCGCTGATAGGGGTAGGGCTGCTTCTGTGCGGCGATCCCCAGCTCGAGCTCGCGATAGGCGCGGGCCTCGTCCTCGTAGCCGAAGCCGCCGGCGCGCAGCCAGAGCACCAGGGGCGCATACGCGAGCGCCGGCGCGCGCCAGGCCCCGACGCGGCCGTCCCAGCGGCAGCCCGGCGGCGCGGCCGCGGCGTCGGCGGCCAGGCCCTGCAGGCACACCGTGCCGGCGTCGAAGCGGAGGCGAAGCGGCGAGGCGGCGGGGACGGTCACGGGTGGCGTCGGTATTCTAGCATCGCCAGGCTATTCCCGGTCCCCGGAACGTGACACACTGCTTTCGTCCCATGCTCCAGAGCTTGGCCCCCGGCTTCCTCATCGCCTCGCCGCCGTCGTAGAACGCCCGCGGGGCGGGGCTGTGGAAGCGCCGCGTGGTCCCGGAGGCCGGGTGGGTCAGCCCGAGTTCGGCCGCGTGCAGGCACAGGCGCCCGGCGGGGTCGGTGGCGGCGCCGTAGCGTCGATCGCCCGCGAGCGGGTGCCCGATATCGTTCCCGGCGAGGGCATCATCGGCGCGGGGGAGCGCCTGCGCGTGACCTCCTCGCGCGCCGCCTTCGACGCCCTGGCGCGCGAGGTCAAGGAGGGGCGCCCCGCCGACCGGCGGTGCCTGGTGCTGCTCGGCTACTCGGGCTGGGCGTCGCAGCAGCTCGAGGCCGAGATCGCGCGCGGGGCCTGGTTGCCGGGGCCGCTCGACGAGCGCCTCCTGTTCGAGGTGGCTGCGGAAGAGCGCTGGGAGCAAGCGTATGCTCTGCTCGGGCTGACGCCGTTCGTGGGCATGAGCATGCGCTCGGTCGGGCAAGCGTAGCTCATGGCGCCAGCCGGTCGTGCCACAGGAGCATCTCGATCGCGCCGGCCTCGCGCAGCCAGGGCTGGTCGTGCGGGCCCCGGCCGACGACCAGGTCGCAGGCGATGCCGGCCCGGCGCAGCGCGCCCGCAAACGCGACGTTGACCGCGCGATACGGGTCGCCGCCGCTCGTCACGAGGTGGATGGGGCGCGGGCCCAGGCGCGCGAAGGCCGCGCCGACAAGCGCGACGTAGCCCGGGATGCGCTGCGCGGCGATGGCGCCCTGCACGCTGCCCCAGGCGCCGAAGTGCTCGGTCTGGCGCAGGAACACCTCCAGGCCGACGTACCCGCCGAGCGAGCAACCGTCGAGGCTGGTGTGGGCCGCGTCGCCGTAGACGGGCGCTTCGTTTCGCACGCGGGGCAGCACTGCTTCGACCAGCCACCGGGAGTAGCGGTCGAGCAGGGGCTCACGGCGCGGCGCGCGGTAGACGTTGGGCGTGTACGGGCAGGCCACGCAAAGGCCCCGGAACGGTCGCTCGACCAGCATGGCGGCCACCTCGGCCAGGCGACCCGGCGCAAAGTCGCCTCGCTTGCCCAGCTCTCGCAGCGGCGGCCGGCGCAGCCGCTCGTAGGCGCTGCCCAGGCCGTAGCGCTCCAGCCAGGCATAGGCGCCGCTGCGCTCGTCGCCGGTCTCCCCCAGGCCGTGCAGGGCCACGAGCAGGGGCACCCGCTCGTCCGGGCCCAGGTGCCCCGGCACGAGCAGCACGACCCGCCGTGCCAGGGCCCGGTCGCCCTCGATTTCCAGCTCGCGCACCTCGTAGTCGGCCCCGTCCGGGGCGGCGGTGGCGCGGCGGCCGGCGGAAAGCAGGGCGGCGCCGAGCAGGGCGCCAAGCAGCCGTCGGCGAGGGAGCATGGTGCCCCGTGGCATGCTCAATGGATCTGCGCCTCCTGGGTGAAGCTGATGACCCGGCCCAGGGCGACGACCTTCAGGGCGATGTCGTGCGTCTCGTACTGGTCCTGCTTGACGTGGCCCTGGGCGATGAGCCGCGCCGGGAACGACTGGAACATGGGCAGCTCCTTCTTGAGCGTCTCCGGCAGGTAGGTGGGGATGGCGTCGTCCGTGCCCGAAGGGGTCATCAACGCGCGCAAGCGCTCCTCGCCGAAGACCGTGCGCCGCTGGTAGTTGCGCTGCTGCAGCAGCATCCGCTCGGTGTGTTCCTCGAGATGGCCCGGCGAGAGCATGCGGTTGCCCTGTCTGAATGCCTCGCGGATCCTCTGCGTCAGCCCGTCGGCCACCTCGCCCGAGCCTTGCAGCCAGGGAGTCGCCATCAGCTCCTTGGCCGTCTCGACCGCCTCCTGGAGCTTCTTGTTGCCCGCCATCACGGGCGTGACGAACGTGATCGTGGCCTTGAGCGTCTCCAGCTCGTCGAAGGGCAAGCGCAGGCTCCCCGAGACGAGCACGAGCGGCGGCTCGAAGCTGCCGCCCTCGTCCACGGCCTGGAGCAGCGCGCGGGGCAAAGCGGCCCCGTGCACGACGCGAGCGCGCGTCATCACCGCCACGATGTCGCGGCGGTCCTTGATCTCCGGCGGCTCCTCCGGCTCGGGCTGAGCGTCGAAGTCGATCGGCTCGCTCTTGCGACGTTCCGCCCGCAGGCGATCGAGCACCTCGGCCCAGGCCTGGTGCTCTCGCACCGGGCGCGGCGCCTCCGGGTCGTACCAGACGAGCTCCACGATCTCGCGCGCCCGCACCGTGCCGGCATCGGGCTCCTTGGCCCCCTGCTCGCCGCCCGCCGCGGCCCGGCCGTCGGCGACCGCGCCTGGCGGCTCGGCCCTCTTGGCCGCCGCCTCTGCCGCCGCCTCGGCCACCGGGTTGGGTGGCCGCACCGCCGGCGGCCCTTTCGCTTCGAGGCCCGGGAACGGCGCGAGCGGCATGGCGGGAGCCGGCGCGGGCGGTGGTGGCCCGATCGGCGCCCGCGGCATGACGGGCGCGCCAGGGGAATCGAGGCTGCGCAGCGCGGCGCCGCCGCCCAGCACCATCGCGGCCGCGGCGCTGCCGCCGAGCGCCCCTGCCCCAGGGACGGAAGGCGTCGCGAGCGCCGGGGAAGAAGGCGGGCGCTCGGCGGCCGGGGAGGCGCCCGGCCCGGGCGAGCGCGTCCACGGGCTCGACGGTACCGCGGTCCCGGCAGGGCGCCGCTGCGTGCCTGCCGCGTCCTTGGGCCCGGCGGCCCCGGCGTCGAGGCCCGGGTGAGAGCCCGAGCGGCGCAGCCACGCAGGCGACTGGTCATCGCCGCTGGTCGCGAAGGTCCCGGTCCGGCCGCGCTGGCGGCGCAGCTCCCGCGTGGCCGGCGGCGCCAAGCCGAGCTCGGCCGGCGGCATGGTCTCGTCCACGTCCTTGATGAACGGCAGGGCCCCCGGCACCCGTTGTTGCGCGCCCACGGCCGTGTGCTCGTCATCGATGCCTTGCCCGGTGCGCGGCACCGGCGGCGACGGCGGCGCCGCGCCATCCATGGCGCGCGTGACGGGCGGCTCGGAGGCGCGCGCGTCCGCCCGCTCGGCGCCAAGCATCTTGTCGGCCAGCCGCTTGACCTCGGGCCAGCCGACCAGCTCACCCGGCCGCTGCATCGCCACGAGCACGCGTCCCTGCTCCGCGGCGTGCTCCAGCTCGATCTGGCCGCGCCAGGTGACGGTGCACAGCGCCCGACTGCTGTCGATCCACAGGGTGTCGCCGCGCAGCCCGAGCTCGCGCACCGCGCCCTGCCGCTCGACGTAGGCCCGCGGCTCGATGCCGGGAAGCTGCGTGACCAGGCGCGCTTCGCTCGGGGACAGGTGCTCCATCACGATGCGCTCGTTCGGCCGGATCTCCTCGACCCGCTGGTCGACGGGCGCACAGTTGAAGTAGCGCGCGTCGAGATCCGCCGGCAGCGGGTGCTCGTGCCAGGCCGGCTGCCAGGCGCGGGCATGCGCCCCGAGCAACTCGACGCGCGCGGGCCAACCCTCGGCGATCGGGCCGAAGCCAACCGTCTCGATGAAGTCGTCGGGCGAGCCGACGCTCTGGCCCGGCGGCTGCAAGTTGGGCAGGAGCCTGCGACCGTAGGCGTCGGGCGGCGCCTCGCGGTCGATGCCCACGGGATTGTAGGTCTGCGGCCCGCCGGCGGCGCGCTCGTAGCGCAGGGGCATGCGCGTGAAGCGCGCTCCCTCCTCCAGCTCGCCGTGCTGCGTGCCGAAGCGGTCGCACCAAACCTCGATGCTCTTGTCGAGCGAGCCGACGATCAGGCGCGCCACGACGTTGCGGGCGGGCCGGCCGGGGGGGGCGAATGCCTCGCCCACCAGGGTCACGTCGGCGCCGCGCTTGAAGGGGACCATGTCCGAGGCCGAGTAGAGGCTGCGGGCCGGATCGTCGTTCCAGTGGTTGTCTTCCTCGCTGGGATACTCCTGCACGTCCGCCAGGCGGGCCTCGCCGGAGCCGAGGCCGAACGTGGCCTTGCAGACCACGGTCAGCGCGTCGCGGCCACTCGCCGTCTTCCAGAACAGCGCGCCCAACTGGAACGGGCACAGGGAGATGACTTCCACGTCCTGGCAGGCTAGCAGCAGCGGGCGCGGGGAGAAACGGCGGCGAGGCGCGCGGAGGCATTCGGGCGCCTTGCCGAAGCCGGCGCCGGGTGCTAGCTTCATGTTGCATGGCGCGGCAGGGGCAGAGCGAGCGGCCCACGCGGATTGGCCGGCTTGTCCGCATTCACGGCCGCGTGGGACGGCTGTACCAGCCTGAGGTCTACGAGCGACTGCACCCGGAGGTCACTTGGCGGTCCGAGCCCGAGTCCGAATCCGCCCTACCCGCGGGACGCAGCAACCGGCGATCGAAGCGGTAGCGGTGGCAAACTCTGGCTTCGAGTCGGAGGGGCCCGAGGCACTGTTGCCGCAGAGCGTCACCTCGAGGCTCGGCCTCTGGCCGCCGCCGCGCCCGGCGCGCAGCCGGCACTTCGAGTCGCCAGCGGCGAGCTTCTCCATGGTGGCGGTCCCCCGCGCCATCCGCGTGGCCTTGGCGGGACATGGCGGGCCGGGCGCCTTGTGCGACGCCGTGATCTCGGAACGAGAGACAGAGGTCGTGCTGAACGACCGGTTGGTCGACGCGCTGCGCATCGAGCTCGTGGCCGCCGGACGCGGTCTGTACCGCATCGGGCCGCGGGGGAAGCTGCGCCGCAGCGAGAACCCCGAGCGCTGGTAGCCTTGCGGCGCCGGCAGCCCGAGCCGGCGAACTGCCCGCCTGGGCGCTGGCCGGATATCGGCCAGTACCCGGACCCTAGCGGCGGTGATGGTCGGGGTGAAGGTCAGGGTCAGGGTGAAGGTTGCTGGGGACAGGGCCTCGGACGAGGTCCGAGGCCGCGGTTAGCCTTTGGTCCTTGGCTTTTGGCAACTTGCCGGAATGCTTGCCGCCAATGGCTAGTCGCTAGCGGCTAGCGGCTGGTCCCGGCGACTTTGCCGGGACCCTGGGGCTGACGACCGGAGCTGGAGCGCGCCAGCGGCGACGCAGCTCAGCCGGCCGCGCCCGGTTCGCCGCCCACCGCATCCCCGAGATCATCGGCCGCCGCGCACGTGGCGGCGCGCGCCAGCCACCGGTCGAGCGCCGCCGTGTCCCGACAGCACAGGATCTGCGCGCGCAGCGACTCCGGCACGTCCAGGCGGCGCGCCGCCAGCACCGCGATCACGGCCTCAGCGCGGCCCCTGGCCTCGCCCCTGGCCTCGCCCCTGGCCTCGCCCCTGGCCT
>JACQWT010000118.1 GCA_016209145.1 Deltaproteobacteria bacterium | reverse complement strand
GCGCACCGAGAGCGAGCGCCACGAGCGACTCCCCCGCCCCACCGCCCAGACCGAGCTGCTGCTCGCCCGGGTGCACCGCCGCGACGGCACGGTGCTCGCGCCCGAGCAGCAGGACGCGGCGGCGCCGAGCGTGCGCTGGCCTAGACTGCGGCGCGGCGACGTGGTGGAGGTCGCGGTGCGCGCCTGGACGACGGGGCCGGTCGGCCGTCGCGGCGACGTCCCGTTCTACTTCGTGGACTACGTGGGCTCGCTCGACACGCGCCCCGTGCTCTACAACGAGGTCGTAGTCGATGCGCCCGAGGGCTCGCCGCTGGCCTTCGAGGTCGTCGGCGGCGCGGCCGAGCGCCGCAGCGACGAGGCGCTGGGCGAGCGCCGCATCACGCACCTGGTCTGGGAAAGGCCGCCCACGGTCAGGGACGAGCCGCTCGCGCCGGCTCTGACCGAGCTCGTGCCCGTGGTCGTCGGCTCGGCGTTTCCCGACTGGCGTGCGTTCCTGCGCTGGTACCGCGAGGCCGTCGCCGGCTTCACCCAGCCCGACGACCAGATCCGACGGCTCGGGGCCGACCTCACCCGCGGCAAGAACAGCCGCGAGGAGAAGATCGAGGCCCTATTCAACTTCGTGGCCGACGACATCCGCTACGTCAACTACGTCTCGGGCGAGTGGTGGCTGCCAAACCGCCCGCAGCAGCTTCTGGCGCGGCGCCAAGGCGACTGCGACGACAAGGCCATGCTCCTCATCAGCCTGCTCCGGGCCGTCGGCATCGAGGCGACCGAGGTGTTGCTCCAGACGCGGCATACGGCCCAACCCGCCGTGCTGCAGACCACCAAGGTCGCCGTGCCCCTGTTCGACCACGGCATCGTCGCCCTGCGGGCCCCGGACGGCAGCCCCGAGCGCTACCTCGACGCGACGAGCCCCCAGAGCCGGCTTGGCCCATTGCCGGCGATGGACCTCGGGGCGAGGGCGCTCTTGGTGCCGGACGGTGAGGAGCTGGAGGGGGCGCCCCCGCGCATCCTGGTCACGCCGCCGGGCTCGGCCGCCGACCACGGCGTCGAGGCGCGCTGGACCATCCGCCTGGAGCCCTCCGGCGCCGGCACGCTCGACGCCACGCAGACGCACCGGGGCGACGGCGGCTTCGTGCTGCGTTCTCAGCTCGGGCAGGCCGACGCGCGCGCACAGTGGGTCGAGCAGAACCTTGTTGCCGACTGGTTTCCCAGCATCAAGGTCTCGCCCAAGGTCTCTTTCCGCGGCGACCTGCCGGGAGGGGCAGCCGAGGTGGGCTACCGCGCCCGCAGCGAGTCGCTCGCCCGCCGCGAGGGGGAGGATCTGGTGCTGGTGCTCGCCCCGACCATGCCGCTTGTGGCAGAGCTTGCCCCGCTCGTCGGGCGCACGCTGCCCGTGGTCCTGCCGCCGGCGCTCGCGCCACAGCACCAGGACTTGCAGCTTCGCCTCGAAGCACCCAAGACGCACGACTTCGCCGCGGCTCCCCCCGACAGCGTGGAGGACGGCGGCGCCTTCGGCGCGGCGGAGCTGTCGTTCGTCCTGTCCCGGCAGCGCGACGTGCTCACCGTATCGCGCCGGCTCTCCTTGCAGCAGTCGCGCATCGAGGTGGCCGAGTACACGCGCTGGCGCGCGTGGCTACAGCGCATCGACCGGCTCACCCAGCGCAGCATCAGGCTGGTGCCGCGGGCGGCGGCAGGGCTGTAGTCTCAAGCGACCAGCTCCGCCAGCTCCGCCGGCAGCTCGGACCGCGCCACGAACGCCGGAACGCAGTCGTCCCCCGCGAATTCGATCAGGCTGGCGTGCAGGGCCTGGCGGCCGAGCGACACGGACGCGGCGCTGCCGTAGAGCGCGTCGCCCGCGATGGGATGGCCGATGGCGGCGAAGTGGGCCCGGATCTGGTGGCGTGCCGCCCGGGGAGCGCTGGCCTCGCAGAGCGCCAACGCGCCCGCGCGCCGCAGCACGCGGTAGCGCGTCGCGGCGGGCCGACCGGCGCCCGGGTCGGCACCCGCTTCCGCCGCCACGGCGCGCACCCGCCGCTTGTCGCCCGGCCAGGGCGCGAGCGGCAGATCGATGGTGCCGCGCTCGGGAAGCCCGGCGGCAGGGCACACCAGGAGATAGCGCTTGTCGATCTTGCCCGCACGCAGCGCGGTCGTCAGGCGCGCGAAGGCGGCGGGCGAGCGCGCCGCGAGCACGAGCCCCGAGGTGCCGGTGTCGAGCCGGTGGCACAGCCCCGGCTCGCGCGGCGAGAAGCCCACCCCGGCCATCTCCGGGTAGCGCGCGAGAAGCGCCCCGGCCAGAGTCCCGCGCTCGCCGGGCGCGACCGGCGCCGTGGGCTGTCCGGCCGGCTTGTCGGCAACCACCAGGGCGGACGTTTCCAGCACCACCGACAGCGCGGCGCCGGGATCCGGCAGCGCTGCGCCGCTCGCCGCCTCCGGAGCAAGCTCCACCCGGATGATCTCTCCCTCGGCCACGCGCTCGCCCTTGCGCGCCGGGCGCGAGCGGGCGCCCTCCGCCACGACCCACACCAGTCCGGCGTCGAGCAGCCTTCTCACGCCGCCGCGGCCGAGGCCGGGCAGCGCGGTGGCGAGCAGCCGGTCGAGCCGCCGGCCCGCCAGCTCGCTCGGGACGCGCACATCCACGTTCCCGCCTCCGCCCACGGCCCCGCTACCAGAGCTCGCCGCTCCAGACGAGGCCCAACCCGGGCGCACGCCCCGGCGCGGCCGGGCCCAAGCCAAGGGGCGCAGGCGTGGGCAACGTCAGGCGGTAGAGCGGCCCGGCGATCGGCCGCCGCGCGCCGCTCGCGCGCTCGTCGCCTGCCTCACCGTCGGCGCCGCCGCGGCCGACGTACCAGGCCACGCCCAGGCCAAGCGCGATGCCGCCTGCCGTGGCGCCGACCCACGCCCGCGTGGCGGCCTGCGTGGGATTGTCGAACAGGAGAGGACTCGCGGCCGAAGCGCCGGCGAGACCGCCGAGCAGCCCTCCCACGTCGTAGGCCAGCACCCGCAGCGGCTGGGGCCGGAAGTGGACGGCCGCCACCTGTGCGAGCAGACAGCCACCCATGGCGCCGTAGCCCATGCCGGCAAACGGCACCTGGCTGGCCGTCCCGCGGGCCGCGAACTCCGCGAGCCCGCCCAGCACGAGACCCGCCCCGCCACCGGAGTGCGCCAGCGCCGCCCCACCGTCGCCGCCGGCGCCCGCCAGCAGGCCGGCCGAGGCGAGGCCCAGGCCGGTCGTCGCCGCGATGAGCGAGATCGACCATGCCTCATCGGCGCTCGCCCCCGGCGCCTGGCCGAAGCGGCCCTCGTAGAGCAGGTGCCCGGCCGCCGCAGGCCACCATGCCCCCGCGGCCAGGTACCAGGCATCGCCGGCCCCCACATCCCACTCGTCGGCCACGATGAGCGATCCCCCGAGCCCCACGCCCGCGCCTACGGCCAGAAGCGGGAAGAGCAGCCGCGGATCGTCCGAGCCACTGGAGCGCAGCAGGGAATACCCGACGAAGCCTCCGAAGAGCGTTCCGTTCGCCGCGACAATGGCGCGTCCTCCGCCCGGGCGCGGC
>JACQWT010000070.1 GCA_016209145.1 Deltaproteobacteria bacterium | reverse complement strand
GGTTCCCGCCTTTGGCGAGAGAACAGACCTGCTGGGAAATCGTTGACGGAGCCGATGCCGACGCACGGGACGAGGAGCCCACGACGCTGACCGCGCACGCTGCTGCCTCGGGCCGCGGGCGCGAGCTTGAGGTCGTTGCCGGCCCGAGCGCCATCGCGAGACGGGGAGCGGACGCCGGATGCCACGGGGTTCGGCGGCGCGGTGAGTGCGCCCTTGACATCCCGTTCCATAGAAGCGACGTGCCGGGCGCCGAGCGAGGCGCCGCCAGCTCAACCTCGCGAGATCACACAGCCCGACTTTCGACGAAGAGCCATTCTTCCCTTGCCCCCTGCCCCTTCTTGTTTCGGCTCCGCCGGGCTAGGCCGCCTACGGCGCATCCGGCCGCGGCGCGCCCTTCTCCGCATCCCAGTACGGCGAGAGCCGGCGCAGCGAGGCCACGACGGCGGGCATCACCTCGATGATGGTGTCGATCTCCTGCTCGGTGTTGTAGCGGCTCAGGCTCAGGCGCACCGAGCCGTGCGCGGCACTGTGCGGCACCTTCATGGCCATGAGCACGTGCGAGGGCTCGAGCGAGCCCGAGGTGCAGGCCGAGCCGCTCGAGGCGCAGACGCCGTGCGCGTCGAGCTGGAACAGGATGCTCTCGCCCTCGATGTAGAAGAACGAGACGTTGAGCGTGCCCGGCAGCCGCTCGGCTCCGGCGCCGTTGACCCGGGCGTACGGGATCCGGGCCAGAAGCTCCCGCTCGAGCCGGTCGCGCAGCGCGCGCACGCGCTCCTCCTCGCCCATGGTGCGCTGCGCGAGCTCGCAGGCCGTGCCCATGGCCACGATGCCGGCGACGTTCTCCGTGCCCGCGCGGCGGCCGCGCTCCTGGTGGCCGCCAATCATAAACGTGGCGACCGGCGTCCCGCGCCGCACGAACAGGGCGCCCACGCCCTTGGGAGCGTGCAGCTTGTGCGCGGAGAAGGAGAGCAGATCGACGTGCCGGAAGGCGCCGCTCAGATCGATGGGGACCTTGCCCACCGTCTGGGTAGCATCGGTGTGGAAGACGATGTCGGGGCTGGTCTCCTTGGTGATGCGGGCGAGCTCCGCGACGGGGAAGAGCACGCCCGTCTCGTTGTTGCCGTGCATGACGGACACGATGAGCGTATCCGGGCGCAGCGCCCGCACGAAATCGGCGACGTCGAGCCGGCCGGCCTCGTCGACCGGCAGGAGGCTCACCTCGAAGCCCTCGCGCGCCATGACCTTGGCCACCTCGAGCACGGCGGGGTGCTCCACCGCGGTGGTGATCACGTGCCGGCGGGCCGGCGCTGCCCGGGCCACCCCGCGCAGGGCGGCGTTGTTGCTCTCGGTGCCGCAGGAGGTGAAGACGATCTCCTCGGGCTGAGCGGCGCCCAAGAACGCCGCGATGGTGCGGCGCGCGCGGGAGATGGCCTCGGCCGGGCCGCGCGCGCGCTCGTACATCGAGCTTGGGTTGTGGAACTGCGCCGTAAGATACGGGATCATCGCCTCGTAGACCTCGGGGGCTACGGGCGTGGTGGCGTTGTTGTCGACGTAGATGCTTTCCATCTCAGACCGCGATGACCCTGATCCGCTCGTCCACCTGCTCCTTCAGCGCCCGCTCCACCAGCAGCTTGACCGTCTGGCCCGCGCCCACGCAGGTCGAGCAGGCCCCGGCCAGGCGCACGTACACGGTCTTGTCCTTGATATCGATGATCTCCAGATCGCCGCCGTCGGTCTGCAGCATCGGGCGCACGTATGAGTCGAGGCTCTTCTCGATCTTCTTCATGAGCCGGAAGGGCGACAGCTCCGCGGCCGGCGCCTTCGGGGCGCCCTTCAGGATGTCCACCTCCTGCACCACGCCCGCGGCCGAGACGGCCACGCCGCCGGGGGCCGGAGCGACGGACGGCCGGCCGAGCCCCCAGATCTCGTGCAGCAGATCCTGCAAGCCGCCGGGCTGATGGTGGCAGGCCATGCACGCGCCGCCGGCCTTGGTGGCGGCCGTGACCTCGGCGATGCTCTTCAAGCCCATCTCCTTGATCTTGCGCTTGAGATACGGCTCGGTCAGGTTGAAGCACTTGCAGACCAGGCGCCCCTCTGCCGTTTCCTCGGGCAGGATGTCCACGCCGAGTTGGCGCAGATCGACGCCGCGCTTGCGCGCCCAGTCGAAGACGGCCGCGCTCAGGGCTTCGGCCCCCATGACCGAGCAGTGGATCTTCTGGTCGGGCAGCCCGCCCAGGAAGTTGACGATGTCCTCGTTCTTGACCGCCAGCGCCTGGAGGGGCGTGTAGCCGCCCCGATCGATGATGGCGCACAGCGCCTCGGAGGCGGCGATGGCCGAGGTGCAGCCGAAGGTCAAGTACTTCGCCTCGGTGATGACGTCCTGCGTCGGATCCGTAGGGTGGCGCTTGACGCGAAAGGTGAAGCGCAGTGCGTCGCCGCAGGCGATGGAGCCGTGCTCGCCCACCCCGTCCGGGCTCTCGATCTCTCCGAGATGAGTGCCGGGCCTGCCCTGCACCGCGTCCATGAAGAGCTGTTTCGTCTTCTCGCTGTAGTTCCAGGCCATCGGGGCCTCCGGGGCTCCAAGCGGGAATATAGCCACTGGCTTGCCGATGGCCAGCCCCCGGGTGTCCCGCGCTTCGCGAGCGGTCTGCATGGACGGCGGCGCCGTGCCGGCGCTATCCTGCATGCATGCCCTCCCGCAACTCGTGGCTCCCTCCCTGCCTGCTCCTCCTGGCTGGCGCGCTGGCGACCGTGGCGGCGTGCTCGGGCGGCGACGAGCAGGCCGGCGGTCCCTTCGGCACCGGCACGGCGAGCGGCAGCAGCTCGGGCGGCGCGGCCGGGGCCGGTGGCTCCGGCGCCGGCGGCGAGCTCATCATCGCGGACTCCGGGGTTCCGACGCTGAGCATCGAGCCGGCCGAGGCCACCATCACCATCACTGACAAGGCCGCGCCGGCGAGCCAGGCTTTCAAGGCGCTCTACGGCACGGGCGGAAGCGGCAGCGAGGTGCAGGCGAGCTGGCAGCTTGGCAGCTACGACCTCGGCACGATCAGCCCGCAAGGCGTGTTCCAGACGACGGACATCGCCGGCGGCAAGGTCAAGGTCGTGGCGACCTTCGCCGATCTGACCGCCACGGCCGAGCTCACCGTGAAGGTGCAGCTCGAAGAGGACGTGCTCTCCGGCCCCAACGATCCCGGGCCCAGCCCGGCCAACAAGGCGGCGCTGCAAGGACCGCCCGCGGCCGATCCGGGCCCCGAGGCCTCGACGCTGCTCTACCCCTACGACGGCACGGTCATGCCCAAGGGCTTGCTGGCGCCCCTGGTGCAGTTCAGCGGGGGCAGCGTCAAGCCCGAGGACGCCAAGCTCGCGCTCGCCTCCGAGCACTTCCTCTGGAGCGGCTACTACAAGCTGGCCAATCCCGCCCAGCCACAGCTCGCGATCCCGCAGCAGATCTGGGACGCGGCCCTGAAGAGCGCCGCCGGCGGCAAGCTGAAGATCGAGGTGGCCAAGGCGCTCGGCGGGGTTGCCTACGGGCCCTATGCGATTGCGATCACGGTGGCCAACGGATCGCTCAAGGGCGTGGTCTACTACCAGACCTACGAGGGGAGCTATCTCGGCATTTGGGCGGCCCACCCGGGCAAGCAGGAGCAGCCCAAGCACGTCAAGACGGACTGCGTCGTCTGCCATTCGGTGTCGGCCAACGGCAAGCGGCTCAGCGCCGGGGTGCACCCGCCCACCGATCCGGCCCAGAGCGGCGTCTACGAGATCGACCAGGACGGCAACCTCACGCAGTTGACGGGCGCCCCGGGCGGCCTGGGCGGCGACAGCCGCGGGCTGTCCTTCGGGGTGTTCACGCCGGACGGCGAGTACGTCATGCGCAGCCAGAGCAACTTCTGGGGCGGCATCAACCAGCTCGCCTGGAGGATCGACGCGGTGGGCAAGAAGCTCGACGCGGCGAGCGTCGTGGGGCTCGGCCCCGGCGTGAGCGCCCTGTTGCCCACGTTCTCCCCGGACGGGAAGTTCTACGCCTTCATCAACGGCCCGGGCGACGGCTTTGCCTCGCCGAGCCGCTCGGTCAGCGTCATGGCCGTCACCGTGGACAAGAACGCCGGGCCCGCCGGCACGCTCACCTTCGCCAATCGCAAGCTCGTGCTGGACAACGGGCCGGGCGGGGCGATCACCAAATACGTCACGTTCCTGCCCGATCCCGATCTCATCGTGCTGCAAGAGGCCACGAGCTGCTATGCCGGCTACGACTACATGCTGCCGACCTACGATCCGGGCGGCCAGCCGGGCAACGGGGACGGGCGGCTGTATCTCATCAAGGCGTCAACCAAGGGTCACCTCGGGCTCGCCCAGGCCAACTCCGGCCTGAGCGAGTGGGACGCCGGGCACAACTACGAGCCCTTCGCGCTGCCGCTTCCCGCCGGCGGCTACTTCTGGGTCGTGTTCACCAGCGTCCGCCAGTACGGCAACACGTACGTCGGCGGCGCCGTGCGCAAGCAACTCTGGGTGGCGGCGATCTCGCCCGACGTGAAGGGCGACAAGGATCCGAGCCACCCGCCGTTCTACATGCCGACGCAGACCCCGTCGCGCAACGAGCGCGGCTTCTGGGCGCTCGATCCCTGCAAGCCCCAGGGCGAGAGCTGCGAGGCGGGCGACGAGTGCTGCGAGGGCTTCTGCCGGCCGAGCGATCCGGCCGATCCGCTCTCCCCCAAGGTGTGCAAGCCGCCCGAAGGCGGCAGTTGCTCCCAGCTCTCGGAGAAGTGCGAGAAGGACGAAGACTGCTGCTTCCACGAGACCGGCATCCGCTGCCTGGCGGGCTACTGCTCGCCGCCGGTGTACCCGTTCACGGCATTTCCGCGCGAAGTCAGCAAGGACGGCTCGCCGAGTCGGCCGCGATCGCGGGGCAGGGGTGACGCGCCCGAAGGGCGCGTCGGGACCCCAACCCCGTCCCGAAGGGACGGACTTACGTCCTCGGCCCGGTTCCTCACGTACAGGAGTACGCTCCGGGCCGGGCCTCCGGGCGCGCTCGCGCTCGCGGTCGCCTGACGAGCCGGCTCGGAGAATGCGCGAACGCGTACCAGTGAGCGGCTATTCCCGCAGCGCACGCTTTGGCCTAGTCTCCGGGTGGATTCCTGACCCGAGCAACGCCTGCACGAGGAGCGAGCCATGCGCTGGGGCGTCTTGACTGCCGTGATCACCACCTGCTGGACCGCGAGCCTGCTCGTCCCGAGCTGCGGCGGAGGCGACGGCGGGCCGGGCGGGCAGACCGGCACGAGCACGAGCAGCGGCACGGGCGCGACGACCGGCGGCGGCGCTGCCGGCGGGGCCGCGGGGGCGGGCGGCTCCACCGCGAGCGGCGGCGCGGGCGGCGGGGCTGGCGGCGGTGGCTCAGGCGCCGGCGGCCACGGCGGCAGCGGCGGCTTCTCGGCGGCGTGCAGCGCCTGCCACGGCAAGGGCACCGATCCCGCGCCTCCGCCCGACACCGACGGCGGCACGGACACGAGCCTGCCGAGCGTGGGCGCGCACCAGTCGCACTTCTTGGCCTCGACCTGGCACCTCCAGGTTGCCTGCAAGGAATGCCACATCGTGCCCGTCAAGGTGGAGATCGATCCCAACGTTCCCACGCACCAGGACGGCAAGGTGGACATCGACTTCGGCACCATCGCCGGAGGGGACAGCAAGTACGACGTGGACGCGCACCAGTGCTCCGCCGTTCACTGCCACGGCGGCGACTTGCAGCCCGACATCGACGGCGGCACGACCGTGCGCGAGCCCGTCTGGACCAAGGTCGACGGCTCGCAGAGCGTTTGCGGCGAGGCCTGCCACACGCTCCCGCCGGGCGGGACCCACGACGGCGGCGCCGGCCAGAGCTGTCCCATGTGCCACGGCGCCGTCATCGCCAGCTTCGATCCCGAGAACCCGGCCAAGTCGCTCTGGAGCAACCCGGCTCTGCACGTCAACGGAGTCAAGGAAGCGCCTCCTTGAGGCGCGCGCGAGCACACCGATGCCCGTCAAAGATCGAGCCCAACTCGACTACGCCCACCTGCCCTTCGCCTACCTGAAGACCGACGCGAACGTGCGCTACACCTGGCGCGCCGGCGCCTGGGACGGGGGCGTGGAAACCGACTCAGAAACCCTGCCGCTGCACATGGCCGCCACTGCCCTGCACTACGGCCAGGCGGTGTTCGAGGGGCTCAAGGCCTACGAGGCCCGCGACGGCCGCGTGCTGTGCTTCCGCGTCGCCGAGAACGCCAAGCGGATGATCCGCTCGGCCGAAATGCTGCTCATGCAGGCGCCGCCCGTGGAGCTGTTCTGCTCGGCCGTCGTGCGGGCCGTGCGCGCCAACCAGCGCTTCATCCCGCCCTACGGCAGCGGGGCCTCCCTGTACATCCGGCCGCTGCTCATCGGCAGCGGGCCGCGCATCGGCGTGGGGCCGGCCGACGAGTACCTCTTCCTCGTCCTGGTCACCCCGGTCGGGCCGTACTTCAAGCAGGGCTTCGCGCCGACCAGGCTCGTGGTCGAGGAAGAGATCGATCGCGCCGCGCCGCTGGGCGTGGGCTCGGCCAAGGCCGCGGGCAACTATGCCGCGGGCATGCGGGGCACGGTCAAGGCCAAGCGTGCCGGCTACGGCGAAGCGCTCTACCTCGACGCGCGCGAGCACAAGTACGTGGACGAGCTTGGCGCGGCGAACTTCTTCGGCATCACGCGCGACCGGGCCTACGTCACGCCCGACTCGCCCTCCGTGCTCGCCTCGGTCACCAACATGTCACTGCGCACGCTCGCGGCCCGGCTGGGCTATCGGGTCGAGCTCCGGCCCGTGGCGGCGCAGGAGCTGCGCGACTTCGTCGAGGCGGGCGCGTGCGGAACGGCGGCGGTCATCACGCCCATCGAGTCCGTCACCATGCGTGGCGCAACCACCGTCTACCTGAAGGACGGCCGCCCCGGCCCCTGCTGCACCGAGCTGTACCGCGCCCTGACCGCCGTCCAGCTCGGCGAGGCTCCGGACGATGACGGCTGGACGGAGGAGATCGCGCTGTAGCCGACGCGGCTCACGGCCATGAGCCGGCAAGCGGCGCACGATCGACGTGCTTGGACAGTTGTCCTTGCTGTGGCGCGTTATCCTGACAAACTGTCCCATCGAGGTCAAGGCAAGTGCGCGCGTCCACGACGGAGATCTGCGGGCCTTGCGAGCCCTGGCCGAGGAGCACCGCGTTCGCCACCGGATCGTCGCCTGCCTGGAGCGGGAGCCGCGCGCGGTAGGCGGCATCCAGGTGCTGCCCTGGCGGATGCTTCTGGAGCGCCTCTACGCCGGGGAGATCGTGCGTTGACGTCCGCACGGTGCGCGGAGAGAATGGACTCATGCTTGCGCACCGGCGGGCGAGACAAGGCGGGCTCGGGGCGCTGGCGCTCGCGGCGCTTACCCTGGCCGCGGCCTGCTCCGACGAGGTGCGCGCTCCGGCCGGCCCGGTGGCAACGACCGCCACGACGGGGCAGGCGGGCGGCGGGGGCACGAGCGCCGGCGGCGGCGGCATGGGCGGCGGGGGCGGCATGCAGAGCGGCGGCGCGGGATCCGGGGGCGGTCAAGCCGGCAGCGGCGGGGCGGCGGTTCCGGTGGCCGACTTCGAGCTCCTGGACGTCAACGCGCATTCCAAGACGTTCGGGCAGAAGGTCTCGCCGCGCGACTTCCTGGAGCAGGTTTCGGGCTGGTTCTTCGGGACCGCCACGTGAGGCTCTTGCAGTATCCAGGTTGGATACCTCGACAAGATGCAGAAGGAGCTCGGCGGAGCGGCGCCGCCCGTGCCGATCTCCCTGCTCGGCGTCAACGCCATCGGAGCCGAGGCCGGCAACGAGCAGCTCACGAGCAGCGTGAGCATCCCGTGGCTCCAGGACGTGCCGGAGCAGGACGCGCGCGCCAAGTGGGGCGCCATCAACGGCGACGTCTTCGTCCTGGGCGGCGACAACGCCGTGGCCAGCGTCTACAGCCTCGAGCAGCACCCGCTGACCGAGCCCGCCAACTACGACGCCCTGAAGAAGATCCTGCTCGACACGGCGGCGGCCGAGTGAGCTGCGCGTGCGCACGGCGGAGCGAGCCTACCCTCCGATCTCGATCGGCTCGATCTTGTCGGCGAGCTCGATGCCGAGCACGGCGCCGTAGAAGTACAGCTCGCCCTCTATCGCACGTTTGACGCTCGCGGCCCGGCGGAAACCGTGCTGCTCGCGCTCGAACGGCACGTAGGCCGTGGGGACCTTCTTCCGCTTCAGCATCTTGACCATCATCTCGGCCTGGTAGGGCGGCACGACCTTGTCCTCCTTGCCGTGGAAGAACACGACCGGGCACGACAGCTTGTCCACGTGCAGGATGGGCGAGCGGGCGCGCAACGTGGTGGGCTCGGTGCCGAACAGGTACTGGTCGTAGCGCGACTCGAACTTGTGCGCCTGGGCGATGGCCCCGACCGGATCGCTCACGCCGTAGTGGCTCGCCCCCGCCTTGAAGACGTTGCGGAAGGTCAGGGCGGCCAGGACGGTGTAGGCGCCGGCGCCGGCGCCGCTGAACGCCAGCCGCCGGCCGTCGACGCGTCCCTCGCGGACGAGGTGCTCGGCGCAGGCGCAGCAGTCGTCGACGTCCACTACGCCCCTCTCGCCGCGCAGCGCGTGGCGGTAGTCGCGGCCGTAGCCCGTGCTGCCCCGGTAGTTCACGTCCGCGACGGCGAAGCCGCGGCTGGTCCAGTACTGGATGCGCAGATCGAGCGTGGTCCGTGCCGCTGCCGTGGGACGGCCGTGGCACAGAACGACGAGCGGCGGCTTCGCGCCCTCCGGGCCGGCGAAATCCTTGTTCAGGGGCGCGTAGTAGAAGGCGTGGGCCACGGGCTGGGCCTCGGACCCGCCCGAGGTGGGGAAGGCAATGGCCTCGGGCTCCGACAGGCTGGCCTTGGTGTCCGCGCCGATCTTGGCGCCCCGGAACACCACCTCGATCCCGCCCGTGGCGAGGTCGAGCAGCGCCACGGACTCGGGCTCCGTGGCGCAGCCGCCGGCCAGCAGCACCCGACCCTCGGCGACCTTCACGTGGCCCAGCGTGTCGTACGGCACGGCGAGCGGCTCGAAGCGCTTGGCGGCGATGTCGATCGTCCCGAGCTTCCAGCGCCCGGCGTCGCAGCGCGCGGCCACGATGCGGCCCTCCGCGGCGAAGCCGTAGGTGCTCATGTCGAACCACCAGTGCGGCTGACCCAGCTCGGCCTCGAGCGGGCAGACGTTGCACAGCTCGCCGTCCCGGCGCTGATAGATGTTCCACCAACCCGACCGATCGGTCACGAAGGTGAGCACGCCGTCGGGAGACCAGCTCGGCTGGAACACGGCCTCGGGCTCGCCGCCGGCGATCTGCTCGATATCGGTGGGCAGGCCCGCGTCGTCGAGCTTCGCCTGGAACAGCATCGTGTGCTCGAACGGCAGGTGGGGATGGTCCCAGGCCAGCCAGCACAACCGTGTCCCGTCCGGGCTGAGCCGCGGCGTGGAGAAAAAGTCGTGCCCCGAGACGATCGCGACGGGCGGCTGCTTGCCGTCGAGCGCAATCGCGACGAGCGTGTTGGTGACCCCGGCCGCCTCGTCGGAGTGGTCCTCGCGCACGCACAGCAGCCGTCGCCGCCCGGCGTCAACCGTCAGATCCGCGTAGCGGAACGGTCCCGCAGGGGTCATCGGCTCCGGCTCGCGTCCGCGCACCAGTCGATACAGGCGCTGGTCGTCGTCGTTGCAGAAGTAGACCGTCTTGTTGTGGACGGCGAACGCCCCGCCGCCACGCCCGTGCACCCGGCTACGCACGTCGAAGCCGGGCGGCGTCGCGTCCTCGGGCCAGCCGTGGTCCCCTACCCTGGCGACCACGTGGCGCCCCCCCTCGGCCGGCCGCGCCTCGATCCAGTAGGGATCGTGGCCGTCGAACGCCACGCCGCCCACGCGCACGGCGCCCGCGGCGACCTGCTCCGCGCTGACGGGGGACGACCAGGAACCGTAGGCCGCGACTTTCTTCGTCATCACCGGCGAGCCTAGCCCATGTTTCCCCCACCAGGTGCGCCGAGTGCACGACGAGGTCGATCTGAGCGACGTGCGCTGGGTGCGCGGCCGCTACGACCTGGGCGATCTCGACAACCTCTACACGGGTCACCACCACCACCGCGTGCGCGTGATCCTGCAGCAGCTCCACGAGAAGGTGCCCGACGTGTCGCGCATGCGCGCCCTTGGCTTCTGTGCAGGCGTCGGCCACGCGGGGTTCATGGCCGAGCAGTTCAACGCCAAGGGCGTGCCCGCCGTGGCTATCCACGGCGACACGCCGCCGGACGAGCGGCGCGCCGCGCTACAGCGCCTCGCCGAGGGGCGGGTGCGCGTGGTGTTCGCGGTGGATCTGTTCAACGAGGGCGTGGACCTGCCCGCGGTCGACATCACCATCCAGAAGTCCGAGCGCGACTACTCGCCGCGCACCATGTACCGCGACGGCGCCCTGTCGCAGACGATCTTCCAGTGGGACTCGCAGAACGCGACCGGGCCGGACACGCCAACCGGCCAGCGCCACATCCACCACGAGCAACGCGGGTCCCACGTGCTCCTCTTTGCGCGGCGCGACCGCAAGGACGAGCGCGGGATCACCGTGCCCTACACCTTCCTCGGCCCGGCGCGCTACCTGTCGCACGAGGGCGCGTACCCCATGGCGATCCGCTGGGAGCTGCTGCACGCGATCCCGGGCGCCGTGTATCCCGAGGTGCGGCTCGTGGCGTGAGGGGAGGGCGGGGGCGGGCGGGCGGTGCCCCTCCGACGCCGCGGCGTCCTGGATCACGAACCCGCCGCGGGCTGGATCCCATCGACCGCGGCGCTGACGGAAAACCCCGGGGGAGCGGGGGCTCTGGCTGGCTGCTGCTACGCCAAGGCCGGACTCGGATGACACTACTGCATGAAGACTCGTCGGCCGTGAACCGCATCGCAAATCCACGTACAACGAGTGCGTCTCGGAAGTGAAGCAGACACGTACGCATGCGCGA
>JACQWT010000069.1 GCA_016209145.1 Deltaproteobacteria bacterium | reverse complement strand
TCGGGCGCGACGGCCGCGCGGTCCTCCTCGGAGATCTCCTCGCGGAACCTGGTGATAAGATCCTCGTAGAGCTCCAGCGCCTCGTCGTACCGGCCGAGCTCGTCGAGGCAGATGGCCGCGTTCTTGGTGTTGGCCACCGATGGCATGAGCGCACGTGACTCGAGGTAGTAATCGAGCGCCCGCTGGTAGTCGCCCGCGAGGCGAAGCTCGTTTCCCGAAAAGAACAGGCGCTTGGCCTCGGCGAGCTTGGGATCGGGTGGAGGCTCGGGCTGGCCCGCCGGCTCCGCGGCGGTCGGCCCAGGAGGGCCGCCAGCGGGCGGCGTGGGCTGCGCTGGCGCGGTCGCGGCCAGCAGCCACAGCGCCGCTCCGGCCGCGAGCGCGAGCGCCCGAGCGCGCCGCCGCCGCCGCGTGGCCGCCGCAGCAACCAGTCCAGCCAGCAGCCAGAAGCGCCCGTTCTGCCCTCGCCCGGCCACGCGACAGCCGCAGCCGTCCTCGCCCGGCGCTGCCCCGCCCGCGGGCACGCACTGGCGCGCGGACGTGCAGACGTGGCCGGCCGCGCAGTCCTGCGTGGAGGCGCAGACCTGAAGGCAGGTGCCCTCCGGGCCGCAGCGGTAGGGAGCGCAGTCGGGCTTGGTGCAGCAGACGCCGTCGGTGCAGGTGGCGCTTTGGCACTGTGCGGCCAAGTCGCATGCGGCTCCCGCCGCCCTATCCGGCTTGCAGCTCCCGTGACTGCACCACGCCTCCGGCGCACAGTCCTCGTCGTCCGCACAGACTGAAGTGCAGGCGGCGTCCACACAGAGATGCGGGGCACAGCTCTTGGTCTGCGCCGCGCACGTGCCGCTGCCATCGCACAGCCACCTCGTCAGGTCGTCGCCGTCGCACTTCGCCTCGCCGCATTGCGTGGCGCCGGTCGCGTAGCTCCGGCACTTGCCCGCACCGTCGCACAGGCCGTCCGCCAAGCACGAGGCCGGGTACTTCACATCCGGCGCGCAATCGTCGTCTGGATCAGTGTCCACCGCCACCGGACCGCAGGCGCCGTCGTCGCCGCCGCCCTTCTTGGCGGCAGTGCAGGCCTCGCACTCGCCGTTGCACTCGGATGCGCAGCAGATCTCGTCGACGCAGAAGCCGCTCGCACACTCAAGCTCCTTCTCGCACGGCGCGGGCGTACAGACCTCTGCTTCCTGGTACTTCGCGCAGCCGCCCTTGCCGTCGCAGCGCCCGTTCTGCTGGCACGACGGGGAGCCGTCGTCCAGACAGTCGTTGTCGGCATCGGTGCCGGCAGCGACCGGCTCGCACACGCCGTCCTCGCCGTAGCCTTTCTTCGAGGCCAAGCAGCCATAGCATGGGCCGAGGCAGGCCTGGTCGCAGCAGTGGCCCTCGACACAGTAGCCGGAAAAGCATTCGCCATCCACCGCGCATGCGCCGCTTCCCTGGACCAAGCCGAAAAGCTCCGTGCTCGAGAAGGCATTGAAAGAAGGAGTACTAGCCCTGCCCCCGGCGGCGAGGACCTCTCCGGTCTTGAGCACGTTGGCAGTGAACTCTGCCCGACCCTGCGACATGCTCCCCGTCGGTGTCCAGGTGCCGGCTAGCGGGTCATAGAGCTCCGCACTGTTGAGGCCAGCGTCTCCGCCGACCACGAGCACCTTGCCGCCACCGAGCAGGACCGCGCCGAACTGGCTCCGCCCCGCACTCATGCCCGCAGTTGGCGTCCAGATCCCAGCGACGGGGTCATAGAGCTCCGCAGTCTTCGTTGGCGGGTACCCCCCCGCCACGAGCACCTTCCCGCTGCCGAGTGTCACCGCGGCGTGCATTTGGCGCGGAGCAAGCATGGATCCGGTTGGCGTCCAGATCCCCGCGACGGGGTCGTAGATCTCGGCAGTCGAGTGTGATTTCTTGTCGATGTTGTCTTCGCCGCCGACGACCAAAACGCGACCATCATTTAGCCTGCTCGCAGCGTGCTCTCGCCGCCGTGTCGTCATGTCGCTGATCGCCTGCCATCCACCGCCCACCGGATCGAAGATCTCTGCAGTCGCCGTGGCACCTACGGCGATGACATCTCCGCCTGCGACGAGAACCCTTCCGTCCTTGAGCACGGCCACGATGGGGTCGGTCCGTTGTTGCGTCTTGCCCGCCCAGGACCACTTGCCGGTGATGGGATCGTAGATCCGTGAACCCTTGCCGTAGCCAGCGGCAACGAGCACACGGCCGTCGGCGAGCAGCGCCGCGACATGGTCGTACCAGCTCGAGTCGGCGCTTGTCGTGGGCGACCAGGTGCTTGATACGCGATCGTAGAGCTCGGCGGTCGCGATGGCCGCGTTGTTCTGCCCGTCGGTTCCGACCACGAGCACGAGACCGCTCGTGAGGAGGGTCGCGGTGTGACGGTAGCGAGGTTGCATCATGGACCCGGTCGTCGTCCAGGCCGGATCGAGCACAGCCGGAAAGGAAAGCTCACCATCGTCCCACGCCACGGTCACCTCGCAGCTCGTCGCGCCCGCCGCGCCCACGGCTCTCCCCCACGGCCCCCGCGGATCATCATCGTACGCGCAGCCGCGGACCGCGATCCTCGCCTCGTGCCGCTTGCCCGCCGCATCGACGAGGTATGGCGCCCCCATTCTGAGCCGCGGCGCGCCGCCCGTGTCGACGAACTCGAGCACATTCTCCACGACGCGCAGCCCGGCGACGTTGTCGCCGAGCGCCAGCTCGTAGCGAACCTCGGCCTCGGCAGGCGGCTGGTCGAACGCGATGTAGTCCTCGGTTCCCTCCGCGTGCACCCGGTGCACGAGGTGACCGCCGCCAGGCGCGGCGCCGCGGTACACGAGATAGCCATCCGCCGCCTCCCCCTCGACAGCGCGAGCGCCCGCGATCTCCCGGTGTCCTCGTCGCGCAGCACGAAGGGCCGCGACGCCGAGCTGGGCAGTGTCACCCGAGCCGGGTGGATGACGCGCCGCAGCGCGGCTGCCGGCACGCGGGGCCGGATCCATGCGCCCTCCTGCTCGAAGCGGTCCGCGGCCGGCTCTCCGAGCACGGCGCGCGTCCTTGCCGGACGGCGCGCTGCCGCCGCCACGGGTGGCGACCGGAATGGATCCGGCTCGTCTGGCAGCTCGATCCGAAACCGCTGCCGCAGCTCCCTCACCACCGCCTGCGCCTCGAGGCTGTCGCGCAGCAGCACCGCGCGCGAGGCCGCTCGCGCCGGGGCTACGGGTGCCGCCGGCACTGCTGGGCCTTGCGGCTCGTCCGTAGCGCACCCTGGCGGCACAGCCGCAAGTGCCAAGAGCGCTGCGCAACGCACCAGCCTGCTTGGGCCCGCGTACCGAATCAGTACCACCGTCCTCCTCGATTCCGCCCCATGTCGAGCGACCCGCACCGCTGCTGAGGCGGTACCCACGCGTCGGCCCCAAGCTAGCCTGCGGTGCCCAGCGCGTCAAAGGGAGCCTACCGGGCGGGTTTGACCGACGCCGTTTAGTTTCAACCAGTTGGACGGCGAGGGCCTTGCACCAGCCTGTGCGTCGTCCAGATCGCTCGGCCGAAGGCTCGCGCAACGGGGCAGCCGCCGGACGCGGCATGGAGGGACGGCAGCGCAAGCGTGCAAGCCGCTTCTGGCACGGAGCTCGTTGGCAGTCGCGCGCCTGCAATCGCCCGGTGCACCGTTGCAGCTCGGCCGTGCGCGCCGGCAGCCGGCTCCTGCACGGGTGCAGCCCGGGCCGGTACCGCGGCAGGGCCGCGCCGCGGGGGTGCCGGCCATCGGATGAAGCCCCGCCGCCCCAGCCGCCACAGCAACAAGCGGCAGGAGGTGACAGCAAGCTCGCCGGTGGGACGCGTCCACCGAAACCGCCGGGCCACCTCCCGCGCGAGCGCTTCGCGCGTCAGCCCCGGTCGCGCCTCCAGGACTCGCTGAATGCGGGCGAACTCCCGCGACCCCAAGCGTTGCCCACGATAGAACGCGGTCCGTGTGTCCGCCACCGGCGCTGACTGTGACACACGCGGGGCGGTGAAGTCCAGCGCTTTCTACTATTCCTCCCCGGATTCCAGGGGTTCGCGACGACTACGACGTGGCCCTGTTGCAAGACCTGACCCCCCTTGACAGGGGCGCGGCGGCCCCGCTAACATGCCGCGCTGATCGAACGCTCGATCAGGACAGCCCGCGACCCGCGCCGAGGCCCATGCGATACTCGCTTGCCGATCAGACCGTGAGGAACGCCGCCTCGTGGGAGGAGGCG
>JACQWT010000068.1 GCA_016209145.1 Deltaproteobacteria bacterium | reverse complement strand
CCGCCCGCGAGTGCGCTCCGCCCTGGGCCTGGGGCTGGATGTGATGCACTTCGACGTAGCGCCTCCGGGTGCAGCCAGGCACGCGGCAATGGCACCGGTCCCGGAGCTTGACCGCCCGGCGCACCGCCGCCGGCAAGGGCCCACCGCGCTGCACCGCCCGGCCCTCGGTCGCGAGGTCGCGCACCCGGGCGCCACAGCCAAGCCGCGCCGCCGCCGCGGCGCCGAGCTCCACGGGGCCGGCCCCGGTTTCGAGGTCCGTGCGGCCGCACTGCCGGCACTCGTGGAGCACCACCGTCCGCTCCGGCTCCGCCGCCCCCTCGGCACCGTCGGCCTGGCGCGCCAACGCCTCGCGCGCCACCGCCTCCAGCGCCTCGGCGTCGGAGAGCGCGGACTCGCTCGACCGGCGCGCCCCTTCCATGGCGCGCTGCACGAGCGCCCAGGTCGCCGCCGGGGCACGGGTGACGCGCGCTCAGCGCGCGTCGGGACCCGAACCCCGTCCCGCAGGGACGGACAGCACGAGCCGCAGCTCGACCGCCTCCGGGCTGCGCCAGCGCACCTCGGCCGGCTCCGCGGCCTGGCCATCGGGTCCCTCGGCCCCGCCGGCCTCGGCCACCCGCTGCTCCAGCAGTCGCATGGGCAGCTCCTCGGCCTGGCGCAGCCAGAAGAGCTCGTCCTGCTCCGTGGCCACCCTCGCGATCTCGCGCACGCGCGAGAAGCTCAGCCGGCCGCGCACCAGGGCCTGCTCGACGTACGGTAGAGCGCGCAGGGCCCGGCCGCCCCGCACGCGCTCGCGCGTCGCCCGCACCCCGAGGCCGAACCGGCAGCGCGCGAGGTGGTAGACGTCGGCGTAGCCGCCGAGCGCCCCCGATCGGTCGGCGTCGAGCCGGTCCGCGAGGTCGGCGAGGTAGCGGCAGACGAGGCGCTCGAGGTGCCGCTGCTCGGCCAGGAGATCGGCAAGCTCGACGAGCAACTGGGCAGCAGACAGGCCGGGTTGGTAGTCGCTCCTGGGGCTAGTCATGCTGGAGTGTAGCATGGGGGTCCCGCCGCCCTGCGCGGGGCGCCGTGGGTCAGCGTGGCGCGTTTTCGGGCGCTCGGACGCTTCTCGGACTCCCAATGCGCCCGAGCGTTCGGCAGCGGGGCCCTGGGCGCGGGCAATGGCCCGTCCGTGGCGGGGCTCGTGCAGAACGGTGATGTCGCGCGAAACCTGTCAAGCGAAATCGACCGGCAACGGCGTCAAAATCGTGCTCTGGCGGCGTCGGCCCTGCTGCCGGCGGCGTGCCGGGGTCCTTCGTGGCGGCGAGGCGCCGGCCGCCCCGTGCCCCCGCCGGACTTGGTCCGTCGCGCTGCGGTGAAGCGTGGGGATCTTGACTGTCGAAAATGAGTGGCCCATACTCATCATGTACTTACGGGGCCACCAATGCCCACATCTGCCACGAAACGCCAGAACTTCGACGTAACGCCCGAGCAGGAAGCCGAGATCGCGTGGCTCCGGGAGGCGCTCGGCGTCTCCACTGCGAAGGACGCGATCCTGCGCGCAGTGCGGATCTCGGCCATCCTGGCGCGGGAGGTCAAGGAGGGACGGGTGCTCATGCTGCGGACCTCGGCGGGGAGCGCCGAGCGGCTGGTGATCCCCGAGCTGGAGCGGCCAACCGAGGGTGGGTGGCGGTACCTCGTGGAGCGCGAGCACCCTCGGCCGCGGCAGATGAGCATCAAAGGGAAACGCCTGCTCGCCGCGACCGTATGGCGCGACCTGCTCGCGAACCGGCAGACAGTGGCCGAGGCAGCCGAGGAGTGGGGCATCCCCGTCGAGGCGGTGGAGGAAGCCGTGCGGTGGAGCGAGGCCAACCGCGCGCTCCTGGAAATGGAGGCGCGAGAGGAGGCTCGCCGACTATCCTCGGCGGAGGTCGCCCTTGCGCCTCCTCGTTGACGAGGACTCGCAAGCCAGGACGTTGGTTCGGCTCCTGCGCGAGGCGGGGCACGACGTGCTCACCGCCGATGCCGCCGGGCTGAGCTCCCTGGACGATAGGGAGGTCCTTGCCCGGGCGATCGGCGAACGACGCACGCTCCTGACTCGCAACTGCGGTGACTTCCTCGCTCTGCACGACGAACTGCGCGATCACCCGGGAGTCCTTGCCGTCTACCAAGACGCGGATCCGTCCAAGAGCATGAGCTACGCCGAGATCGTCCGCGCCATCGGCAACGTGGCCTCGGCCGGGGTGGTGCTCGATCGCCAGCTCATCGTCCTGAACGCCTGGCGCTGGTAGACCCCCCCCTGTGGAGAGAACTCGACCGGTGCATCGGTGGTCAGGATGACCGCGCCCGGGATGGCCGGCAGCGCCCCCTGCTCGCGGCGTGGTGGGGATCATCCGAGCCGCGAGGAATCGCGACATGAAAGACGACATGCCCGTGTCGCCATTCCTGTCGCCATTCGCGTCATTCGCGTCGCTATTCCTTCTTGGACGCCAGCCGGTAGCGGGCGCCTCGGCCTCGACCGGTGAGCTCCACAAGACCCTGCGCGCGAAGCGTTTCCAGATCGCGTTGCACAGTGCGCTCTGTCACCTTGCCGCCAGCCGCGGCAACCACGTCCGCAAGGGAGCAGATTCCGCGCTCAGCTAGAGTGTCCAGGGATCTCTGTTGGCGGGCCGTCACCTTCGACGGAGCCTCCAGGCTCGGCAGGTTGAAGGCGGACCAGAAGCGGACTCCGACCTCCCCGGCCCGCTCGATGAATTCGGCCTCGCGCAGCCCTGCCCGGCGGCAGGCATCGATGATGTTCTGCGTGCCTCGGCCCCACTTCTCGATGTAGCCCCGCCGGTAGAAGACGTCGGCGACGAGGTCGTTGCGACGGATTGAGGGGTGGTCGCTCCGCAACTGCTCCGGCGTCAGGTCACCGGGTAGGCGGCCCCAGCTCCATACCTCGAGCCGGTCGTCGAAGATCGAGACGCCGACTGATGCTCCCGCCTCGCTGTAGTCGCGGTGGCAAAGCGCGTTCACCAGCGCCTCGCGCAACGCCTCGGGCGGGTACTGCGGCCGATCCTCCCGGCGCATCTGACCCGGGATGATCCGGCTAGCGACGGCGAGGTGCATGTCAAAGAAGGCGTCGGCTTGGCGCAGAAGAGCGAAGGCGTGGCCGTGGAACTGCCGGTTGTCGATGAACTCCGACTTCGTGACCCCGCGGAATCGCGCCAGCCGGATCGCGCACTGCGGGTACTGCGGCATCGGCTCCTTGCCGAAGAGGACGATCGCGGCCTGCGTCGGGCGACGGTCGACCAGCAGGTTGAGGCGTCGAAGGGTCGTCTCCGCGCGCTCTGTGGGCACCGCCGCCAGCCGCTTCGCCGCGACCGCCTCGGCCACGGCCAGCCTGATCTCATCCGCATCCAGATTGTCGATGGTCCACCCGGTCGCCGGCAGGGTCTCCCAGCGGTGCTGAGCGTGCAGCCTCGAGAGAAGCAGCCGCTCGTACTCCTCTCGCCTCATCCGGCGCGTGGTATTGCCGATGCGGATGAACGCCCGACCGTCGTAGGTGTAGGGCACCGCCCCGCCGCCGTTCACGCTGAGGACGATGACGCTCCGGCCACCGCCAACGTCGAGGCGCTGCACGTCGACCTGCGGCGCAGGGTCGATGTCGCGAACGGCCGTCGCCACGTCCCGCAGGGTGCCGTCGCTCACCTCCTGGCCCACGAGCCTCCTGTCCGGCGCAACGCCGATGACCACCACGCCGCCCCGCTCGTTCAGGAATCCGCAGAGGGTCCGCACGGCTTCGCGGAGCTCTCCGGTGGAGCGCTTGAGCTCCAACGTCTCGGACTCGCCAGCGGCGACGAGGCGCTTGATGGCGGCGACGGCAACAGGCTTGGTCATGCGATGCTTCACCGCTCCCGGTCCGACCCGACGGGTCTGAAGAGCCCAAGCCCAAAGCTGCTCGAGTGGCCAAGCCGAAGCGGACCGCTGATGGGCTCGCGAAACCCGAGGTGCACCCAGTACCCGCGGCGATCACCCAGGAACGCGCGCTTGCCGGCTTCTCCGCGAGGCACATGCACGGCGACCCAGGCTGCGTCACCGACCTCCTCGATCTCAACATGCGCGGCGCCGGCGACCCCTCGCAGCGTGAGCTCGCGCCGGATCTGAGAGGGGACCGTCTCGCTTGCGCGCGATCTGCCCCCTCGCAGGTGGTGACGCGGAGGAACATAGGGCGTCACTGACTCCCAGCAAGGAGCTGGCTGTCCGTCAAACCCGGGTGGGGGTGGAACAGCGCTGTCCAGGGGCACGAGCCTCACTTTCCAGGCATCGGCTTCTGGACCGGCCGCTGCCCACGACAGCTCGCGCGACGCCGCGCGCAGGATGGCTGTCCGCTCGTCGCGGTCAAACGGGCGAACCTCGCGCCACACCAGAAGGCGCGTCGGCGCTCCGTGCTCCCACCAGGCGAGAAACTCCGCGTGCCGGTGGCCGGCGAGTGGCTTCCGGTTTGCGTCCTTGCCGAGCATGTCGGCCATTGCCTCGCGGACGGACGAGGCGGCCGTGCTCCAGGTAGCATCATGGTGGCCGGTCTTGATCCGGAGCAGCTCACGAAGCACGGCAGACCTGAAGCGCGCCGTCAAACGCACGACCGCGCGGGGCTCGGGAGCCACGTTCCATCCGACGGCGAGCTGGACTAGCCGGCAGTCGGTACGGGTGGGCATCACGGTTGGGCCGTCGCGCGCCGGGGCACCTTGCGGTCGAACTGCGAACATCACGCGGGCCCCTGGGGGCACGGTGCGCCCGGCGACATCCGGATCGTCCGTCACCCGCTCCACGTCGGAACGGTTCGCCGCCCGGAGCGGAACGAGCACCGGCACCGAACTGGAGGGAGGCGCCACGCCCGACTGCTCGATCAGCTCGCAGTTGGGCGTCGGCGCGGGGCCCGAGTCCCGCCGCATCTGCGTGAACGACTCGGCGCGCCCGAAGTAGGTCATGCGCTCGATGCAACGGTCCAGCGTTTCGACGAGCCGGTCCGTCCAGCGGTTGCCGTCGACGAACCACCACACGGCGCCGTCGTCGTCGCGAGACACGCACCAGTAGTTGTCCTGTGCCAGGCTTGTGCCGTAGCTGCGCTCCGCGGGCTTCTTCTTGTCCGGCGGGTTCCACCCGAATTCCACAGGCAAGTACTGGCGAAGTGGACTCCCCCTGCGCGAGTGGACCGGAAGGTGGAACCGGTAGGCGCTGTCGCACAGGGCGCGTACCAGATCGTTGAGCTCCTGCTCACCGCGAGGACCTGTTGCTTCCCTCGTCCACTGATACCAGCGAGCGACCACCGCGCGAACCAGGCGCCACGGGCTCGGTGGCCACTCTCCGAAGGCGTCGTCGAAGGGGCTGACACGCCAGGGTGTCGCGTGAAAACGGCCTAGCGGAAACACTTGCTGGAGAATGAGCTGCATGGCTCAATCGCCGTCTTCGCCGCCTCCGGCGTCCTCCGCGTCTGCGCCATCATCGGCGCCACCACCGCCGCTCTCGGCGTCTCCGTCCGGCTCGGCGTCGCGATACAGCTCGTCGCGGGGCCAGTACACGTCGGTGACCGCTGGGGTGGAGAACTGGGCCTTGCCGAGTGCGGCCTTGATATCGACAGCGAGGGCAGCGAGATCGACATCGCTCTCGCCCTGCTTGAGGCTCGCGAATCGAAGGTGGCAGCCGGAGCGGAAGCGGAAGGGAGCGGCCAAGAGTCGCTGGACCTTCCAGAGGGCGAGCGCCACGAGGAACTCCTTCTGGGCTTCCGTGAGCCCTCGTTGGGCATCACCCGGCGTCGCGCCGTTGCGACCGAAGGATCTCACGAGGGCGAGATCGAGAATGAACGTGGCCCGGATCTCACGCGCCGTGGCGTCGTCGACGGCGAAGATGGGCTGCCCCGACGTGGTCTTGCCCAGCCGGTCGAACTTGACGCCCGACCGATCGACACGCGACGCGCCGAACGCTTCGAGGTGGGCGGTGAGCACGCGAGGGATTTTGATCTGCCACTGCGGGAAGAGCACGCCGTGGACGAGCGAGCTCGGGTCGTACTTGAAGATAGTTTTGAAGACCTCCCACCACTTCTCGGGCGGCGCGTGGGCCGCCCTCTTGTTGTCAGCAAGCACGATGCCGAACTCGCGGATCAACGCGCTCTGGAAGATGGCCTCTTGCTCGATCCTCTTCGCCTCGTCACTCTTGTCCTTCGCCGCCTTCTCCTTCTCCTTCTTCTCCGCCTGGTCCTCCAGGTTCTTCGCGCCGTCTTTCAGTTTCTTTGCCACGTCCTTGAGCGCCTTCACCCGGGGCGATGCGGGCGTGTCGCCGGTCAGACGCTCGCCGTCGAGGAAGTACGAGGACGCGATCCGATGGCCCTCGGTCAGGCTCGTGACGACGACTTCTCGCTCCGTCAGCTTGCCATCGTCGCCGAGCGGTCCTGTCACGCACCGCAGGTAGGGCATTCCCTGGAGGTCGTCCACGAGATCGAGGTCGTGCGCGCCGCGCACGCAGACCGACTCGAGGTGGTTGGCCATGCTGGCGGCGCTGTCGACGATGCAGACGTGCTCAACTCTTCCGTCAGCGCGCGGCGCCTTGTAGATGACGTGCCCGACCTCGGGAAAGCCGGCGGGCTGGAAACGGTCGAGCTTCGCGACGGGTGTGAACGTTGCCGTCAGGACGAGGGGCGACTCGCCGGACAGCGCATCGTGCGGTGTGATCTTCTTCCTCATCTCGTTAGCCATGAGCTGCGTCTCCTGGCTGGCGTCGGGGACGAAGCCAGCGTTCTGCCAGTGCCGTGCGTTCGTGATCGAAAACGGGAAAGAGGATGGAGGCGAGCAACCGCTCGGGATCGCCAACGCTCCACGCTATATGCATCTGCGCCAAGGCGGTGCCCGCCATCGCGTAGCGGCTGGTGGCGAGCCGCATCGCGGCATCGAGCTGACCTGCCTGCAGGTGGCTCGCGAGGGTCCGCGCGGCGGCGGGCGTGCGCGCCCCGCTCGCACGCGGCAGCATGTCGGCAGCGGGCAGTGCGCCTCGTTGGCGCAGCAGTCGCAGGTCGAACAGCGGTTGAAGCAGCCCGAACAGGCATAGCGGTCCATCCGCTTCGAGCCTGTCGGTGGCACGCCGTGCGAGCGACCTCACGCCGCTCGGCACGATGCGCCAGTCGAAGAGGGCGAGCCGGGAGATCCAACGTGCGAGAAGCCCGTCGTCGCAGACGCCCCCGAGCCAGCGAGCCACGTGTGTGCTGGCGGCTGGCAGGACGAGACGCGCGGGGTCCTCGTCGTCACGCGACTGCTCCCAATCCAGTATGCGGCGGCGGAGGACGGCCGAAAGCACGCCGGGCAAAGCGCCGGGGCTCCACACCCACCGTGCGGGAGGTCGCTCGGCGTGCACGAACCGCGCGCGGTACTCCAGATCGACCCCGAAGCGATAGAGCGCGAAGGGTCGGGCTGGCGGGGATCCGGAGACCATGGCCATCGCGAGGCGCGCCTCGACTCCGGGTACCTCGTCGACGAAGAGCGACGGCAACCACTCGACGGGCAGCGGCTCCCACGAGACACGGCGCTTGCGGAAAGCCCGATTGCGATCGACGAGGTCGAGGGCCCTCACGGCAGCGTCGAGCACGGCGCGTGCCGTCTCGGGATCGTCGGGCGTGGCCGCCAGTCGGAGCATCGCGGTCTCGATCGGTCCACGAAGACCCACGAACCTCCAGCGCATCCCCACCTTGCGGTCGGCAGGCAGCCGGTCGATGAGCCCGAGCATGCGCTCGATGGCTGTCGATGCCGCGGTCGTGGAGCCGATCGCCGCATGGATCGAGCCGTGTTCGGGGACTCGCAGCGTGAACGCCCCCTCGAACCGGGGCTCGAAGGTGTTGGTACTGGTCGTGCGCGCGAGAACGAATCGGCGGAATTCGGCGATGCCGGCATCCACTCCCCGGCGCACGATGGCGGTTGCGAACGCGCTCGGCGTCAGCGCGCCCCGTCCTCGCACTTCGGCGCGCCCGCGCGCGAAGAGCGCAGCAGCCTCGCGAACCGTCATCGGACGGTTCCAGAGCGGCGCCCACACCTCCGCGCGATCCCTTCCCGCTTCACCACTCGTGCTGGGCGCCGCCGCTTCTGTCACGAATGGGAATGCTCCGACGGCGCGTGCACGCGCGCCGAGCCGTCGCGATGCCCCGCCCGCGAGGAACGGGAGCCCCTCGCACGCGAGCGCCATGGCCCACGGCGAGATGGCACCTTCGCGGAACGGGCGCTGTCCGCTGTTGTAGAGCTTGTTCGCGTCGCTGAACCAGCAAGCCGCGTTGAGCTTCTTCAGCATCCAGCTCACAGGCTCACCGAGGAGCAGCGCCCGCAGCTCGGCCCGTTTTTGGCGCCTCTCTTCCTCGCCCTTCGCGGTTGCGTCGCCCACCGGCGTCCTCGCCGGTCTCCTCTTCGGCGGCGCCGTCTTCTTCGGCTTTGGCGGAGCAGGCGGTCCCAGGGCGCCCATCGCTCGCTTCCAGCCGTCGGAGAAATCTCTCTTCCCCGCGTTGCCACCGCTGCCGAGCGCCGGATTGAAGCTCACCCTGCCCGCCGGCACGGCGTGGGCGGAGAGCATCTCGAGGTCCCGCTCCTCGGCGGATGCCTGCCAGAGCGCCAGCATCGCCCCGGATCTTGCCTCCGTGCTCTTCTTCTGCGCATCGGCCCATCCCCGCTCATACGGCGTCCAAGCGCGCCTTGCAGCGATATCGGACAGCTCATCCAGCAGGTCGTCGATCGTCGCGGGCCCGCCGACGAGATGGAACGTGCCTTCGTGCCAGGCGGCCCGCACCTCGGGCCATGGCCGCGCGAGAAGGCGAAGCAGGCCGAGCGATGCCAGATAGTTTCCGAAGCTCTCGGGACGCAGCCCGGGCACCGCGACTGCGGTCAGAGTCCTCGGATCAGCCGCCAAGGGACACCTCCCCCGACATGAAGGTGCGCGACGGTTGCTCGCTCGCGCGCCAGTCGGCGACGCGAACAAGCGCTTCGAGCCACGCGAGAAGGAACGGGCCGAGCTGCCGCGGCTCGTTCTCCGGCACGGCGCCCACGTCGGAACCATCCTCCTCTCGGCTCCGCCAGGGGCCGAGGAGATCCGCGACGAGCCCGGTCCATCCGTGGTCGATGAGCACGAAGTGGCCCTCCCGCCATTCCCCTGCAGCACCATCGGCGGCTACCGAGAAGTCCAGCGGCCACCGCTGGCCAAAGACATCCAGCGCGTCAAGCTCGCGCGTGAGGCCGAAGACGTCTTCTCCCCTCGACGTCGTGGCGCGCAGGACTGTTCGCACCTTTCCGTGGTGCGCAGCCGCCAGATACACGGCGAGGGCGGGATACGCCGTGCTCTTCTGCCGGTAGTGCTGCCACATCGCCAGTGCCGAAGCGGCCTCGTGCCGCATTCCGGGCCGGAACGGCACGTGGCCCGCCCACCGCGCGCCGGCCACCGCGCTGAGCTGGTCCAGCTCCTGCCGAGTCAGCTTCTTCCCGACGGCCCATCGAAGGCGCACGCCATGGCGCCGATGGGGCAGGCTCGGCAGCGCGATCGCGTCCGGGCGCACGCGGGTGACCGCCTCGTGAAACATGGGGGCGTCGGCGTCGGCATCGACGGCCAGGACCCGCGGGCACTTGGCCCACGGCCCACCCGTGACTGCCGCGCCGGCCGGAAGAGAATCCTGCCACCTGGGATGCGCCTTGCCGAGGTCGTGCATCGCGGCCGCCTCGACGATGGCCACCCGGTACGGCCGCAGGTGCTGGTCATCGTCGCGCAGGCCGAGGCCGTCGCAGATCCGCTCGGCTTCCCTTCGCGCATCGCCCAGGTGAACGTCGAGACGAGCCCACCAGCCGGTTTCCGCATGCTCGTCACCCCGCAAAGCCCGGCCGCGCCCCGCGGGGAGCACATCGCCGAGCACGTCACTCGGTGTGCCCGTCCATCCCAATCGGACGTCGTAGCCACCGGCGTCCCGGTGGAGCATCACGACCATCCCGGGCCGCAACTCGTGGGGGCGAACCCACTCCCACTGTTCGTCCTCATCGTTCCAGGTCCACGCGCGGGCACGCCGTTGCTCGAGGAAGTCTCGCAGGCGGAAGAACGCGACCTGGCAACCCTCCTCCCGCACGTCGAGATCCGGGCCGTCCAGCGCGTCCCCGCGTGGAGGCGTTGCGCCCGACCACACTCGCCAGAGGACGCTTGTGTCGGCGTCGGGGCCTGCGCCGCGTACGAACGCGCTGACGTCCGTGAAGCCGCCGTGCACGTCCCGCTCGGTCGCGAAGAGCCCGTGCACGTCCAAGGCTCGTGGAAGCGGCGCGGCCGCGGGCTGCAGCGCCTCGTCGAGCAGCGCCGCGTGTGTCTGCCCGAGCCCCTCGACGGCCTTCGAGAACGGCTCCTGCGAGGACGGCACGATCAGCGCTCCAAGAAGGGATGCGGCGCGCTCGATGTCGGCCTTCTCGTACGGCCCGATCCGGTCCTCTCGCTTCTGGTCGCGTATCTTCGGTGTCCGCCAGAAGCGGGCGCGAGCGTCCGGATCCCGCCCGTCGCGGTTCAAGCGACCGAGGCGCTGCACGACGGACGGCCAGGACGCAAGCTCGGACCAGAGCCGGCCCGCGGAGATATCGAGCCCGGCCTCCACGACCTGCGTGCTGACGCAGATGAGCCCCGGATCGTCCGCGAGATGCGAGGTTGCGCCGTTGCGCTGCGCGTTCTTCGCCCTCTTCGCCTCGAGCTCGATCAGCCGCTGTTCGTGCTGCTCGCGGTCTTGCCGGCGGAACCGGGACGTCAGGAGGATCTTCGGGGCGGACGGCGGCAGTGCGCGGAACACCTGCTGTGCCATCTCCACCGTGTTGCAGACGACCAGTGACAGCGTCCCCTCGACGTGGTCGTCGCAGACGGCTGCCGCGATCTGTTCGTGCACGGGACGACTGCCCTTGCCCATCGGGGGCGCGAACCACTTCACCGGCCGCTTGGCCGCGCGCCTACGCTGCAGCTCCTTGTTCCCATCCTTGTCGAGGCGCGGGTCGAACGGGACCACCGTGTCGAGCCCGTCCCGCTTGCGATCGGTCGTGGCCAGGAATCCCGCGCCGACCGTGGCGCTCATCCACGTCGGGCGGCATGGCTTCAGGCATGAGAATCTCCTGCGCCGCGTCCAGTCGAGCTGCGCGGACGTCCAGAGCCCGGGGCCCATGAGTTGCACCTCGTCCATGATCCAGTGGCAGTCCTGGTTGAGCAGCCCGAAGTGCACCGGCCACTCGAACCGGCTCATGGCATAGCCACGGTTCAGCGCACGAGAAAGAAGCTGGTCCTGGGTTCCGACGAGCACCCAGGGTTTCTCGGGCCACCGTGCCCACTCGTCCTCGATCGCGCCGCCCATGAGTTGGTACACGGACAGGTCCAGGCCGCGCCTCGATGCGAGCGCCGCGAAGCACCGCGTGAGCCGCTCGGCCGTCTGGCGGACGAGGGTTCGCATCGGCAGGCAGTAGACGAGGTGCCGCGGTTCCTCGTGCTTCGCTGCAAGTTGGCGCCACGCCCACGCAAGGGCGGCACCCTCCGTCTTGCCGAGCCCGGTTGGAACCGGCAGTACTTCCGGGAGCCTCTTCGTCGCAACATCGACCTGCCACTCGTAGGGCGCAAACCCGGTCGCGTCAGAGAAGAACGCCCTGAACTCCTCCGCGTCGTCCACGCTCGCCCGCGTCATCGTGACCGCCTCCGGGCACCCGGCGTTCGAGCGCCATGGTCATCACGGTTGGCGGCAGGGGCCGCCCTCGACGTGACCACGGCGACGGGTGCCTTCGCCTTCGGGCTCCATCCTTCACCCGTTCCAGTCGCGCCGTCCCAGAGCACACCCATCTGCCTGGCGACGCGCTCGGCCTCGGCGTGGGTCTGCTCGACCAGCACGCGCATGGGCAGGCACCACACGAGGCGGCCAGGCACTGCTCGCCTCCGCACGCGGCTCCTCTCGCCTGCCGCCATCGCAGCACCGCTCGTGGTCACCAGCCTTCCCTGTTGGCTTCTAGCTCCGCAGGTGGATGGCGTCACGCCCGAACCGCGTCTGTGCGCCGATCTCACGCGCCGACCCTACCACGCCCCCTTGTCATCCAAGGTCAAACCCCATCCTCCGCAGCCCCTCGCGGTGCAGCCGCGCCACGGCCTCGACCAGCTCGGGCGGCGCGACCGGCCGGGCCTGGCCGCCGAAGCCGGCGACCCAGGAGGCCACCTCCGGCAGGCCGGAGGCGGTCATGGTCAGGCGCACGCCGCCGGGCAGCTCGTGCAGCTCCTGGCTGTGGTGGTAGCGCCGCTCGCGCACCAGGTGCGCCACGGCCTCGTCGAAGTCGATGACGAAGCCGCACGTAGGGCCGTGGAACACGCCGAAGCCCTGGCGGGCGAAGGCGGCCGGGTCGAAGCTCGGATCCGGCTCGAAGGTATCGTCGCGCAGCTCGGCCCGGCGCACGCTGTGCCCCGCGCTGCCCACCTGCATCCCCCTGGTGCCCTGCGTCTCGCAGGCCGCCCGCCCGTCAGAGCCACTCGTCCGCGCCCGGGCCGGGCTTGGCCGGCGGCGTCGGCGGCGCGGGCTTGGCCGGCGGCGTCGGCGGCGCGGGCTTGACCGGTGGCGCTGGCGGCGCCGGCGGCGGGGCGGGCTTGACCGGTGGCGGCGGCGGCGTCGGCGGGGCCGGCGGCGGGGCGGGCTTGACCGGCGTCGGCGGGGTCGGCGGCGGGGCGGGCTTGACCGGTGGCGGCGGCGCGGG
>JACQWT010000067.1 GCA_016209145.1 Deltaproteobacteria bacterium | reverse complement strand
GCTGCCTGCGCAAGAACGCGGCGGAGCGCTGGCCCGACGCAGCCGAGGCCGTCGCCGCGCTGCTCGCGCTGGCCCCGGGCGCGCCCGCCCCGGGGCTGCGCACCGCGCCCATGCCCGAAAGCAAGCTCACCGTAGCCGCCGCTCCGGCCAGCGCCGCGGCGGCGAGCCCGGCGGACGCTGCCCTGCCGCCGTCCTGCACGCCGCCACCATCGGTTCCGACCGAGGCCCTGCGCTCGCCCGCCATGGTGGTGTCAAAGGAGGTCCGGACGAGCAGCGGGGCGCGCTGGCGGCTGCCGGCGGTGCCGCGCTGGGGCTACGTTGCCGCCGCCGCCGTCGCCGTCGCCGGGCTCGTCGGGTGGCTCTCGGTGCGCGGCGCGGCGGCCAGGGCTGCCGAGCAGGGCTGCCTGCTGGGCGACGCGGACGTCGGCGCGGCCGAGCGCGCGGCTCGGTGCGAGCGGGCCTGCGACACCGGCTCGCCCGCGGGCTGCGCCAAGCTGGGCGATCTGCACGACCAGGGCATCGGCGGCCCGCGCGACGAGGCGCGCGCGCTCCAGCTCTACTCCCGTGCCTGCGGCGTCGTGCTGCCCGCGGCCGGCGAGGCCGGAACCGCCGCCGATACCGAGATGGGGCGGTGGACGAAGGAGATCGATGCCGAGGGCTGCGGAGGATCGTGCGCGGGCGAAGCCTGCGCCAGCCTCGGTCGCTACTTCCAGGAGGGGCGCGGCGGGCTCGCCCGCAACGAGGGCGCGGCGACCGCCCTGTTCAAGCGCGCCTGCCAGGAGGGCGCGGGGGCGGCGAGCCCGCGGCGCGGCACGGCCGGCTGCGTCGGCCTGGGCCAGCAGCGCGAGCGCGCCGGGGAGCACGACGCGGCCCGCTCCTACTACCGCGCCGCCTGCGACGGCGGCGTGGCGGCGGGCTGCGTGTCCCTGGGCCGCCTGCTGGAGCGCGGCGGCCCCGGCGCCGAGCGCGACGACAAGGGCGCGCGCGCGCTGTACCGGCGCGCCTGCGACGATGGCGAGCAGGGCGGCTGCGTGCGGCTTGGCCACATGGTGGAGCAGGGCCGGGGCGGCTGGGTCGCGGACGAGCGCGCGGCCGTGGCGATCTACGAGCGCGCCTGCGCCGGCGGCGAGCAGCGCGGCTGCGTGGCGCTCGGGCACGCCCAACTGGGCGGCCGGGGCGGACTGCCCCGCGACGCCGTACGGGCCGCGGAGCTGTTCGTGCGCGCTTGCGACGCGGGGAGCCTCGCCGGCTGTGCCGAGCTGGGCGCGCTCTACGCCCGCGGCCAGGGCGGCCTGGAGCGGGACGAGAAGCGCGCCTTCGCCCTGAGCCAGCGGGCCTGCGACGGCGGTGAGATGCGCGGCTGCGCCAACCTCGGCGGCATGTACCTCTCCGGCGCGGCCGGGCTGAGCAAGGACGACAAGGAAGCCCGCCGCCTGCTCGAGCGGGCCTGCCGCGGGGGCGACGGCGGCGGCTGCCTCCGGCTCGCCCGCCTCGGCGGCGACGCGGGCAGCAAGGCCGATCCGGAGCTCGTCGCGGTGGTGGGGCAAGCATGCGAAGAGGGCGAGCAGGGCGCTTGCGTGGGGCTGGGCGACATGATCGAGACCGGACGGGACGGGGCCAAGCAGCCCGACGTCGCGCGCGCCGCCGAGCTGTACCGGCGCGCCTGCGAGGCGGGCACGGTGCGCGGCTGCACCAACCTCGCCAACCTGGCCTACCAGGGCCTGGGCGGCCTGGAGAAGAGCCCGGAGCGCTCCTTTTCGCTCAACGAGCAGGCGTGCCGCGGCGGCGACGGGGTCGGCTGCGCCCGGCTCGGCCTGCTCTATGCGCTCGGCCAGGGCACGGCCAAGGACCTGCGGCGGGCGGCCGAGCTACACCGCGCCGCGTGCGTCGATCCCGAGGAGCCCACGCCCGAGATGAAGGAGCGCTGCGCGTGGCTCGCGGAGCTCGTCGCCGCGGATGCGGCAGGACGCTGAGCGCGCGCAACGCTGCTTCCCCGCGCCCCTGGCGGACTTTGTCCGTCGCCCTGACGGCTCGCCAGAAGCCCGGTGAGCCCGTCTCCGACCTGTGCTAGCTTGGGGGGCAGCCCGGGTCAGGTACCCGGCCAAGGAGAGGGCGCATGAACAAGACAGTGCATCGGGCCATTCTCGTGCTCGCCTGGGCGGCGCTCGGCGCGCCGGCGGCGTGCTCCTCGGGGGAAGGCGTGGGCCAGGCCGCGACCGAGCCGAGCTGTCCCGGCGCCACGCTCTGTGGCGACAAGTGCGCGGACACGGCGATCGATCCGGCCAACTGCGGGGGCTGCGGCAAGGCCTGCCAGGGGGGCGAGGTCTGCGCGGGCGGGAAGTGCGCCTCGGCCTGCCCGGCCGGCGCTACGGATTGCGGTGGGGGCTGCGTCAACACGAGCGCCGACCCGGGCAACTGCGGCGCGTGCGCCGCCGCGTGCGCCGTGGGCGAGGTGTGCTCCGGCGGGGCGTGCGCCCTGGAGTGCGGCGGGGGCACGACCAAGTGCGGCGACAAGTGCGTCGAAACCGACAACGACCCGGCCAACTGCGGCGCCTGCGACAAGGCATGCGCCGTGGCTGAGGTCTGCTCCGCCGGCAAGTGCGGGTCCGCGTGCCTGGGCGGGACCGCCAACTGCGGCGGCAAGTGCGTCGATACCCAGACCGATCTTGCCCACTGCGGCGCCTGCGACCAGCCCTGCCCCCAGGGCCAGGTGTGCTCAGCCGGCATGTGCGGTCTGGTGTGCGTGGGCGGGACCACCAACTGCGGCGGCAAGTGCGTGGCCCCCTCCAGCGATCCGGCCAACTGCGGCGGCTGCGGCAAGGCGTGCGCCGCGGGCCAGGTTTGCTCGGCCGCCCAGTGTACGCTCGTGTGCGGCGGCGGCACCACCAAGTGCGGCAACGCGTGCGTGGATACGCAGACGAGCCTTGCCCACTGCGGCGGCTGCGACAAGCCCTGCTCCCAGGGCCTGCTCTGCTCGGCCGGCAAGTGCGGCGTGCAGTGCATGGGCGGCACCACGTTCTGCGGCGGCGCCTGCGCGGACACCCAGACGAGCGCGGCCCACTGCGGCGCCTGCGACAAGCCCTGCCCCCAGGGCCAGATTTGCTCTGCCGGCAAGTGCGGCCTGGTGTGCTTCGGCGGGACCACCCTGTGCGGTAGCGCCTGCTACGACGCTGTGCAGCGGCAAGTGCGTGGAGACCGACTACGACCCGGCCAACTGCGGCTCCTGCGCCAAGGTCTGCGCCCAAGGCCAGGTCTGCTCGGCCGGCGCCTGCGCCTTGCAGTGCGCCGGCGGCACGACGCTGTGCGCCAACGCCTGCGTCGATACCAAGACCAACCCCGCGCACTGCGGCGGCTGCTCCAAGCCCTGCGTCCAGGGACAGGTCTGCTCCAACGGCGCCTGCGCCCTGCAGTGCGCCGGCGGCACGACCCTGTGCAGCAACCTCTGCGTCGACATCAAGAACGACCCCGCCAACTGCGGCGGCTGCGCCAAGGCGTGCGGCAACGACCAGTACTGCACCGCCAGCGCGTGCAAGACCATCCCCGTCGGCTACGAGCCGGTGGGCCCGCAGCAGAGCGTGCCCGTGCTCACGGTCACGAACGGCGGCTGGGCGCAGTGCTACAAGGCGTACTACAACGCGAGCGGCACGGCCCTGAGCACGGTGCTCGCCGCGTGCAACCGCTCGAAGCTGATGCTGGCCTGCCGGCCGACGAACAGCGCCACGCTCGCGCTTCTTGCCTGGGCGCCGCGCGTCGAGGTCATCTTCGACACGGGCAACAACTACACGGACACGAACACCGCCAATGGCGCGGCCTGGTACTACTACACGAGCCGGTCGTGGGGCTTCGCCAGGGAAGCCGAGACCGTGTACAAGAACTCCTGCGACACCAACTCGGGCACGTACCCGCAGCTACGCCTGTGCTGGCACACGAGCGCCAACAACATGAGCGGCGGCTGGCGCTGCGGCAGCACCATCGATCTCAACGCCAGCACCGCCTGGGAGAAGATCGTCTACCACAAGGACTAGGAGCTTTCGGACAGCCCGGGCGAGCCTGCAAGCCCGGTGGAGGGACACATGAAGATGACGCTAGGGACGCCCTGCGAGAACAGCGTCCCGCGCCCCGGAACGCGACGGGGTGTCGCCCTGAAACTGAGGGCGGGTGCATCGCTCGGGATGCCAGCGCCAAGGCGGCGTAGTCGGGTTGGCTGGAGCTCCTCTTTCAGAAGCGTTCCCTGGTCGCCGGCGCTGCGTCGCCAGCGGGCCGCTTCGGTTCCTTGGCGCTGGTGGGTACAAGTCGCTTTTCTGCGCAACTTCCAAGTCGGTCGCGTCGATTGGAAGATGTGCAACAGGAAGACGAGAAGACGGGAAGGTTTGAGGATGGATCGGATCTGGTCATCGGGGCCTGCATCGAGGTGCATCGGCATCTTGGCCCCGGGTTGCTCGAGTCGATCGTACCCGTTCACGGCATTTCCGCGCCAGCAAGGACGGCTCGCCGAGTCGGCCGCGATCGCGGCTTACGTCCTCGGCCCGGCTCCTCACGTACAGGAGTACGCTCCGGGCCGGGCCTCCGGGCGCGCTCGCGTGCGCGTCCGCCTGACGAGCCGGCTGGGAGAATGCGTGAACGCGTACAGTCGATCTTTCCTCACAACGAGACGTCCCGGCGGTGCTGGCACACGGGCGGGGGCAGCATGCAGGGCGGCTGGCGCTGCGGCACCAATACCGATCTCAACAACAGCGCCGCCAGGGAGCGGATCATCTACCAGGGCGACTGAGCTCGCCCGGCGGCGGCAGCAAGCAGGCCCCATCCCGGGCGAGCAGCGCCAGCCGCAGCGCGCGGTACGCCGTGCTTGGCTGCCCGCCGAGCACGGCGGCGAGCTCGCCGGGTCGGGCTGTGCCTGACGGCGCGATCGCCACCACCATCTCGGCCGCGACAAGGCCCTCGCCCAGCCCGGCTCGCGCGAGGCCACGGCGCGCGGCTTCGCCCGCGGGCGCGGCCTCGCGCAGCCAGGCGCGCAGGTCGACCGTCTTGGTGCCGCCCTTGTGTACGCGCTCCACGACCAGCTCCTCGCTCGCCATGAACGCCTCGCAGCGCGCGCGCAGCCAGGCGTCGGGCTCGCCGCAGCCCCGCTCGACCAGAGCGGCCCGCGCGAAGGCGATGACATAGCGCGCCCCGTTCACGAGCTCGCCCAAGCCGGGCTCCTCGTGCGCCAAGCGGCTCGCCTGGAGGAAGTTGAGCCCGGCGGGGCTGGCGGCGTTCAGGCGCGCCACGAGGTCGGTCAGGGCCGGCGCGTCGAGCAGCGGCAGGAGCCGGACGTCCACGTGCTCGTCCAGGCTGGCACAGCCGAGCGGCAGCGCTGGGCCGAAGCTCATGGCCGGCTTGGGATGGTAGCCAAGCGTGTAGACCATGGGCACATCCGCGCGCCGCAGGACGCGCGGCAGCTCGCGGACGAGATCGAGGTGGCCGAGCAGGGTGGCCGGCCCGAGCTTCTCGAAACGCAGGCGATAGCGCTGGCCGGCCGCCGGATCGCGGGCGCGAGCGGCGGCGCGGCTAGGCTCGGCCCGGCTCGCGTCGCCTTCCAGCATCGCGGCGAATGCCTCCTGCTGCGCCCGCCGCGCGTCGAGATCGCACCCTAGCCCGCACGCGTAGCACACCGGCCGGCGCCGCCCCTCCTGCGGCTGGCCGGCACGGCGCGCGCGCGGCCCGCAGGGCGGAGAGCGGCGGAGGCGCAGAGCGCGGCGCAGCTCTCGCTCCAGGAAGCCCGGCGCCAGGCCCACGTCGATGTGGCTCCAGGGTAGCCGCGCACCCACGGGCAGCGCGCCCAGATGACGGCTCGGATCGATGCCGCTCGCGGCGAAAGCCTGCTCCCAGAGATCGAAGCGCAGATGCTCGTCCCAGGAGTCGAAGCGCGCGCCGGCGCGCCAGGCGCGCTCGATGGCCTCGCCCATGCGCCGGTCGCCCCGCGCCAATATGGCCTCCAGCACGCTGCCGCGCGCGTCGTGGGTGCGCAGCCGCACGGCACGCTCGGCGCGCAGCCCCGCACGCAGCCGCGCCTGTTTGCGCTCGAGCTCGGCGAGCGAGTCCATCGCCTCCCACTGGAATGGCGTGTGCGGCTTGGGCACGTGGTTCGAGACGCTCGTGACGAGCTCGATGCGGCGTCGGGCGGCGCGGCGGCCCAGGGCGGCGCAGCGGCGCGCCGTCGCGGCGATGGCCGCCACGTCCTCGTCCCCTTCCGTGGGCAGGCCGATCATGAAGTACAGCTTGATGCGCTCGAAGCCCTGGGCGAAGGCCTGCGCCACGCTCTCCGCAAGCTGTTCATCGGTGACGTTCTTGTTGACTGCGTCGCGCAGCCGCTGCGTGCCGGCCTCGGGCGCGAACGTAAGCCCGCTCGGGCGCTGGCGGCGCAGCTCGCCGAGCAGCTCGGGCCGCAAGCCGTAGGCCCGCAGCGAGGAGATCGAAAGCGAGACGGCCTGCGCGGCAAGCTCCGGCCCAAGCGCCCGCAAGAGCGGGCCGAGGTACGAGACGTCGGCAGGCGAGAGGGCCGTGAGCGAGACCTCGTCGGAGCCCGAGCTGCGCACCGCGCCCCAGACGGCGCGGCACACCTCGAGCGGATCGCGCTCCCGCACCGGTCGGTAGATCATGCCGGCCTGGCAGAAGCGGCAGCCCTGACTGCAGCCGCGGGCGATCTCGATCGAGGCGCGGTCGAAGATCGCCTCGGGACCGCCGGTCGGGCCGACCTCGGGAAAGGGGTAGCGCCCGAGATCGACCCAAGTGCGCGCGACGGGGAAAGGCAGATCCGCGCTCGCGGGCGGCCGGACCACCTGCAAGCCGTGCGCGGGCTCGATCTCGACCTCGTAGAGCGCGGGCACGTAGATCCCGCCAAGCCGGGCCAGGGCGCGCAGGCGCTCGGCGCGCGTGGCGCCGGCGCGGTCCAGACGCGCCCAGCACAGCGCGAGCTCGGTGAGCTTTGCCTCGCCGTCGCCGATGGCGAAGGCGTCGACGAAGGGCGCGAGCGGCTCGGGGTGGGTGGCGCCCGGCCCGCCGGCCACGACGAGCGGCGCCCGCTCGCCGCGCTCCGCCGCACGCAGCGGGAGGCCGCCCAGCTCGAGCATGGTGAGCACGTTCGCATAGGTGAGCTCGTGCTGGAGCGAGAAGCCCACCCCGTCGAAGTCGCACAGGGGCCGGTGACTCTCGAGCGAGACGAGCCCGAGCCCGCGCGCGCGGAGCTCGGCCTCCAGATCGACCCACGGGCAGTATGCCCGCTCGGCGAGCGTGCGCGGATCCTCGTTCAGGATGCGGTACAGGATGCGGAAACCGAGGTGGCTCATCCCCACGTCGTAGACGTCGGGGAAGGCCAGGCAGACGGTGGCCTCGACGGCCGACCAGTCCTTGACCACGCTGCCGACCTCGCCCCCGGCGTAGCGCGCGGGCTTCTCCACCCGATCGAGGAAGTCGGCGTAGGGATGGGCCCAGGGGCGGCCGGCGCCCTGGTCGCCCTGTTCCGCTTGGTCCTGCCGCGAGCCTGCCATGCGTCT
>JACQWT010000066.1 GCA_016209145.1 Deltaproteobacteria bacterium | reverse complement strand
AAACTCCGGATCGACGGGCCGGCGGGCCGGAGCCTGGAGAGCGCCGCGGTCCTTAACGGCGGGTTCGCGTCGCGAGGTCCACGCCTGCTGCTCCCGCTACGCGCCGCTTGCGTGCTCTACGCAGACTACCCCGCGGGCACGACACCCGTGGAGGGCCGCACCGCCGGCGGCAGGGCGAGCTTTCGCGAGGCCACAGATGCGGTCAGCGTGCGGGTGGTGGCGGACGATCGGCAGGGGCCGGTAGCGGCCTGCCGGGTGCTCGTGGGTGAACAGGAAGACGAAATCCTCGCCAGCGACTACGCGATCGATGCGCTTGGCGTGGAGGTCAAGAGGCACGGCGAGGGCCTGTGGCGGTTTGCCGGCGAGGATCTGGTCCGGCCCAGCGTGGCCCCCGAGATCTGGTAGCGCCTATCGTAGAGGAGCCGTCTACGGCTCCTCCACCGGGGCCAGCCCCGACGATTCCAGGAAGTAGGCAATGCCTACGACGATGGTTGTGGAAGCCGGCCCGGCCAGCGTGCGCCGCACCGATGCCTCGACCGAGAACCGGGAATCGAGGTAGCCCAAACCGGCCGACAGGGCGTGCGAGCCGGCGCCGTGGTCGAAGCGGTAGCCCGCGCGCACCGGGAAGTGGTTGGCGATCAGGTACTCCCCGCCCGCCATGGCCCGCGCGGTCGGATGCCTCCAGGAGTTGAAGTCGGCCAGGGCATCGGCCTCGAGGGAGAAGTCCGCCGAGCCGTAGCCGATCCCGCCGCCGAGCGTGGTCGGGAGCACGCCGTTGTCGGGGTAGCTCAGGCTCTGGCCGACGGCGGCGAGCACCAGCCCCTCGGTCGGGCGGATGCTCATGCCGGCATCGAAGGTGACGGTGTCGACCAGCGCGTTGCGGCCGCGCGGCGGATCCTCGGCGTCCATGAGGCCGCCCGAGGCGCGGCTCTGGCCCAGTGGACCGAAGCCCTCCTGGTCGAGCTTGAGGTAGCGGCCGCCCACGCCGACGCTGAACATCTCCGAGAACGCAAAAGCCAGCGCCAGCCGCAAATCCACGAAGCTGCGATCGATCCCGTCGGGATCGATGAAGCCGCCGCACAGCGCCGCGCCGCCCGCCAGCCGGCGCGTGGAATCGACGATTGCCCCGCCGTAGATCTGCCTTGCCGCCTCGGGCGTGAACTGCCCCATCGCCTCGAGGTGGTAGACCCGTGTCTGGGTCATGCTCGCGGGGTTCGCCAGCGGCGCCGTCGTGCCGCTGCCCAGAGCCCGCGCCGCCCCGCCCATCGCGGCACAGCGCGTGGTCTCCTCGTCGCCGTAGTCGTACGCGAACGGAGCCGGCAGATCGCTCGGCTCGGCGGCGGCGCGCGCCGGTGCGAGAAGTGGCGCCGCCAGCGCCAGTGCCAGCACCGGGCCGCGCCAGCTCGGCTGTCCTCGTCGTCGTCGACTTCTCGTCGCCACTTCTGGGATGGTCCCTAGCCGGTTTCGGCTCGGCCGAGCAAGTTCCCGCCCCGCGCACAATCCGGTCGCGGCGTCAATGGCTCCCGACGCGGATTCGGCGGGCAGCGAAGCGCACAGTTGCGCCTCGCTGTCAAGGGCACCATGCGCGAAGGCATTGGGCGCCGGAAGAACAATGGATTTCTCCTATTGACATCCGCGACGCCGGCCATTTCCGGGGCAGGCGCGCGAGAACGCCGGCGCGGCGACGGATTGTCGTGCGAGTCTGAGGGGTTGGACGACGAGGCGAGGCGCCATCGGGGCCCCGAGGGCCGGACGGGTTGGCGGATCGCAACAAATGCCGTGTGATTTTCGCGGGATGCACGGTCGCGCCGATTCGGGATGGACAGCGCCAAGGAGTCGATGTTAGCTCGCGCCCGTTGATGGCCCACGGCGTCGCCGGAGGCCGGGACTGGAACGAACAGAATCGGATGGCAGCGCGGGGCAGTGCGCCTCGCAGAGCTGTTGCCTCGGCGTCCCTTCTCGCGGCGGCGCCGGCCGGTGGGAAATCTGTGGATTTCCGTGGCCGGTGAGGGTCGGTTTGTCTGCGCTCGTTTTGGTTTCTGGGTTCTCCGGCAATGCGATGGTCTTGGGGATCTTCTGTGGGCTCGGGAGCTGAGTTGGGGCGTGCTTCCGCGCTGCCGTGGGCGTGGTTCCGCGCTGCCGTGGGCGGCCGGGCCCCAGGCGGCCGCGGGGCCGGGCGGCGCTGCTGCCGCGGGAGGCGTGAGGGGTGAACGGGCTGAGCAGCGAGCAGGTCATGGCGGCAGGTAGGGCAGGGAAGATGGCGAAGTCGAAGCGAGATCTCGCGGCCGTCTTCGACCGGGCCGTCGCGCGAACGCGGGAGCGGTCGCCGGCTTCGTTCGACCAGTGGTTCTGCGCCGTCCAGTTCGATGACCTGACCGACGGCGTCCTGAGCCTGCGCGCGCGCAACGAGTTCGTCATGGACTTCGTCCGGTCGAACTATCTGCCGTTCGTCACCGACCAGATCCGCGAGGCGACCGGATGGTCGGTGCAGGTGGCCTGGACGGTGGATCCTGCGCTGGCGCGGCCCGTCGCGCAGGCGCCTGCCGCCCTGCCGGTCACCCCTCGACCGCTCGCGATCCGGCCGGCCGCCGCCGTCCCGGGGCCCCAAGGTGCGGCCGAGGGCGTGCGGCGCCAGGCGCCGCTGGAGGACATCAACCCGCGCCAGAGCTTCGCCAACTTCGTCGTCGGTCCCTCCAACCAGCTCGCCCACGCCGCCGCCGTGGCCGCGGCCGGGGGCGGCGGCCGTCGCTACAACCCGCTCTTCCTGTGCGGCGGCACGGGCCTGGGCAAGACCCACCTCGTCAACGCCATCGCCCACCGCGTCTACGCCGAGCGTCCGGGCGCGCGCATTCGCTACGTCTCCGCCGAGCGTTTCACCAACGAGTTCATCACCGGGCTGCAGCACCAGCGCATGGACGAGTTTCGCGCGCGCTACCGCGAGCAGTGCGACTTGCTCCTCGTGGACGACATCCAGACCCTGGCTGGCCGGGTGCAGACCCAGGAGGAGTTCTTCCACACCTTCAACGCCCTGCACACCGCCGACCGCCAGATCGTGGTCACGAGCGACAAGTACCCGCAGGCCCTGGAGCGCATGGAGGAGCGGCTCGTCTCGCGCTTCGCCTCGGGGCTGGTGGCCGACAGCGTGGCCATCGTGCGCAACAAGGCGGCCCAGGAGGGCTTCGAGCTCGGCGACGACGTCGCGGTCTACCTGGCCCAGGCCATTCGCTCGAACGTGCGCGAGCTGGAGGGGACCTTGATTCGGCTGGCGGCGCAGTGCTCCATCCACGGGCGCCCCGTGGATCTGGCGTTCGTCAAAGAGGAGCTGTCGAACAGCCTGGCGCACCGGGCGCAGAGCTTGAGCGTGGAGGACATCCAGCGCGCCGTCTGCCACCACTTCCACCTGCGTTCGGCCGAGCTGGCCAGCAAGGATCGGCACAAGACCGTGGCCTTCGCGCGGCACGTGGCCATGTACCTGTGCAAGCAGCGGCTCGCGTGCAGCTTCCCCGAGCTCGGCCGGGCTTTCGGCAACCGCGATCACACGACGGTGATGAGCGCGGTGCGCAAGATCGAGTCGCAGCGGGAGCAGGATCCGCAGCTCCGCGCGCACATCGAGGCGATCGAGCGCCGGCTCGCCGTCGAGTAGCGGCGCCTTGAGGGTGGTACGGCGAGCGGCAGCAGCCCTGCTCGCCGACGCCCAGGCTAGCGCCTCCTGCCGTGTGTGCGACTCCTGTGCTCGCCGCAGCCTCTGCTCCGCGCCCGCGCTACACCAGCCGCCCGTTGGAGAAGACCACCGCCGCGCCGGCCGCGCGAGCCCGCTCGCGCGCTTCGTGCCCGGCCTGGAAGCCGAAGAACACGACGCGCACCTCGGCCCCGCCGAACGCCGGCCGCAGCCGTTCCACCTGCCCGAGGAAGTGCTCCACCTCGCGGGGCGTCAGCCTCGCCTTGACTTCGCCGAGCACCGCCGCGGAGCGGCCGCCGGGCAGAGTGCCGCGCAGCACGACGTCGACATCGACCGGGCCCTCGGCCGTCTCGATCGTATCGCGGCCGCACTCCTCCACGTTCAGGTTCCAGGCTTCGGCCAGCACCGCCGGCAAGGTCTGGGCGGCCAGATCTTCGAGCGAGCCGCCGAGCTTCTCGGACAGGCCGCCAACCTGGCGAGCCAGGAGCTGCAGGGAGTGCTCGGTGCGCTGTTGTGCTTCGGCGAGCTTCTCCTGAGCTGCCGCAAGCTGCGCGACGCCGTGTTCGGTGCGCTGCTGGGCCAGGGCCAGCTCCCGGACCTCGCCACGCAGCGCGCTCATCTCGTCCAGGTAGCGGTGCCCCAGCGCAACAGCGTCCACCAGGACGTTCGCAAGCACGAGCGCCTGGTTGGGCTCGAATGCCCGCTCGAGCTGCTCGCGGATGGCGGTCACCGACAGGCTCGGCTCGGGCATGTTGTGATGATGCACCACGGGCCCGAGCTGCGCAAGGGGGCGGCCGGCGTGGGGCCAGGGCCGAGGTCGGGCCCTGAGTGCACGAAAAACGGGCGTTCGCATGGCGACCTGGCCGAGGTCGGGTCCCGCGTGCACGGAATGCGGGCGTTCGCGTGGCGACCTCCCCGAACCGCCTCGGGGCTCGGGCTCGCCACTACGCCCCCGGGCCCAGCGCGTCCTAGCTGCCTCCGTCGCCAGCCGCCCGGTGCGCGCACCAGCCACGCCACAACTGTACGTAGGCACCGCACAGCGCAAGCGCGTGCCCCGCCCCTGGCTGCCCCGACTGCCCGCTCCACGAACCCCTGCTCGTTCTCGGCCACAAGCTGCCCGAGCCCCACGTTGCCGAGCAGGCCGGTGCCGAGAAGCCGGAGGAGCGTGGCGGAGCCAGGATGCTGCCCACGCGCCGTCTCCGGCACCCAGGTCGCATCGGTCAAGCGGTCTGCGCGAGCGAGCGCGCCGGCCAGCGCGAGCACGGTCTCGAACGACCGGGCCGTGGACTGCACCGCGAAGGGGCGGCCGGCGCGCGATCGCCGGCGACAGGATGACGGCGTCCAGACGCGAGGGCGTGGCGAGGACCGTCGCGGGGAGGTGAGATCGGGATGGGCGACGTGATGCAGCAGGTGCGAGGCGAGCCGGAACCACAGCGGCTGTTGGAGCAGCGGCCTGAGCTTGAGGAGCACGTCGTGGCTCCGCCGGCTCCGCCGGGTGAGCCCGGGCCGTACGGCCCCGCCGCCGTCCCCGAGACGGGCCCGGCGCCGCCGCGTGTGCTCGGGCCGGCTCCCTTCGCCAGGGCTGTGCGGCAGCCCGCGCCGATCCATCCACTCGCGGTCCCAGACCCAAACGTGCTCGGGCCGGCGCCGTTCGCTCGGCCGCGGAGGCAGGCGGCGCCGTTGCCGCTGCCCGGCGCGAAGGAGCCCGCTCAGCTTGGGCCAGCGCCCTTCGCGCGGCCGGGGCGACAGCCGGCACCGCTCCCGCCCCCTGGCGCCGGCCAGGCCACGCCACTCGGCCCTGCGCCGTTTGCGCGGTCGTCGAGGCAGGCGGCGCCGTTGCCGCTGCCCGACGGCGAGCAGGCCACCTTGCTCGGGCCGGCGCCGTTCGCTCGGGCGAGGAGGCAGCCTGCCCCCTTGCGGCTGCCTGGCGCCGAGGAGCCCGCTCAGCTTGGGCCCGCCCCCTTCGCCCGCTCAGCGCGACGGCCAGCGTCGCTGCCGCTGGCGGATGAGGAGCCGACCAGCCCGCTCGGCCCGGCGCCGCTCACCGACTGGCAGCGCCCCGGTGGCCACCACGCCAAGCGCGTCCCCTACAAGGGCGATCCGTCGCAGAAGAAGTACGACGATCTGCTCGATCTGCTGGCGCACCACGAGGAGCTCGCAGAGAGCCTGGCCTGGCAGCTCCCCGCCTCGACCGGTGCCGGGGGCACCGTCGTCCGCTATCCGAAGTGGAAACCGAGCATGCGGACGTGGTTGAGGGAGTACTACCACCGACTCGTCATGGATGGCGACAAGGCCGAGCTCTACCAGCCGCCGCCTGCAGCCGCTCTCCCGAGAAAGCCCGGGACGCACTACGTGTACTTCACCCAGGATGTTGCGCTGCACACCTACCTCTCCCACGTGGCCTGGGCCCTGTATCTCGACGGACAGGACCTGCTTCCGTGGAAGCTCTGGGGCATGACGGAGTACGACCGCGAGGAGATCCTCGCGTCCTATCGCTACCACGAGCGCCTAAGGTCCACGGAGGGGATGACGTACCCAGGCCAGCCCGGGAAAACGTATCCCGCTGGAATCTACGCCGGGCACGACTTCCAGCCCACGTACGAACGCTGGGGCCGCCATACAGCCGGGACAGAACCCACACCAGCACGGGAGCAGCTACGAGGAGAACTGCTACCCGGTTCAGTCAACGGGCCATGGTTGGACGAGCGTCGACGATGCTGTCAAGCGTGAGACGCTGTTTGGCGCCTGGTGGCCGACCGTGGAGGACATGGAAGGCAAATGGGGGTTTCACTGCTTCCCCCATGGCCTGGGCCCGCTCGACCCGCGCGACACGGACGAGTACGTCACTGCGGGGTGGGCATCGGGATTCTGGGAGGATGATGTATTCAACTATGGCTACTTCGGCGGCTTCTGGAGCAGGAGCCCCAGAGTGGAGGCCACGACGCCGCCGCAGGAGTACTTCGATCCTAACGAGCCAAAGTCGGGCCAGAAGAAGTACGATCGGTGGAACATCTTCGAGCTCGAGCGGGGCTACCAGACGGGGGCGTACTCGCCGATCAAGCACGTAGGAAGCGGCTACCCGTGGGTGGACAAGAGCCGGTATGACGAGGCGTACAAGAAGCTGGTGGCAATGGCCTGGCCGAATCCACTGCCACACACGGCAGACCAATACCGCGTGAGGGCGACGGCGTGCGTTGTCGCGTATGGTGGCAAGCTGCAGAACGTGAAGGTCTCGGCGGGGGCGGTGCACGACGACGAGGACCAGTGGCTGGCGAGCCGGGGCTACTTCGTCCCGTTTTCGCCGTAGGCCAGGCTCGCCGGCCCAAGCAGGCGAGAGATGGGGAGACTGGCGCGCGAGGCACGCTTGCGTCGGAGGGGCAGGGCAAGCGCGAGTAGCGGCAGCAGGGCGGCCGGCGGAGGGCGCGGGGGAAGCGGGGAGAGGCGGCAGCCGCAGCCGGGGCGAACGTCCTGGGGGGAACCGGTCACACCGTCCGGGACGGGGCCCGGGCCGCTGCCGCCCGTCCCGGCTCCGCCGCTGCCGCCGTGACCTCCGGCGCCGCCGGAGGCGCTGCCCGCGGCACCGCCTTCGCCAGGGGGCTCGCAGGACCCGTGCGGGCAAGCGCCTTGCAAGCAGGGGCTGCCGTCGGCCAAGGCAGTGCAGAAGCCGTCGGCCGTGCCGCCCGCCGCGATGCTGCACGCCAGGCAGTCGTCCACGACGCCGCCGCCGCAGGGGTCGTCGCAGCAGTAGCCGTCGACGCACGAGCCGATCGGGCAGTCCGCGGGTACGGTGCAGGCAGAGGCGGGCGGCCGGTCGAAGACGTAGGCGGAGCCACCCAGGTCAAAGTCCGACGGGGCGCCGACAAGAGACGTGCCGCCGCTGACGGCGACAGAGAAGCCGAACATCGGGCTGGGGCCGGCGTCGTCAACCGTGAGCCTGTCCTGTTGGAGCCACTTGGCGCCGCTTTGCACGAAGACGTAGGCGGCGCCGTAGTCGACGATGGGCTTGTTCACGAGCGCACCGACGAGCACTGTGCCGCCGCTGATGCTGACCGACGTGCCGAATGCATCCCCCTGCCCGGCGTCGCCAGCGGTGAGCTTGGCCTGCTGCGTCCATGTGGCTCCCTGTCGCGCGAACACGTAGGCTGAGCCCGACCACTCGCCGGCGTCCTCGTCGGACTTCGCCCCGGCGACCGCCTTGTCGCCGTCAAGGGCGACCGACCAGCCGAAGCAGTCCCAGGGCGCCCGCCGTCGAGCGCCGTCAGCTTGGCCTGCTCCACCCAGCTCCCTCCCTGGCGCACGAATACGTAGGCTGCGCCCGCAAGATCGTCGCTGCCCCAGGCTCCCACGATGGCAGTGTTGCCGTCGGTGGCGACTGAGCCCCCGAACTGGTCCTCGGCTGCCGACTCGCTGGCGGTGAGCTTGGTCTGTTGCGCCCAGGTGGCTTCCTGCCGCACGAAGACGTAGGCCGAGCCCGACCACGGGCCCGCGTCATCGTCGCCAGGCGCACCCACGATGACTGTGTCGCCGTCGATGCCGACCGAGACGCCGAACCAGTCCCCGGCTGCCGGGTCGCTGGCGGTGAGCTTGGCCTGTTGCGCCCAAATGGCTCCCTGCCGCACGAAGACGTAGGCCGAGCCCGCTTCCTTGCCGAGGTCGTCGTCCAAGATTGCGCCCACGACGGCAGTGTCGCCGTCGATGGCGACCGAGCTGCCGAAGTTGTCGCCGAATCCTGCATCGCTGGCCGTCAGCTTGGCCTGGTGGACCCAGGCGTCACCCTGCCGCACGAAGACGTAGGCCGAGCCCGAGGCCGGCCCCCCGTCGTCGTCACCAAGGGCTCCCACGATGGCCGTGTCGCCGTGCAGCGCGACCGACCCGCCGAAGTCGCCGAACTCCACCCCATCGTCGGGGACCAGCTTCTGCTGTTCGACCCAGATGACCGGGTCCACCGTCACCGGGTACCTGGCGTCCCGGTCGTCCACCACGAGCCGAACGGCCTGCCCTTCGACCTGCATCCTGGCGGCCAGCACCCGGCCACCAGCATCGCG
>JACQWT010000141.1 GCA_016209145.1 Deltaproteobacteria bacterium | reverse complement strand
CGGCTGCGGGGTCGCGTGCGCCGACGGCCAGGTGTGCTCGGCCGGCCAGTGCGCTCTGGACTGCTCCGGTGGCAGTGCCAAGTGCGGCAGCGAGTGCGTCGACACCGAGAAGGACCCGCTCAACTGCGGCGGCTGCGCCAAGGCATGCGGGCCAGGCGAGATCTGCTCGGCCGAGAAGTGCGGCCTGGAGTGCGTGGGCGGCAGCACCAAGTGCGGCGGCATGTGCGTCGACCTCCAGACCGACCCGGCCAACTGCGGCAAGTGCGCTGCCGCGTGCCCGCCAGGGGAGATCTGCTCGCTCGGGCAGTGCGGCCTGGAATGCCTGGGCGGCACCACCAAGTGCGGGAGCAAGTGCGTCGACCCGCTCGGCGACCCGGCCAACTGCGGCAAGTGCGGCGCCGCCTGCCCGCAAGGGGACGTCTGCTCCGCGGGCCAGTGCGGCCTCTTGTGCCTGGGCGGCACGACCAAGTGCGGGAGCAAGTGCGTCGACCTGCAGACCGATCCGGTCAACTGCGGCGGCTGCGCCGTGGCCTGCGGCGGCGGGCAGGTATGCGCCGGCGGAGCTTGCGGGCTCCAGTGCGTGGGCGGCAGCACCAAGTGCGGCAGCCTGTGCGTGGATCTCGACAACAGCCCCGCCCACTGCGGCAAGTGCGGCAACGCCTGCAACCAGGGCGAGGTGTGCGCCAAGGGCGTCTGCGCCATGCAGTGCGTGGGCGGATCGAGCAAGTGCGGCCCGAGCTGCGTCGATCTGGCGACCGATCCGGCCAACTGCGGTGGGTGCGGCAAGGCTTGCGGCCAGGGTGAGGTGTGCTCCGCCGGCAAGTGCCAGACGACTTGCGGCCCGCCCCTGACCAAGTGCGGCAACGCCTGCACCAACACCCAGCTCGATCCGGCCAACTGCGGCGGCTGCAACGCCGCCTGCCTGGGCCAGCAAGCCTGCCTGAGCGGCAAGTGCACGGGGACGGTGTGCACCCCCAACACGGTGGAGCTCTGCTACACCGGCCCGAACAACACGCTGTCGGTGGGCGAGTGCAAACCGGGCACCAAGACCTGCAAGCAGGACGGCACCGGCTACGGGGCCTGCACCGGAGAGGTCCTGCCGGCCAAGCAGGAGATCTGCAGCAACGGCAAGGACGAGGACTGCAACGGCCAGGCCGACGACGGCTGCGTCTTCCTGAGCTGTAAGGACGCCAAGCAGAAGGATCCCGGCGCCAAGAGCGGCAAGTACCCGCTCGATCCCGACGGCCAGGGCGGCAACAACCCCTTCGACGCCTACTGCGACATGGACATCGACGGCGGGGGCTGGACCCTGGTGGCCAAGCTCACCAACACCGACGCCTCCAACTGGATGCCGGCGAGCGCCCTGTGGGTCGACACCAACACCCTGGGCGACGCCACCGACGCCGCGGCGAACGTCGATGCCAAGAGCCGCGCCTTCGCCGAGCTCAAGGTGGACGAGGTCATGGTCGTCAGAGCGCCGAACGTGGTCGAGATCCGCTCGGCCAAGAGCTGCCTCAACAGCATCACGTTCCGCGACCTGTTCCGCCGCAACTCCGAAGGTGACGGCAACTGCGCCTACGAGTGCGCCGTTGCCGCCGTGGCTCCTCCCTGGTCGGGGCAGTCGATGCAGGTCAACGCCTTGAAGTTCCGCTGCACCGACCAGGATCCGCAGACGACGATGAACGGCTACACGCTCGGCACGAGCGACAACAGCTTCATCACCACCTTGGATAACGCCAACTACCGCGACTACAACTTCGGCTTCGGCGCCGGAGAGGGACCGGGCACGAGCGTCGACTTCGACGGGACCACCAGCGACGGCTCGGACGGCGCCGACAAGAGCCTGCGGCTGCTCTACGGCCGCTGAGGGCGCGCCTCCATCTTGCGCCGAATGACCTGCACGAGCTTGCTCCGCTGCTCCCGATCGAGCACGGGCAGGAGCAGCTCCAGCGTCACCCGGATGCCGCCGAGCCACTCCTGTACGAGCGGCGCGCTCGCCACCGCGAGCTTGGTCGCGTCGAATGCTTCCGTCTTGAAGGCGGCTCCGGCCGCGCGGAGCCCCTCGTGCAGCTCCTCCATGCGCTCGCGCTTCTCACCTAGCCGCTCGCGCGCGGCCCAGAAGATCTGCCGCTTCTGGCTCGCGCTCAGGCCCAGCGCCTCGGCGAGGCGGCGCACCCGCTCGCGCCCCTGGGCGCGCGCCTGCTCGCCGTGCTCGGCGATGGCGTCGACCAGCGCCGCGCGCTGGGCCGGCGTCAAGATGGCGTGCAGCTCGTTCAGCGCGGCGAGCACCGCCGGTCTGGCCCGGTCGGTGGCGGCCACGAAGTCCCGCTCCAGGGGATCGATGCGCGCGGGATCGAGCCTCCCGGCCGCGATCCCGTCAAGGTACGCTTGCACCAGCTTCGGCCGCACGCCGGCCGCGGGGGCCAGCTCGGCCGCGAGCCTCTCGCGCAGCGTACGCAGCTTCGCCCGCTGCTCGGCCGAGACCGTCAGGTCGTCCACGGCCCGAACGGCGGCCTCGTCGGGCGGCACGCCTTCGGGCTCCCCGCCGGCGCCGGGAGCCTGGGCCGGGGAGGCGCCGGCGCCGCAGCCCGCGTAGGCGAGCGCGGCGGCGAAGGCCGCGACGCGCGGGAGATCAGTCATCGAAGTTGCCACGGGCTCCCTGCTCCTTCTGGAGCGTCTTGGCGCGCGCGCGCAGCTTCGGCATGGTCCAATCGGCCGGATCCTCGACCCGCCGGCCCTTGGGCCCGAGGTCGTGGGAGCCGGCCTCGAGAATGGCGTCGATGGCGAGCCCGGCAGTGTCCTCCGCACCGAAGACGTTGGTCAAGAGCTCGTAGACGAAGTCCTCGACCGCCTTGACCATGCGCTCGCGCACCGCGGCCGGCTGGCCCAGGAGCTTGTTCTCGAAGGGCAGGTTGAGCGACTTGTAGTCGCCGGCCTTGAGCCCCTTCTGCTTGGCGTAGGCCACCATCTGCGACCACGTCTGCTCGCTCATGCCTGCGCCCTGGACCTTGCAGAGCTCGCCGTTCCCGCCGAGCTCGGCGTTGCCGTACTCGTTGACCTTCACGCCCCAGGAGAGCATCTGCAGGGCGGTGGCCACGTTGGCCTTGGTGGTCCGGGTCTCGCGGGCGATGCGCCGGAGCCGGTCGCTGCTGTTGCCGGAGGTGCCGTGCTGCGCGCCCGAGACGCCGTAGGGCTCGAGCGCGGCGTGGATCTCGGCCGTCAGCTCCACCTGGATGCCCGCGTCGCTCGCCTCGATGCCGTGCGTCGTGCCGTTGTTGAGGGCGATCCAGTCGGGGAAGATGTCGTGGGCATTCAGGCCGCGGACCAGGTACAGAGCCTCGGCCACCGTGCTGAGACCGGCCTTGCCCTTGATCTCGCCCACCTCGGTCTCGAGCCCGGCCCAGCCCGGCACGAGGCGGCCGAGCTCGAGGCTCGCGAGCAGATTCTCCTCATCGCTCAGGTGCGAGGCATCGATGGCGATCGACGCGATGCCCGCGTCGAAGAGCGAGGGGATCTCGACGCGCGCGGCCTCCACGTCCTTGGCGCTCTTGATGCCGTAGTGGTCGGCGTG
>JACQWT010000059.1 GCA_016209145.1 Deltaproteobacteria bacterium | reverse complement strand
TGCCCGGTGCTCCGGTGCTCCGCGTGGCGGCCGTCGACGAGCGACCGGATGCGCAGCCGCTCCTCCTCCATGGGCGTGAGCCAGCTCGAGGAGCTCTTCCTGTTCCAGCCGGCGCCGGCGCGCGAGAGGCTCCTTGCGGAGCTCGCGGCAGCGCTCGCGCGCAAGCTCGATCTGAAGGTCATCTTCTGCGTCCGGGAGGAGTACTTCGCCCGGATGACGGAGGTCGAGAAGGCGATCCCCGAGGTGTTCGCCAGCCGGTTCTGGCTCCGGCGCATGGACGCTCGCGAGGCGCGCCGGGCCATCGAGGAGCCCTGCCGGCGGCTGGGGATCGACTTCGACCAGGGCCTCGCGGAGGCCATCCTTGGCCGGCTTCGGGACGCGCGCGACGAGATCGATCTGCCCTACCTGCAGATCGTGCTCGACCGGCTGCACCGCCGGGCCGAGGAGCGCGGGGCGCCGCTCACGCTGCTCGGCTCGGATCTCGAGGCGCTCGGCGCCATGCAGGACATCCTGTTCGGCTTCCTCGAGGAGCGCGTGGCCGAGCTTCCGAGCCCGGAGCTAGGCCGGGAGGTGCTCAAGGCCTTCGTGACTGCGGCGCGCACGCGCCGGCCGGCGGGCGCAGCGCAGGTCGCCCGTGAGGTCGCGGGCCGCTTTCCCGAGCAGAGCGAGGAGTCGGTGCGCGCCCTGCTGCTCGACTTCGTGCAGGTGCGCGTGCTCAGGCAAGAGAGCGCCGAGGCGCCGTTCGAGCTTCGCCACGACACGCTCGCCGAGGCGATCTCGCGCTGGCTCACGCCCATGGAGGAGGAGCGGCTGCGCATCCGGTCGCTCGTCGACGGCCGCCACGCGGAGCACCGGAGCACCGGGCACCTGATCGAGGACGCGGCGCTGCTCGCGAAGATCGAGCCCTACCTGCCGCACCTTTGCCTGCCCCCCGAGGAGAGGGAGTTTCTGCGTCGCTCGCGGGCCGCGGTGGAGGCTACGCGGCGCCGCCGCAAGAGGCTGCGCGCTGCGGCTGCCATCGCGTTGCTCTGCGCGGCAGGCAGCGGCGTCGCGGTCTACGTCAGCAGCAGCCGCGCGCACGAGCGAGAGCTGCGCGCCGAGCGCGACCTGGCCAGGCAAGGCAAAGAGCAGGCCGAACGCGAGCGGGAGCGCGCGGAGCGCGAGCGGGAGCGCGCGGAGCGCGAGCGGGAGCGCGCGGAGCGCGAGCGGGAGCACGCGGAGCGCGAGCGCAAGAGGGCCGAGCAAGGCGAGGAGCAAGCCGAGGAATCCCTCCGAAGAGCTCACCAGGCAGAGCAGCAGCTACAGGCGTACCTGGGCGCGACCTCGGGCGGTGTCGTGGCCAACGCATCTGCGGTCGTCGCGTCCCTCCGCGCCGGCTTCCGGCACTGCTACGACCAGGGGCTGAAGTCGAACCCCGAGATGCAGGGCACGATGACCGTGAGGGCCAACGTGGGGATGAACGGCATGGTAACCGCCGTGAGCGGCGACGGTAGCGAGGCGTTGGGTCCGATCGTCCCGTGCATCAAGGCCGTGGTCGAGCGGGCGCGGTTCGCGCCTCCCGAGGGCGGTGAGGCCACCATCAGCATCCCCATCTCGTTCGTTCGCGGGAAGTAGCGGGCAGCGAGCCCACCGTGTGCGACTCACCGCGCTGCTTCCTCGTCGGGCGGATCGAGCACGTGTTGCAGGACAGCGTTGTTTCTCCTCGAGATGCCGGCGGAACGCAGGCTCCGGGGGCCTGGTCAGGACTCTGGGGGGCCACACCCACACCGTCACGTCGGTCGCGTTCTCGCCCGACGGCAAGCTCCTGGCGACTGGGTCGGTCGACAAGACGGCGCGGCTCTGGGACACCAGCGTCATGACCGTGGACCAAGCCGTCGTTGACTCCGGCAGGCAGAGCAACCTGCGCGTGTGCCCTCGAAGAGGTGCTGGCGCGGGCGGCCCGCGGCGAGCGAGCGGGCAGCGTGGGCTTGCTGGTCGACGCGATCGAGCGGGCGCGGGCGAGCCTCGACTCCCTCGATGCCGCTGCCAGCTCGAAGGACAAGGCCCGGCGCGCCACCGCGATGGCCGAGCTTCACTGCCTGCTCGAACGCCTGCTCGAAGAGGACCAGGTTGGAGCGCTGCTCGACGTGATCGCGCCCGAGCCTGAGCACCGCCAGAGCGTGCGCCGCTGCTGGCGCGAGCTCGGCACGCGGCTCGGGCAACTGGCGGGCGAGCTCTCTCGCTCGCCGCACTTCCTGGTGCAGCGCGAAGCGCTGCGGGCGCTCGGGCTCGCCGCGGACTCGAATGTGCAGCTTCTGCGCGACAGGGTCGGCGAGCTGGTGCAGCAGACGCGGAAGAGCGCGGTGCGGCGCCAGGCCGCGGGCGCGCTCGCCCGTCTCCTCGACCGGCTGCGGCTCGGCGACGCGGAGGGCTTCCTCGAGATGGCCTGGCGGCTTGCGCTCCAGCCGGCCAAGATCCAGCAGCGGATCCTCGAGCGGGTGATCGAGCTTTCCCCGAATGCCACGGCGCGCTCGCATCTCGCGCTGCTCGAGCGCACCAACGCCGAGCTAGTGCGCGGCCTTGCGCCCATCAGGATCGCAGCGCGCATCGAGGACCTGCTGCGCGGGGGCCTGGGCCTCTGGCCTGAAACCTCGGCCGAGGCCGCGCGAGGCGTGGCCCCCCACCCGGTCGCGGCAGCGCTTGGCGAGCTCGTGCGCGTCTTTCGCTACCTCGGCGGAGACCGCCTCGGCGGCAGTCTCGCCGGCCTCGGTCCGGCCCTCGAGACCCTGGCCCGATGCGAGCACAACCTGCTCTGGGACGGGGATCTGCCCACGCCGGTCCAGGGGCTCGCGGCCAGCGCGCGCGGGCTCGGCGACCATCCCACCCCTCGCCGGCTGATCGAGCTCGCCTCCGGCCTCGAGACCGAGCTCGCGAGCGCGCTCGCACGCTCGCTCGCGAGCGCGCTGCGGCGGGCGGCCAAGGCCCGCGAGCGTAGGCTGGAAACTCGCCGGCAGGACCAGATGCGTCCGGGCGACGTGCTGCACGGCTACGAGGTCGCGAAGGTCCTCTCGCTCACGCATTGCAGCGTCGTCGGCGTCGGCTTGTGCCGCCGGACGCGCCGGCCCGTGATCCTCAAGTGCGCTCGTCCCCAGATTTGTCTCCGGCCCGTGGCGTTGGATCTCTTCCTGCGCGAAGGGCTCCTGCTGCAGCTCCTGCCGCATGAGCACGTGGTGCGCGTTGAGCAGGTCTTCGAGGACGGCCCGCCGATGCTCGCTATCCAGTACCTGCCGGGCCGGACGTTGAACCACCACCTCGGCATGGACTGCCGCTGGCTGCTCCGGCGCTCGCTCGATGTGCTGCGCGGCTTGCGCCACGTCCACGAGTTCGGAGTCGTCCACCGCGACCTCAAGCCCGCCAATGTGATGGTGGTGCCGAGCGGTCGCGCGGTCCTCATCGACTTCGGCGTCGCCTACCTGGCGCCGCCTGCGGCTTCCGAGCGGGCCGGGCAGGCCGAGCCCGTGGCCGGAACGCCGGCCTACATGGCGCCGGAGCAGTGGCTCTCCCGGCCTCCGGTTCCGGCCACGGACATCTACGCGCTCGGCGGCATCCTCTATCAGATCCTGGCGGGGCGTCTGCCCTTTGCCGACGATCACTGGGGGGCCTGCTGCGCGGGCCACCTCAGGGACGACCCTGCGCCGCTCGGCGATCGGGTGCACCCGGCGCTGCGCGATATGGTGCGTTGGATGTTGGCCAAGGACCCGGCGGCGCGCCCCCGGAGCGAGGACGTTCGCGAGGCGATCGAGTGGGCCTTGGCCGAGGGCACGGGCGACTGGATCGGGGGTGTGGGGTAGGCAGGTAGCCCGGATACGGAACCAGCCTACAGGAGCAGCCAACCGTCAGCACCGCCGCACCGGCGTACGGCGCGGCCGGCGCCCCAGGCTGCGTTGCCGTGGGCGACACGATCGAGGAGGCGGTGCGCTCGGCGGTGCGCTCGGCGCACGAAGCGCTCGCGTTGCACGTCCGGGGCATGCGGGAGGACTGACTTGGGTGCGAAGAAGCGACGCCGCACGCTCATGGCCAGGATCCTTGGACGGCCAGGTGGGGGCGCTTGTTCAGTCGGGACCGCCGCCGGGGCCGGCGGACTTGGTCTGCAAGTCAAGAACGCGCAGCGGTGCTGGGATTCGGGATGCCTGCTCACGCTCTGACTCGCGTTTCGCCCTTTTCGGCCGAAAGGTACGCTCCCGAGGGGTCCAGGGGCCAAGGGGTCAAGGGAGAAAACCGATGCGAGAGGCACGGATCAGGACGTTCAAGGATCTCATCGTCTGGCAGAAAGCGTTCGAGCTTGGCCTTCAACTGTACCGAGTCACACGATCGTTTCCGATGGAGGAACGCTTCGGGCTCACGGCCGAGCTGCGGAAGACCGCTCGGTCGGTGGCGTGCAACATCGCGGAGGGGCACCGAAGGCGCAGCACGACCGAGTATGTGCGGTTCCTCGACATCGCCTCCGGCTCGGCGGCAGAGCTCGCGACACAGTTGCTGCTTGCGGGGGAGCTCCGGTACTTCGACAAGAACCAGGCTCACGCCCTACGCGCGCTTCACGGCGAGGTCGAACGGATGCTCGCGGCACTGATGCGTTCTCTCCAGGAACGGGCGAGCCGATGAGGTCCGGTCCCCTCGGCCCCTCGGCCCCTCGGCCCCTCGGCCCCTCGGCCCCTTGGGCCGTCTCGGAAAGGGCGAAACGCGAGTCTGAGCGGCGCGCGCCGTGCGCCATCAAGGGTCCGCATCACCCCGCGCATGGACTGTCACCCCGACCCGCTCGATGTGCTCCCGTAGCGGCTGGTGGCGAATGGCGGCAAACGCCTTGACGTCGAAGCGGTAGGGCAGCGGCAGGTCGTCGAGCTCGCGGGCGATGGCCTCGGCGCGGAGCTCATCGGCGATGCCGAGCAGGGCGAGGTCGATGTCCGCGCCGGGCGCGGCAGTACCCTTGGCGCGCGAGCCGAAGAGCACCGCTCCAGTGACCTCGGCGTGTCGGCCCAGCACACCCCGGATGAGATCGAGCTCGCGGTCAGTCAGGCCAATGCTGGTCATTTCTCCGCAATCCGGGTCAGGAACCACTGGCGCAGCGCCTCGAACGCGGCGTGATAGCGGTCACGTACGGCGATGACGGCCTGCTCGAATGTGACCGAGTCGTACGTGTGCGCGAGGAGGTTGCGATGGTCGAGCATGTCGATCCAGACCTGGCCGTCGGTGAGGATCCGGGCGGCGAACGCCTCCTTGATGACGCTGCGCGGGGTCAAAGGCTCGATGACCGCTCCCTGCTGCTCCAGGTAGTCCTTGAGCACCTTCCAGGCCAGCTCGATCGCTACCTCGAAGCGCTGGACCGTCCCCTCCTTCTCGAGGTCCGACAGGGTCTCGACGCGTCGAAGTTCTGGAGGCGCTGCTTCCAACGGATGTCTTCGGGCATGGTTTCATGCCTCTGCGGCCTCGGCGGGGCGCAGACCAACCAGAATCCTACCCTAGGAGCCCGTCGGAAGAAACGGAAGACGGCCCCTCCAGGCGCCTCTGGACGGCGGACCCGGGTTGGCGCAGCATGGGCGAGCCGTGACTCCCGAGAACACACCTGCCGCCGATCCGCGCCTCGGCGCTCTGCTCGAGGGCAAGTACCGCGTCTGCCGGCTGATCGGTCGCGGCGGAATGGGAGCCGTGTACGAGGCCGAGCACACCGGCATCGGCCGGCGCGTGGCCGTCAAGTTCCTGCACACCAGCGCCCTGTCCGACGCGACCAGCACGGCCCGGTTCCAGCGCGAGGCGCGGGCCATCTCTGCGGTGGAGAGCGCCCACATCGTCCAGGTCTTCGACTGGGGCCAGGACGACGCGGGCCAGCCGTTCCTGGTCATGGAGCTGTGCGAGGGCAAGGACCTGGGCGAGCGCATCAAGCAGCTCGGCAAGCTCTGCGTGGCCGACGCCGTGCGCTACGCGATCGAGGCGCTGCGGGGCCTGCGCCGGGCGCACGCGGCGGGCATCGTGCACCGCGACTTGAAGCCGGACAACCTGCTGCTCGTGCTCGGCGACGACGACCGGCTGCACGTCAAGATCGTGGACTTCGGCCTGTCCAAGCTGATGGAGCCGGAGCAAGAGCTGCAGCGCGAAGGCGCCGTGCGGCTGACCCAGCAGGGGGCCCTGGTCGGCACGCCGCTCTACATGTCGCCGGAGCAGATCGAGGCCACCGAGACGATCGACCAACGCACGGATATCTGGTCGATGGGAGTCATCCTGTACGAGGCGCTGGCCGGCAGCCCGCCCTTCATGGAGCAGTCATACGCCGGCCTGCTGATGGCCATCTGCCGCAAGGATCCGCCCGAGCTGCGCAAGCTCGTCCCGGAGGTGCCGGCCGACCTCTGCCTGGCCGTACACAAGGCCCTGTCGCGCGACCGGGCGGCGCGCTTCCAGAGTGCCGACGAGCTCCTGGAGGCGCTGGAGTCCTTCGCGGCATCGAGCCTGCGGGCGGTGCGGCGCGCCGCGCCCGCGGCGAGCGACGAGCCGGTCCCCGCTTCGCCGGCGCCGGGAGCGGTCACGCCGTCGGGCCGCGAGACACCGGTCCCGGCCACTCCGGCCGTCCCTTCCTCCGGAGGCCCGCTGGATGCGACCCTGGCCGTGCACACGCGCGGGGCGGCCACGGTGTGGCTCGCCGATGCACCCGCCTTCTCGATCTGGCGTGGCGAGGTCGACGCGCCCGACCGGCTGCGAATCGAGGCCCGCGATGGCTCGTTCCGCGACCTGCGGCTCGAGCCGGTCGGCGTGCTGCGGCTCGGCCGGGCGGCCCAGGTGGGGGACGAGCACAACGAGCTGGTGTACCCGGATGTCGCCTCCCGTCTCGCCGCCGTGCTGCGCCACGACGGCGTGCGCTGGTGGCTGCAGCGGCGCAAGGAGTGCAGCGTGCCGGTGCAGGTGGGGACGCGCCCCTTGGGCCGGGAGGAGGCGGCGCCCATGGTGCACGGCACCGTGGTCACCGTGGGCGGGATGCGCGCGAGCCTCGTCGACCGGCGCTACGTGCTGCGCTCGGTTCCGGCGGGGACGGTCGATCCGCTCTCGGGCCTGCTGGCGCGGGCAGGGCTGGAGCAGGAGATCGCCACGGCTCTGCAGCAGGGCCGGGGCCACGGGCTGGTGCTCGTCCACCTTGCCGCTGGTCCGGGCGCCGAGCGCGGCCCGCTCTGCGTCCGGGCGGCAGTGGCCGTGCACCGGCGCTGGCCGAGCCTGGTCGTGGCGCGCGAGGAGGACACGGTCGCCACGATCGTGCGCGGCGACGACGCCGCGCTGCGGGAGCACGGTCGCATTGCCGCCGAGGTTGCCCGCGCCGAGGGGGCCACGGTGCTCGGGTGCGGCTACTGGACCCTGGAGGGCGAGGCCGCCAACGCCGGGCGCGAGCTGGAGCTCGCCCTGAATGCGCTGATGGCCGCGAGCGGCCCGGCGGCGCCCCTGGTGCGGGCGCGGGGCGGGCCGGACACCGACGGGGTCGTGGCGCTGCGCGCGCTGCAGCAGGACGTCCGGCTCTCCACCGCGGAGGAGGTGCTGGCGGCGGCGCAGCATCCCAAGCACCAGATGCTGCTGTTCGCGATCGAGGACCAGGGGCCGCTGCGCGCGATCGGCCCGGCGGTGATCGACGCGTTGGAGCAGGAGCTGGCGGCGGTAGTGTCCACGCAGGTCGGTCCCTCCGCGCTCGTCAGCCGGCTCGCGCCGGGCGTGCTCGGCGCGAGCGTGCCGCGCAAGCTCGACGCCGCGACGCTCGGCGTGTCGGTCCAGTGCGAGTGGCACGCGCGGCCGCCGGTGACGGACGGCCGCGTGGAGCTGGCGCGCACGCTGAGCTGGGAGCAGGTCGTGCCGGGCGATCCGCGCCGGCGCGCCGAGGAGCTCTCCGCCGAGTGCAGCGAGGCGCATGGAGTGCTCTCGGCCCTGAGCGGCGGCCTGCCGTACCCGGTTGCCGGCCGCGTGTACGGCGCCATCTCCGCCTCGAGCGCGGTCGAGCGGGTCAAGATGCTCTTCGACGTGCTGGAGGGCACGTGGCGCCTGATTGCCGTGGTGCTCGCCTGCGCCTACTTTGCCAAGGCGGCCAAGGACGGCGGCGACCACCAGGCCATGGCTGCATTCTTCGAGCGCACCCGCAGCCGCGCCGGCCTGCCGCTCGGGAGCTGGCGGGAGCTGGCGCGCGTTGCCGCCAAGAGTTTCGAAGGGGCGACCGATCCGATCGGGGAGCTCGTCCGCCAACTCCTCGACGTCAAGCTCACCCCCAACCAGACCTTCGACACGCTCAGCAACCTGATGCAGGCCGAGCGCAACAGCTTCGCCCACGGCCACTACGGCGAAGCCCGGGCGGCGGCCGACGTGGCCGAGTTCGAGCAGATGACGCGCACCATCCTGCGCGCCCTGCGACCGCTATGCGCCTGGACGCTGATCACGATGCAGCGCACGGACCCGGAACTCTACGGAGAGGTGCAGAGCGTCGAGTTCATCGACCACACCGGGCCCTACCAGACCGGGGCGCGGCGCCGCATCGGCTTCAACAGCCCCATCCGCCTGGCCAACGTGGTGTACATCGCTCGGTGGCGCGACGGCCTCGTGCTGCCGCTCGATCCCCTCATGCGCCGGCTGGCCGCCGAGGACAGATTCGAGCTGTACTGGATGGACCACCTGCCGCGCCCGGGCCCGTGCGCCATGAGCGCGGTCGTCTCGGGGGAGCCGATCAGCGCGCCGTGCGACGCGCGCCGGCTGCCGCCGCTGCTGCGCCGGCTGGCAGGGGTGGAGGGCTGATCCTCTGCCCTTGGGTCTTGCCATGGCTGGCATCGACGCACGCGGCCCGGGCGACCTGCTCGAAGGTCGCTACCGGCTCCTGGAGCGGCTTGGCCGCGGGGGCTTCGGCGACGTCTGGCGCGCCGACGAGCTCTTGCCCGACGGCACGCCGCTGCGCCAGGTCGCGCTGAAGCTCCTGCACCACAAGACGCCGGGCTGGAGCGAGGAGGCGCGCATCATTGCCTCGTTCCGGCACCCGGCCCTGGTGACGATCTACGCCGCCGGCGTGCTCGAGCGGCCGGCGCCGGCGGCCTTCGTCGCCATGGAGCTGCTCGACGGCCACCCCTTGAGCGACTGGATGGAGCGCGGCGAGCGCGTGCCCTGGCGCCGCGTGCTGGCCTGGGCGCGCGAGGCATCCGCCGCGCTCGACGAGATCCATCGTGCCGGCGTGGTCCACCTCGATCTCAAGCCCGGCAACCTCTTCCTCACGCGCGAAGGCCGCATCAAGGTGCTGGACTTCGGGATCTCACGCCAGGGCGGCGCCCGCGCCGTGGCGGCCGGCGGGCCGACGCCGTCCGAGGCGCCGGCCCTGGGCGAGGAGATCTCGACCGCCGAGTTCATGGTCGCGCGCAGCGAGGAGGGCGAGGGCGTGACGTCTCCGGCCACGGCTTCGGCCACGGCGCACAGCGTGGTCGGCACGCCCGGCTTCATGGCGCCCGAGATCTTCGAGAACGACGATCCGAGCCCGGCCAGCGACGCCTACGCTTTGGCCGCCGTGATCGTGCGGCTCGCGACCGGCGAGCTCCCGCAGCAGGTGGCCGCCCATCCGCCGTGCGGCCAGACCACCGTGCAGGCATGGTTCGCCGAGGTGCAGGCGGCCACGGTCCGGGGCCGGATCCGCGAGCTGGGCGGCGCCGACGCGGGCCTGCCCGCCGCGCTTGCCGCCCTGCTCCAGCGCTGGCTTCTGCTCGATCCGCTGGCGCGCGGAGCGGAGCGCGGCACGCTGCGCCGGCAGCTCGACGAGGTGTGGCAGTGCCCGCACGGCCGCAGCGGCAATCCCTACCGCGGGCTCGAGCCGTACCGGATCGAGGACGAGGGCCGGCTCTTCGGCCGCTCCGAGGACGTGTTGCGGCTGGGCTGGGAGCTCGCGCACGAGAGCTGCGTCGTGCTGCACGGCCCGAGCGGCGTGGGGCAGCGCTCGCTGGCGCTCGCCGGGCTCGCCGCGCAGCTCGCGCGCGACTTCGCGGACGAGCGCGAGGATTGGGTCGCCTGCGTCGTGGATCTCGACGAGCGGCCCGACGCGGCGCTCGGCCGCGTGCTCGGGCCCTTGCTCGGCGACGCCGGGGCACAGGAGGCGGCGGGCGCCGAGCGCCCTGCCCCGGAGGGCAAGCTCGTCGAGCGCTTGCGTGCCTGGGCGTGCAGCTCCCGCGTCGGCGCGGTCGTGGTGCTGGATCATCTCGACCACCTGGCACGGGCGGCCGAGCCGGCGCGCCGGCAGGTGACGGAGCTGGTGTGCGCTCTGGCCGAGCCGCCGGGCTGCCCGGGCTTGCGTCTGCTCGGCACGCTGCGCGACGAGCAGCTCGCCGACGTGCTGGCGCTCGGCCCGCTCGGTGCGGCCCTGCGCCCCTGGCTGCGCTTCGTGGGGCCACTGCCGCTCGGCGCGCTGCACGAGATCGTCACGGCTCCGGCCCGGGCCGCCGGCCGCAGGGTCGGCGATGTCGCCGCGATCGAGGAGGAGCTGCAGCGCGAGCTGCGGGCCGAGGGCGAGCGGCTGCCGCTCGTCTCGCTGGCCCTGCAAGCCTGGTGGTCGGCCGCTCCGGAGGGCGGCGAGCTCGACAGCGCCGCCTGGCGCAAAGTAGGCGGCGTGCTCGGCGCCCTTTCGACCCACGCCGACGCGGTGGTGAGGGCGCTGCCCGAGCAGCAGCGCGAGCTCGCGGACGAGCTGCTGCTGCGCCTGGCGACGGTCGACGGCTCGGCCGTGGAGATCGAGCGCGAGCGGCTGCTGGACGCCGCGGGCGGCGAGGCAGGCGAGGCCGCGGCCGTGCTCGTCCGGCTTCTGGACGGCCATCTCGTCCGCGAGCGGCGCGGCCGAGCACGTCTCGCCCATCCGGGGATGCAGGAGAGCTGGAGGCGGTTGCACGAGAAGCGTCTGGGCGACATGGACCGGCTGGCGTTTCTGGAGCGGCTGCGCGAGGGGGCGCGACTATGGCAGGAGGGCGGAGAGCGTGCCGCCGCCCTGTGGCGCGGGCGCGAGCTGGGCGAGATCGGCCGTCGCGAGGGCTGGCTGCGCGGCGCTGGCCCGGCCGAGCGGCGTTTCGTCGCTGCCAGCCGGCGGGCGGCGCGGCTGCGCGCCGTCGTGGCCGCGGTGCTGGTGCTGTGCGCCGCAGTGATCGTGTGGGGCGCCTTCGCGCTGCAGGACGCCGTCGAGGCCCGCGCGCTCGCCCAGGAGCAGGCGCGCCAGAAGGCCGAGCGCCGCGCCGCTACCCAGCGTATGGTCACGCAGTCGCGCCGCACGCGCGACCCGTACCAGCGCGTGGCCCTGCTCGCCGCCGCGGTGGAGCTCGGCGCGGACGATGCGCTGGTCCCGCTGGAGCTGTTGGCGAGCGCTCGCGGCTTGCCGCGGGCCCTGTTCCTCTCGCTGGAGCCCGTCGGCCGGCCCAGCTTCCCGTGGGACGAGCGCTGGCTCGTGGGGGGCACGGGCGCGCTGGCCACGCTCGTCGACTTCCAGCCGCTCGAGGACAGCCTGTGGGGCCCGCGCGTCAGCCGCTTTCGCCCGCACGACCCGGGCATTTCCGACACCGTGCCCTTCGCGTTCGACTCGTCCTTCGTCACGCGCGGGATCGACGGCGAGTTGCGCGTCTGGCGGCTGCGCCGGGATGGCACGATCGCTCTGGGCGCGATCTCGCCGATGAAGTGCGCCCGGGGCCTGAACACGGTGCTGACGGCAGCGCGCGCGCCGGTCGTGGCGTGCTCCACCGAGGCCGGCCTGGCGCGCTGGGACCTGCGCCGCGCCGGCACCTTCGTCGAGGAGCCGTTCCCGGGACGCGTGCTCGATCTCTCGCCCGACGGCGAGTGGGTGGCGGCGGCACGGCTCGCGCAGGTGCTGCTCTGGAACGTCACGGCCGGCCAGCGCTTCGAGATCGGGCTGCCGGAGCCGGCCAGCCTGGCGCGCTTCAGCCCGCGCGATCGCGCCGTGGCGCTGGTGCGCGCCGGAATGCTGGAAGTCTTCGAGCTGGGCGGCGCTGCGGCGCGCAAGCTGTTCGAGGCTGCCACGCTCGACGATCCGGTGGACGCGCGCTGGGACGCCGGCGGAGTCGACCTTGCCGTCTGCGGCGTCGAGGATCCCGCCACCGGGAAGCCGCCGGCGCGCTGGCACTACCTGCGGCAGGGCGGCCGGGCGCCGGACGAGCCGCCGCCGGCCCCGTCGCCGCGGCCCTGCGCCGAGCCGGCCGGCAAGCGTCCCGAGCCGCTGCGCTCCGTGCGCGCGTACGGCGATCTGCTGCGGGAGGGCCGCTACCTCGGGCCGCGCGAGTACCGTGGCGGCTGGCGGCTCCGGGACGGCCGCCTGGTCAGCCGCGATCTGGTGGTGTTCGACCTCAACCACCGGGGGGCCGATCCGCTGCTCGAGCTCCGGCCCAAGGTGGCCGGCGAGCCGGAGCCGCCGGCCGCCGGCCAGTCGGCGCGGGCGGTAGTGCGCGACGGACCGGACGGCGTGCTCTGGCAGGTGGACGAGGAGATCCGCGCCTACTCCACCGGCGGCGAGCGGCAGTGGACGCGACGGGGCGAGCTTCTGGCGCGCTGCCCCGACGGCCGGGTTCTGGCGCTGCGTAAGGACGAGCGGCACTGGCTGCTGTTCGAGGCGCGACACGAGGTCCCGCTCGGCTCGGTCGAGCGCCAGCCGGCCTTCGTCATGGGCGCCGATCCAGGCTGCGGCCACGTCTTCTTCCAGCTCGCTGGCGGCGAGCTGATGGCCGTGCCGCTCGGCCCGCCGAGCTCGGGCGTGACGCGCTTGCGGCCGGTGGGGGGCACGCCGGGCTACGAGATCCGGGGCCCGGGGGGAGGGTACGTGTACGACGCCCGGCCCAGCCGCGGCAGCGCCGATCCCCACCGGCCGCTCGAAGCCGGCCTGTGGATCGCCCTGGGCTCGGGCGCCATGGCGCGCCTGGGCGGCCAGAGCGCGAGCCTGCGGCCGTACGGGCATGCCACGCCGCGGCCGACGGCCATGGCCGACGGGCCCGAGCCCGGCGAGCTGCTGTTCGCCGACGCCCGAGGCATCGTGCTGCGCGAGCCGCGCGCGGCGCGCGACCAGCTTCTGCTCGCCTCGCGGGGCGAGGTTTGGGAGGATCTGTACGCCTCGGCCGACGGACGCACGGTCGTGCTCTGCAAGGCGGGCGCGGTGGCCGTGCTGGACGCCGAGCGCGGGGAGCTCCTGGGTGAGCTCGAGACCGGCCCCCGCGGGCGGCTGGCGCTCTGGGACGACGAAGGTTCCCTGTTACTGTGGTCCTTCGCCTTCACCGGGCCGGCCCAAGGCGAGGTCATCCCGGTCGGCCGCAAGCTCGCACAGGCCGTGGGCGCGGCCGTATCGAACCTCGCGGCCGGCCTCGGGCCGGACTTGCGGGTGAGCCTTGGCGTGAGGCAGTAGGGTAGGATCTCGACGCTGCCCCCGTCCGGGCGTATCAGCCCCTCGAGGATCTCGACCGCCGTGGTCTTGCCTGCTCCGTTCGGCCCGAGCAGGCCGAAGCACTCGCCCCGGCGCGTCTCCAGATCGAGGCCGGCGAGCGCGACCACGTCGTCGTAGCGCTTGACCAGGCCCCGGCAGCGAACGGCGAGCGCTGGCTCACGATCGACCATCGGCCGGGACGTTGCCACGCGGCGCAGGATCGGGAACCGTCCCGCCGCCAAGCGCCTCGCGGCCAGCGCGCGCCGCCACCAGCGTCGCGCTCGCGCCGCCGCCAAGCTGAAGGCAGCCCGCCGCCCGGCCCAAGACCGGCCCGCGCTTCGCGGGGTGCCTCGGCCGGTCGTGCCGGTACCTGGTGCCCGCGCGGCCAGCGCCGCCGTGCGCCCACGCCCGGCACCGGCGCGACGCGCAGTCCTGCCCCGCGCCGGGCCTTGGACGCGCTCAACCTGGCCGCCATCCGCTCGCCAGCCCCGCAATTTTCTTCTTGCTTCCGCTTGGCTGGATCGCATAAAATATGTTATGTTAACTTTGGCCTCGCGGACTCCCGGACAGCATTTGGCGAGGGCAGGCACCGTCCTCTCGGGCCCTACCGCGCTTGCTTCCTCTAGGAGCGTGTCGGAGAAAGCGTGCTCGAAATGGTCCAAGTTATCGAAATCGCTCACTTTACTCTGACGCTGGAACCGAACAATTCCGCGCACTTAGTTTTTTCTCCGACAGACTCCTAGGAGT
>JACQWT010000058.1 GCA_016209145.1 Deltaproteobacteria bacterium | reverse complement strand
CCTCGGCTATGTGCTGCACGCCAGCGCGCTGGTCCACGTCTGCCCGATCTACTCGCTGCCCTTCTTCCTCTCGATGGCGACGCTCTTCGCCACGGGCATCTACCTCCTGGCGCGGCGGCGCTGGCACGCGCACGCCCTGGGCGTGCTGGTCGCGCCGGTGGGCCTGGTGGTCAGCCTCGGGACCCATTTCGCGAGCTTCGCCCCGCCCGCCGTCCGGCTGCCGGCGAGCTTCATCGCGCTGCACGTGCTCGCCAACCTGCTCGGCGAGGCGCTGTTCCTGCTCGCCTTCGGCGCCGCCGCCCTGTACCTGTGGCGCGAGCGGCGCCTCAAGCGCAAGCGGCTGCCGCTCGCCAGCCGCCTCCCCCCGCTCGACGCGCTCGACGCGACCGCGCACCGTTTCCTCTTGGCCGGCTTCCCGCTGCTGACCGCCGGCGTGGCCACGGGCACGGTGTGGTCGCGGCAGCTCATCGGCGCCCCGGCCGACGTGCTGCTGCGGGCGGCCTTCGGCTACGCCACCTGGCTGCTGTTCGCTGCCGTGCTCCTGTTGCGCGTGCTCTGCGGCTGGCGCGGCCGGCGGGCGGCCTGGGGCACGATCGCCGGCTTCGCCTGTGCCGTCGTGGCGCTGGTGGTGTTCCTGGCGCGGCCGCTGCTACACGCGGCCCGCCTGGGAGGCTAGGCCGTGCGTGACAACCAAGAACTCCCCGACGGCAACGACGGCGGCCGATCCATCCGCGCGGGCCGGGGCAGGGGTGACGCGCCCGAAGGGCGGCGCCCGAAGGGCGCGTCGGGACCCCAACCCCGTCCCGAAGGGACGGACTTACGTCCTCGCGCCGGGCCCTCACGTACAGGAGTACGCTCGGGCCCGGCGCTGCGGGCGCGCTCGGCCGGCGCGGCGCCTCGGCCGCCGGCTGTCTGCTGGGCTATCACGCATGGGGGGCTAGGCCGCCATGATCCCCATGGTTGTCGTTGGCCTGTCACACCGCAGTGCGCCGATCGAGATCCGCGAGCGCCTGGCCCTTCCCAGTGAGGCGGTGCAGGAGACCTTGCGGCGGCTGGCGGCGCGCCCGTCGGTCGGCGAGGCGCTGCTGCTCTCGACCTGCAACCGCGTCGAGATCTACGCGGCGCCGCGCGCGCCGGAAGCCGATCTCGCCTTGCTGGAGCGCAGCGTGGTGGACCTTCTCGCCGACGTCGGCGGGCAGGAGATCCGCGCGTACCTGCGCCGCGCCGCCGGCCGGGAGGCCGCGCGCCACCTGTTCCGCGTGGCGGCTTCCCTGGACTCGCTGGTCGTCGGCGAGCCGCAGATCCTGGGCCAGGTCAAGGAGGCACGGCGCCAGGCCGAGCGGGCCGGCACGCTGGGGCCGGAGCTCGGCGCGGCCGTACGCCGCGCGGTCGGGGTGGCCAAGCGCGTGCGCTCCGAGACGGCCATCGGTGCCGGGCAGGTGTCCGTGCCCACGGTGGCCGTGGATCTGGCGCGGCAGATCTTCGGCGAGCTCGCCGGCCGTTGCGCCCTGCTGGTGGGAGCGGGCAAGATGGCGGAGACGGCCGCCAAGCAGCTTCGCGCCGCGGGGGCGCTCCTTTTGGTCGTAAACCGCAGCCCCGAGCGCGCGGCACAGCTCGCCCAAGCGGTCGGGGGCGAGCAGCGCGACTTCTCCGAGCTCGACCGGTGCCTGACGCGCGCCGACGTGGTGGTCAGCTCGACCGCCAGCCCCGCGCCGATCATCACCAAGCAGCGGCTGCGCGCCGTGTCCAAGGCGCGGCGGGGCCGGAGCCTGTTTCTCGTGGACATCGCCGTCCCGCGCGATGTCGAGCCCGCCGTCAACGAGCTCGACAACGTCTACCTCTACGACATCGACGACCTGTCCGTGGCCGTGGCCGGCGCGCAGCGCGGGCGCGAAGCCGAGGCCGAGCGCGCCGAAGAGATCGTGCAGGTCGAGGTGGAGGCGTACGTGCGGCGTCGCGCCGAGCTCGGCATGAAGCCGGTCATCGTGAGCCTGCGCGAGCGTACCCGGCAGGTGCTGCACGCCGAGCTCGAGCGCAGCATGAGGGGGAAGCTGCAGCACCTTGCCGGCGCCGATCGCGAGGCGCTGGCGACGATGATCGAGGCGGCCTTGAACAAGCTGCTGCATGCGCCGAGCACGCGCTTGAAGGAGCTGGCCGACAAGCCGGAGGGGACCGAGTATGCGCTCGCCCTGTGCGAGCTGTTCGACTTGCGCGACGAACAGGGCGCGCGGCCGAGCGTTCCGCCGAGCGTGCCGCCGCCGCCCGCCGGCCCGGCCGAGCCGAACGGTCGCGACGGGGCCAGGGCGCGGCCAGGCCCGGGCGGCACGCCCGCGAGCACCGGCGCGAGCGCCGGTCCGGGCGCGGTGGAGCGATGAAGCTGCGGCTGTGCACGCGTCGATCCGCCCTCGCGCTCGCCCAGGCCAGGGCCTACGCCAAAGCGCTGCAGCGCACGAGCCCGGGGCTCGACATCGAGGAGGTGCATGTTGTCACCTCGGGCGACCGCTTTCAGGACCGGCCGCTCGTGGAGCTTGGCGGCAAGGGCCTGTTCGTCAAGGAGATCGAGCAGGCGCTTTTGGAGGGCCGCGCCGACTTCGCGGTGCATTCCATCAAGGACGTGCCGGCCGAGCTCGCCCCGGGCCTGGTGCTCGCGGCCGTGCCGGCCCGCGCCGACCCGCGCGACGTGCTCGTGACGGCCACGGGCTGCTCGCTCGTCGGGCTCGCGCGGGGCGCTCGCATCGGTACCTCCAGCCTGCGGCGCCGCACGCTGCTCTTGGCGGTGCGGCCCGATCTGGAAATCGTGCCGCTGCGCGGCAACGTCGACACGCGCCTGCGCAAGCTCCACGACGGCTTGGTCGACGCCGTGGTGCTGGCCCAGGCGGGCTTGCTGCGCCTCGGGCTGGAGCGGTCCGGCGCGCAGATCCTCGATCCCGCCGTGCTGCTGCCCGCGGTGGGCCAAGGCGCCCTGGGCATCGAGTGCCGCGCGGCCGACGCCGCGCTCGGCGCCCTGCTCGGCCGCACCGCGGATCTCGCCGCTACCGTCTGCGTCAGTGCCGAGCGGGCCTTCATGGCGGCCGTGGGCGGGAGCTGCCGGCTTCCGGTCGCGGCCTACGGCGTGCGGGACGGCGGCGAGCTGTGGCTGCGCGGCGCGGTGGCCCAGCCGGATGGGACCGACCTGCGGCGGGGCGAACGGCGCTCGAGCTGGCCGGCCGAGCCGGGCGAGGCCGGGGCCCTGGGCCGCGAGCTTGGCGCGGAGCTGGGGCGCCAGCGGCGCCCCTAGGAGCCTGTCGGAGAAAGAACTAAGTGCGCGGAATTGTTCGGTTCCAGCGTCAGAGTAAAGTGAGCGATTTCGATAACTTGGACCATTT
>JACQWT010000057.1 GCA_016209145.1 Deltaproteobacteria bacterium | reverse complement strand
GGCCGCGCCAACACCCGCAGCCGGCGCACTGGACGCGGGCACCACCCACCGCCGATGGAACTCGCCCTACGCCGGGGATTCTGCGTCCCCGCCGTTCAACATCGCGAGATCATTCGGCCCGGTTTTCGACGAAGAGCCGTCAAATCTCGACGGGGCGCGTCGCGCGACGATGGGGTGAGGGCACTCTTGCGTACGGCCACGGGAGCGAGATTCGTGTGCGCCGCCTACCCGCGTACGTGCCCTCAAGGTATCCTGCCGCGCGGGCGGCAGCAACACAGCGGCGGCGGCGGCATGGATCCCCGGCGCGTCAGTACTCGCGGAACCACCAGCGGTGGTTCATGTTGTAGCCCGACGAGTGCTGCGGGCCGTTGCAGATGTAGAGATACGTGTCGGTGTTGCTCTCGCTCATGTAGAAGTGATGGTAGCCCGAGTTGCTGTAGTTGCCCATGTTGATCAAGCAGCCGGCGCCTCCCTGGGGGTTGTTCTGTAGAACAGCGTTGCAGTTGATGCCCCAGCCCCCGATGCCACACTGGAGGTTGCCGGTCCACGCCAGGGCGTCGTCCTGAGCGCGGTAGGACTGGAGCTGGGTCTGGGTGAGCGACGCCGCGACCGGGGCGTCAAAGCGGAAGAACGCGGTGTAGTTGCGCAGAACGACGTATTCGTAGTTGCCGTTCGAGGAGGAGCTGTTGTAGCCGTTCTGGTCGGCCAGCACGTCGAAGTGCTGCGACTTGCCGATGATCGCGCGGATCACCTCGTCGTCGAGCTTGTAGGGATTGCCCTTGAGGTTCAGCGCGTCGGCGATGTTTCCCACCGCCCCGACGTTGCCGGCGACGCCGCCCTGGTACCAGCTCTTGATGCCCAGGGTCCAGCCGCCGCCGTCGCGCGTCATCTGGCACTGCACCTCGAGCTGCCCGAGCGGGCCGTTGCCGTCGGGGTCGATGGTGCACTTGCCGGAGGCGGCCTTGGGATCGGCGGCCTTGATCGCCTTGCAGCTCGTCAAGATGCAGTTCTCGTCGACGGCGCCGTCGCAGTTGTCGTCGATCTTGTTGCCGCACGCCTCCTTCTGGTCCGGGAGGACCTCGCCGGAGCAGGCCCCGTAGCCGGTGCCGTCCTGCTTGCAGGTCTTGGTGCCGGGCTTGCACTTGCCCTTGCCCAGGCTATCGCCCGGCCCGCTGTAGCAGAGCTCGGCCACGTTCGGCGTGCACACCGTGCCGATGCACACCCCGCCCGCGCAGACCTGCTGCGGCTGGCAGGCGCTGTTGCAGCCGCCGCAGTGCGCCGGGTCGGTCTTGGTGTCGACGCAGGACGAGCCGCACTTGGTCGTCCCGCCGGTGCACTCCAGGGCGCACGCTCCGGCCGAGCACACCTGGCCCTGCGGGCACACGTTGCCGCAGCTCCCGCAGTTGGCCGGATCGATCTTCACGTCCACGCATCCGTTGCCGCACTTCGTGGCCCCGCCCGCGCACTCCAGGCTGCACTTCTCCGCCGAGCAGACCTGGCCCGGCGGGCAGGCCTTGCGGCAGCCGCCGCAGTGGGCGGGATTGGCCTCGGTGTCGACGCACTTGTTGCCGCACTTGGTCGTGCCGCCCAGGCACTGGAGCGCGCACTGCCCGGCCGAGCAGACCTCGCCCGCGCCGCAGGCGTTGTTGCAGGCCCCGCAGTGCTCGGGATTGAGCGCCGTGTCCACACACTTGCCGGCGCACTTGGTGCTGCCGCCGACGCAATCGAGGGCGCACTGGCCGCCGGAGCACACTTCGCCCGCGCCGCAGGGGGCATCGCAGTTGCCGCAGTGCGCCGGGTCGTTGTCCACGTTCACGCAGGCCTTGCCGCACTTGGTGCTGCCCCCGACGCAGGCGAGCGCGCACGCTCCCGCCGAGCACACCAGCGCGCCCGCGCGCGCGTTGCCGCAGGCGCCGCAGTGGCTTGGATCGGACTCGGGGTCAACGCACCGGCCGCCGCAGTCGATCGTGCCGCCGCTGCACTGGCCGCCGCACTGCCCGGCCGAGCACACCTGCCCCGGCGGGCAGGCTTTGCCGCAGCCACCGCAGTTGGCGGGATCGAGCCGCGTGTCGGCGCACGCGCTGCCGCACAGCTCCTGGCCCGGGCAGGTCGGCCCCCCGCCGCCGGTGCCCTGCGTGCCGGCGGGCGAAACGACGGCGCCCTCGCCGCCCGAGCAGGCCAGGGCGAGCAGCACCGAGACGAGCAGGCCGCCCAGAAGAAATGCCGGCCGAAGTACGAAAGCGCGCATGACAACTCCTCCGTGCTTGGTGCTTCGAGCCCGCCGCGAGAGCCCGGGCCCGGAACAGGACAAGAATAGCCCCAAGCGCCGGGGCGGCGCTCACAAAACCGGCGCCCCCGGCTCGCTCGTCGGCGCGCCGGGCTCGGCGCCCGCCCCGGAGCGGCCGCGCGAGACAGGCGGACGCCACGACGAGCCGTGCTCGTCGGCGTAGATCTTGCCGTCGCGCATGGTCACGACGCGCGGCATGCGCCGGGCGAAGCTGACGTTGTGCGTGACGACGAGGATCGTGGTGCCGTGCTCCCCGCCCACCTTGAAGAACAGCTCGTGGATGGCGTCGCTGGTGGCCGAGTCGAGGTTGCCGGTGGGCTCGTCGGCCAGCACCAGCTTGGGCGAGAGCATGAGGGCGCGCGCCAGGGCCACGCGCTGCTGCTCGCCGCCGCTGAGCTCGCCCGGCCGGTGCGTGGCCCGCTCGCCCAGGCCCACCTCGACGAGCAGCGCCCGCGCCGGCTCCTCGAGCTGCTTGCGTTTCTTGCCCTGGATGAGCCCCGGCATCATCACGTTCTCCAGGGCGTCGAACTCGGGCAGCAGGTGATGGAACTGGAAGACGAAACCTATCATCCGGTTGCGGATCTCCGCCAGTCGATTGCTGGGCAGCCCCACGAGATCCTGGCCGGCGAAGCGGATCCGGCCGCTCGTGGGCAGATCGAGCGTGCCCAGGCAGTGCAGCAGGGTGCTCTTGCCGGCGCCGGAGGGCCCGACGATGGCCGTGATCTCCCCCTCGTCCACCGCCAGATCGAGGCCGCGCAGCACCTCCAGCTTGCGGCCGAGGTGGTCGAAGCTCTTGTGCAGATCCTCGACGACGATGAGCGGCTCACTCATAGCGCAGGCCATCGACGGGACGAACCTTGGAGGCGGTGTGGGCGGGGTAGAGCGTGGCCAGCGTGCAGATGAGCAGCGCTGCCACCGTGACCATGGCGTAGTCGGCCGGATCGACGTTCACGGGCAGCCGGTCGATATAGTACACGTCGGGGTCGAGGCGCACCCCGGTCCACGACAGGCCGAGGCACAGGGCCAGGGCGTTGCACACGCCGAAGACCGTGCCGATGGCGCCGATGATGACGCCCTCCAGCATGAACACGCTTCTTACGGCGCCATCGCTCGCTCCGAGGGCCTTGAGAATGGCGATCTCCTTGGCCTTCTCCGTCACCATCAAGAGCAGCGTGCAGATGATGCAGAAGCTCGCCACGGCGATGGCGATGCTCAGGATGATGAACGTGGCGATTCTTTCGAGCTTGAGCGCGCTGAACAGGTTCTTGTTCATCTCCTTCCAGTCGCGCACGCGCAACTGAACTTGCCCGCGCCGGCCCACCCCGGCGGCCGCCTGGTCGACCAGCGGCCGGACTTCGCCCACCTTCTCGGCGTCGGGCACCCGGATGTCGACGTTGGTAATCCGCTCCTCGAGGCTGAAGAAGCGTTGCGCGACGTCGAGCAGCACGTAGGCGTGGGCGGCGTCGTACTCGTACATGCCGCTGTAGAAGACGGCGGCGACCCGGAACTTGCGCGCCCGGGGCATGATCCCGGTCGGCCCGAGCTCGCCCATGGGCGAGAGCAGCGTGAGCTGGTCGCCCACCATCACGTGCAGGCTCTTGGCCAGCTCGCGGCCCAGGACGATGCCCGGGTGGACGGTCTGGGACGGGCGCAGGGCGGCCGTGAGCTCGGGCTCGAGCTCGTCCGGGAAGTCGAAGGGGGGGCCCTTGAAGTAGGGCTCGCCGCTCGGCCCGCGGCCGATGATCTCGTCGCTCGGCAGCTCCACGAGGCGCTCGGGCCGCAGCAGGTACTCGAAGCGGCCGACCTCGATGTTCTTCTCGAGATCGATGACCTGACCGATGCTGGCGAGATCTATGCCGCGCACCAGCGCGCCCGCGGTGTTGGTGGAGGACGACGCCATGGCCTCACCGCCGACCACTGCCGTGGCCGCGGCCCCGCGCGGGCCGAGCACCTTGCGCAGTTCGGCCAGCAGGGGCTCGTGGCCGGCGAAGCCGCCCGTCTTGGTCACGTCGACCACGATGTGCGCGGTGTTGCCCAGGATCTTGCGCTTCAGATCGTGGCCGAAGCCGCCCATGATGGACGTGACCGAGCACAGGGCGCAGGAGCTCACGGCCACGCCCGCCATGGAAAGCACGCTGATCACGGTCAGGAAGCCGCTCTTCGTGGCGCGGATGTGGCGTGCCCCCACGAAGGAGGCGAAGCGGCGGCGCTCGAGCGCGTCGAGCGTGACCGGCAGCAGCGCCGCCAGGATGGCCAGGACGAACACCACGCCGGCACCAAGCACGGCGAAGCGAACCAGCTCCTGGCGCAGGAGGTAGGCCCCACGGATCTCGACCATCCGCGCGCTGACCGTGGCAAGCACGGCGAAGCCCACACCGCAGCAAGCCGCGCCCCACCACAGCAGGGCCCGCCCCAGGCTGCGGCTCTTGCGCCGCCAGCCCCGCAGAAAGAGCCACGCCGCCACGGCCGCCACCGCGGCGTAGAAGGCCAGCCACGGCAGGCTAGCGATCACGCTCCCTCACCGCCTTCGGCCGGCCCCTCGGGCCGCAGCAGCGGAAAGAGGATGACGTCACGGATGCTAGCCGCGCCCGTCAGCAGCATGGCAAGTCGGTCGATGCCCATGCCGAAGCCGGCGGTGGGCGGCATGCCGTGCTCCAGGGCCCGGACGTAGTCGTGGTCGTAGTCCATCGCCTCCTCGGAGCCGCGACTCTTGAGCGCGACCTGGGCCTCGAAGCGCGCCGCCTGGTCGTCGGGCGGTAGTCCTCGGTCAGGAACGGCTCGGCCAGGAACTCGTAGGCGCGGCAAAAGCGCTCGCCCTCGCTCGCGCTACTCTGCACGGCCTGCCGGTAGCCGGCCCAGTCGATCGCCCGGCCCCGGCCGCGGGCCCGATCGGCCCACTCGCCTACGGGAGCATCCGGCTGGTGCGCCCGCAGGGCCACGTCTGCGCCGAGCCCCGCCCGAGCCAGGGCCTGCGCGATGGCCTCGCGCATGGTCACGCGCACGAAGCGCTCGAGGCCAAAATCGCGCTCTCGCGACCAGGCGGCGTGCTGCTCGGGCAGCGCCGCGCTCAGCCGTTCGTCGACGTGGCGCAGCAGCCCCTCGGTCAGCTCCATCAACGTCTCGTAGGTGGCATAGGCCTGGTAGAACTCGAGCATGGTGAACTCGGGGTTGTGGCGCGCGCTCACCCCTTCGTTGCGGTAGCAACGCGCGATCTCGAAGACGCGCTCGAAGCCGCCCACGACCAGCCGCTTCAAGTACAGCTCCGGCGCGATCCGCAAGTAGAGGTCCAGGCCCAAGGCGTTGTGGTGGGTGCGGAAGGGCCGCGCCGTGGCGCCGCCCACCAGAGAATGCATGCTCGGCGTCTCGACCTCGATGAAGCCGCGCCCATCGAGGAAGCCGCGGATGGCCGACAGCATCACGCTGCGGGCGCGGAACACGTCGCTCACGGCCGGGTTGGCGACGAGATCGACGTAGCGCATGCGGTAGCGCGACTCGACGTCCTTGAAGCTCGTCTTCGTAGGCAGCGGCCGGTATGCCTTGGTAAGAAGGCGAAAGCGCTCGACGTCGATGCTCAGCTCGCCGCGCCGCGTGGCCATGGCCCGGCCCGTGGCCTCGACGAAGTCGCCCAGATCGAGCTCGGAGAGGCGCGCGTAGGCCGCGCCCAGGGCGCCCTCGCTCAAGTGGAGCTGCAGCTCGCCGGTGCGGTCGCGCAGCCGAACGAAGGTCACGCCTCCCATGGCCCGCAGGAACAGGATGCGGCCTGCCACGCGCCAGGAGCGGGGCTCGATCCGACCGGGGTCGTAGCGGCCGTCCGGGAGAACAGCGCCCGCGCTCCAGGCGCGCACCGCGCCGAGGTCCGACAGCGGCTCCCCCGCGATCGCGTCGTTGGCGAAGGGGTTTTCACCGCGCTCCCGCAGGCGGGCGGCCTTCGCCCGGCGCGCTTCGCGCAGCGCCTGCTCGCTCTTGCCCTGGCCCTCCTTGCTCACCGCCTCTCCTCGCGCGCGGCTCCGGAGTCCTGGAGCTCGGCCGGCGCCGCTTGCAGTAAGAACGCCTCGATGAACGGGTCGAGGTCACCGTCGAGGACGGCGTCCGGGTTCGTGCTCTCGACCTCGGTGCGCAGATCCTTGACCAGGCGGTAGGGAGCCAGCACGTAGGAGCGGATCTGGCTGCCGAAGTCGATGGCCGCCTTGCCGGCGGCGTGGGCCGCGGCCTGTTGGGCACGCCGATCGAGCTCCATGCGGTAGAGCTTGGCCTTGAGCATCTTCATGGCCATGGCCCGGTTCTGGTGCTGGCTTCTCTCGGCGCGGCAGACGATGTGCAGGCCGGTCGGGAGGTGGCGCAGGCGCACGGCGGTCTCGACCTTGTTGACGTTCTGGCCGCCCTTGCCGCCGGCGCGCATGGTGGTGATCTCGACGTCCTTGTCGCTGACCTCGATGTTGATCTCGTCCTCGATGTCCGGCGTCACGTCCACGGCGGCAAAGGAGGTCTGGCGCGTGTGGTCGGCGTTGAAGGGGCTCATCCGCACCAGCCGGTGCACGCCGCACTCGGAGCGCAGGTAGCCGTAGGCC
>JACQWT010000056.1 GCA_016209145.1 Deltaproteobacteria bacterium | reverse complement strand
CGGCTGGATCCTGCCGGATGCCGGGCCCGAAGTGGCGTTTCCGCACCCCCTGGGTGTGACCTGCAAGGAAGTGTTCGGCATGGGGAAAGTCGGCGGCCGCACCACCTTCACCCGCGTCCGGCTCGACTCGCTCGGGCCGGGCATGCCACCGGACTGAAGATGCGCCGATCGATCGGCGGTTTCCCCGACTTTGGCTCCTACAGATTTCGGACAAGGAGAAGGCTAAGTCGGGAGAGGCTCCGCTTTTCCCGATAGCCTTCCGGTCGATGACTAGCGCCGAGAACAAGTGATGAAGCAAGAGCAGTTCCTGCAAGTAGCAACGCGCGACGAGGCGCACGAGCGCTTCCGCCGGGCGCTCGGGCCGCTCCGGCCGCTCGCCAGCGAGACCGTGGCTCTGGAGAACGCGCTGGGTCGGGTGCTCGCCGAGGACGTCGTGAGCCCGGTCGACGTGCCCGGCTTCGACCGCTCGAACATGGACGGCTTTGCCGTGCGCGCCGAGGACACGTATGGCGCGACCGAGCAGGAGCCTCGCACCCTCGCCCGCCTTGTGCCCGACGTGCGCATCGGCGAGATCCCCACCGTCGCGCTTCGCGCCGGGAGCGCCGTGGCCATTCCCACGGGCGGCGCAGTGCCGCGCGGGGCGGACGCGGTGCTCATGGTGGAGGACACGGAGCTCGTCCCGGCGGGCGTGCTCGTACGCCGGGCCGTGACTCCCGGCGCGCACATCACCGGCGCCGGCATCGACATCGCCCGGGGCGAGACCGTGCTGCGCGCGGGCGATCATCTCGACGGGCGACGAGCTCGTCGCCCCCGGCGAGCCGCTCGCGCCCGGCCGGGTCTACGACTCGAACGCCGTCGTGCTGGCCGACGCGGTGCGCGAGTCGGGCGGCGAGCCGCGGCTTTGTGGCATCGTGCCCGACGACGAGGCGGCTCTGGTGACGGCCCTGCGCCAAGCCCTGGACGAGCACGACGCGGTGCTCCTCTCGGGCGGCACCTCCAAGGGCCCGGGCGACATCAACGCGCGCGTGCTCGCGGCCACGCTGGCGCCGCCAGGCATCGTCGTGCACGGCGTGGCGCTCAAGCCCGGCAAGCCGCTGTGCCTGGCCGCAAGCGGCTCCAAGCCGGTGGTGGTCCTGCCCGGCTTCCCGACCTCGGCCATCTTCACGTTCCACGAGTTCGTGGCGCCGCTGGTGCGCGAGTGGGCGGGTCTCGTCCGCGATCCGGCGCGCACGCAGACGGCCACCCTGCCGGTGCAGCTCCGCTCCGATCCGGGACGCACCGAGTACACGCTCGTGCACCTGGTCGAGGACGAGCGCGGCGAGACGCTCTGCTATCCCATCGGCAAGGGCTCCGGCTCGGTCACGACGTGGAGCCAGGCCGACGGCTACTTCGTCATCCCGCGCGAGATCGAGCTCGTGGAGCAGGGCCAGCGCGTCGAGGTACACGCCTTGGCCGGCGCCCGGCCGCGCCGCTGCGATCTCGTGATCATCGGCAGCCACTGCGTGGGCCTCGACGTGATCGTGACCGAGCTCGTGGCACGGGGCCTGTCATGCAAGGTGGTGGCGGTGGGCAGCGAGGCGGGGCTCGCCGCCGCCAAGCGGGGCGCGTGCGACGCCGCCGGCATGCACCTGCTCGATCCGGCGAGCGGGATCTACAACCACCCCTTCCTCACGCCCGGCCTGGACCTATGCGCGGGGTACGGCCGGCTGCAAGGCGTGGTCTTCCGCCCGGGCGACGCCCGCTTCGAGGGGCGCGATCCCGAGCGCGCCGTAGGGGAGGCGGCGCGGCTGCCCGAGATCGTGATGATCAACCGCAACCGCGGCAGCGGCACGCGCGCCCTGTACGACCGGCTTCTGGGTCAGGCCCGGCCCGCGGGCTACGGCGTCGAGGCCCGCTCCCACCACGCGGTCGCCGCGGCCGTGCAGCAGGGTCGCGCTGATTTCGGCATTGCCATCGACGTCGTGGCCCGCGACCGGGGCCTCGGGTTCCTGCCCCTGTGCGAGGAGCACTTCGACTTCGCCGTCCCCACGAGCCGCCGCGGGCGTCCCGCCGTGCAGGCATTCGTCGAGGTGCTGGCCTCGCCGGCGACGCGCGAGCTACTCCGCGCGCGGGGCTTCCGGGCGTGAGCCTCGCGGCCATCGTGCTCTGCGGCGGCCGGAGCCGCCGGATGGGGCGCAGCAAGCTCTGGCTGCCCTTTGGCGACGAGACCTTGCTCCAGCGCATCGTGCGGCGCCTGTCCGACGCGACCGCGCCGGTGCTGGTCGTTGCCGCCCCGCGCCAGCGCCTGCCCCGGCTTCCGGCCGGCGTGCGCGTGGCGCGCGATCCGGCCCCCGGCCTGGGCCCGCTGGCGGGGCTGGCCACCGGCCTGCGCGTGATGGAGCCGCTGGCTCCGGCGGCGTTCGTGACCTCCACGGACGCCCCGTTTCTCGAGCCGGCCTTCGTGCGGCGCCTCTGCGTGCTCTTCTCGGACGAGCACGACGCCGTCATCGTGCAGGCGGCCGGGCGCCTGCACCCGCTCGGCGCCATCTACGCCTGCCGGCTTCACCGTCGCGCGGCCGAGCTGCTCGCGCGCGGGGAGCGCCAAGTCGTAGCACTGCTGGGCGGCAACCGGACGCGCGTCGTGCGGCCCGCCGAGCTCCTGGCCGACGGGGAGCTTGCCGCCGCCGATCCCGAGCTGCGCAGCCTGCGCAACCTCAACACGCCGGCCCAGTACCGCCGGGCGCTGCAGGACGCGGGGCATAGGCGCTAACCAAGAACCCGGCGGTAGCAACGACGGCGGCCGATCCCCTAAATCCGCGCCGGCCGGGGCAGGGGTGACGCGCCCGAAGGGCGCGTCGGGACCCCAACCCCGTCCCGAAGGGGGTGGAGATCCAGTGTGGGCATAACTTGATCGTGCGACTGTAATGATAATGACGAGCGACGTGCTTTCGGGTTGCGCAAGATCATTGCGTGTTGCATGAGAAGGGACCATGAGCAAGCCGGACGACTTGAAGCAGGCC
>JACQWT010000089.1 GCA_016209145.1 Deltaproteobacteria bacterium | reverse complement strand
GTCACGGATCCCGCAGTCTCGCGAGATCACGCCTCCCGACTTCCGGCCAAGAGCGCTTTTCCCCGACACACTCCTAGCAACAGTGATAGCCCCGAGAAGTGGGGCTGCAACTGGTGACGCAAGGGCTCGCCCCCCACCGGCTCGTCGGGCGGCCGACTCACTCCGCCGGCTCGAGCAGATACTCGTCGTTCTTGGGCGTCTTGAGGATGGCGCCGTCCGGTCCGTCGCGGCGCACGACCACCGTGCGGCGCGTGGTGGTCTCGGGGGTCTTGCGCGCCACGACCGTGATCACGTTGACCCCGGGCTGTAGCGGCGCGTCGAACTCGAAAGCGGCGCGGCGGGGATCGGGGCCCTTGCGGTTGCTCTGGTAGTAGAGCTTGCGCGGCCCGACGAACAGGTAGGTGTCGAGAAGCTTCTCGCTGTCGCGGGCCTCCACGCTCACCTTGACCTTGTCCTGCCGCGTGGCCACGGCGTCGGCCCGCACATCGAGCGTGGGTGGCGCGTGCGAGTAGATCGGCTCGAAGCCGAGCTTGCCCGAAGGCCGGCTCGACGGCCGCGCCCCGTCCGTGGCGACGAAGGCGAAGCGGCCCGGATCGAGCTCGATCTTGTAGAAGCCGGGCGCCGTGGCAAGGAGCCGCGCCACCGCACCGGCGCCAAGCCGGCCGAAGGGCTCGCGCTGCGGCGAGGGGCTGGGCAGGAGCAGCGTCTCGCGCGCCGTCTCCACCGCGCCGCGAGCGGTGGTCAGGGGGACCGGATCCGCAATCGGCAGCTTGATCTTCTCCTGGGCGAGCTCGCGCAGATCGCGATCGCCCACCGACAGGCTCAGGACGACCTCCGGCTCCTGGAGCTGCGGCTGCACCTCGAAGCTGAAGGCCACCTGCCGCACGTCGCCCGGGCTCATGTTGGAGATGTCGAAGCGTCCGGCGCGCAAGAGCACGCCGTCGCCCGAGACGTTGGCGAGGTTGGCCTGCGTCTCGAAGGAGCGGCCCGGGCCGACGTTCTTGACCGTGAGGTAGATGCTGATGCCTTCCCCCATCTGCACGAGCCCATCGCCGTTGCCGGCGACGTTGTCGCTCACCTGATAGCTGTACTGGAACAGCGGGCGCGGCAGCGCCACGATGACGGGGCGGATCTCCACGGGCGCCGGCACCTGCCCGCCCGCCGCCTCGAAGCGGATCTTGATCCCGTCGGAGCGCGAGTGGGCATCCATCGGGATCTTGCACACGCGCGGGGCGTTTTCCGGCTTGGATCGCACGGTGCCCGGCTTGTGCCCCTCGACCTCGCACCAGCCCAGCGGCGCCGCGGCCACCTTGGTCTCGCCCGGGGCGATCCTGCCGAACACGAGCTCCCGCTCGTCGTAGTAAGGGTGGTCGCTCTCGGTCTTGCCCCGGAGCCGATAGACCGGCTCGCTGCCCTTGTTCGTCACGCGCACGCTGAGGGACATGGGCTGGCCGGCCAGGACCTGGTTGCCCGGACGATCCGTCTGCGCCACGACCTCGAACTCGCCCCGGGCCGGCGCGGCCGCGGGCGCGCCCTTGGGCGGCGCGCTCCAGTCGATGCCGCCGAGGGCGAGCTCGGCCGACACCTTGCCGATCTCGGCCGCCCGCACCTGCTCGATGAAATCGACGAGGACGCCGAGCGGTGGCTTGCCGCCTGCGCTGGCGGGCAAGCGCTGCACCAGCGCGCGGGCGAAATCGGTGGGGAAGTCGAGCTGGAACTCGTCCTCGAGCTCGCCGCCCCGGTCCCGGATCTTCTCGCGCTCCCCCCGCGGCAGGTAGTAGCGCACCCCCTGCGCCGGCTTGCTCGGCGCGGTGGCGCGATCGCTCGACAGGTGCCGGGACAGATCGCGCTCGCCCGGCGTGGACGGGGGAATGGCCAAGTCCATCTCGAGCGGATCGACCGTCATGGGGTCGAGCTCGATGTCGGGCACGACTCCCACGCCCTGGATCGAGGTGTCGCCCGGAGTGAGGTAGTGGGCGATGGTGAGCTTCAACGCGGCGCCGTCGCGCGTGACCTTGGGAAAGACGAGCTGGACGCTGCCCTTGCCGAAGGTCTGCTGGCCGACGATCACGGCGCGGCCCAGGTTCTTCAAGGCACCGGCAACGATCTCGCTGGCGCTGGCCGAGGCGCCGTTCGTGAGGACCACCATGGGGTAGTCGGGCTCGGTGCCGGGGCCAGCGGCGCGCTTCTCTTCGCGGCCCTCGGCCGCTCCCACCGTGGCGACGATGACGCCGGAGCGCAGGAAGAGATCGGCCACCTTGGCCGCCTGCTCGAGCAGGCCGCCGGGGTTGCCGCGCAGATCGAGCACGACGCCACGCAGCGGGCCTTCGGCGCGCATCTCGGTAAGGGCTCGCCGGATCTCGTCGGCGCTCGACTGCTGGAACTGGTTCAGGCGCACGTACGCCACGTGGCCGGGGAGCTTCTGCGCGAGCACCGATTTGACCTCGATCTGCTCGCGCACGAGCCCGAACTTGCGCGTGCCGGGCCAGCCGTCGTCGCCCTCGCGGGCCACCCACACCGCGACCTCGGTGCCGGGCTGGCCGCGCAGCCGCCGCACGGCGTCGTCGAGCGGCATGTTGAGCGTGGACTCGTTGTTGATCTTCATGATCCGGTCGAAGCGCCGCAGGCCCGCGCGCCCGGCCGGCGTGCCCGGCATCGGCCGCATGATGGTCAGGAGCTGGTCGCGAATGGAGATGACGATGCCCAGGCCGCCGAACTGGCCCGAGGTCGACAGGTTCATCTCCCTGTAGGCGTCCGGAGTCATGAAGACGGAGTGCGGATCGAGGGTGGAGAGGATCCCGTTGCAGGCCGCGTACTCGACCTCCCGCAGATCCACCTCGGTGCCGCGCAGATGCTGCTGCAGGAAAGCAAACACCTCGCGCAGCTTGGCGGCCACGTCCCAGGGGCCGAGCACGCCGTCCACGCCGAGCTCGATCGCGTCGGTGTCCGCCCGGACGGTGACCTTGCCGCCCTGCACGGGCATCACCATGACCTGGGCCACGTCGCGCTGGATGAAGTCCAGGGCGGAGCGCAGCATGGCATCCGGCTTGACGCGCTCGGGCTCGACGTAGCGGTCGCGGATGTAGCGCAGCGTGACGTTGACGGCTTCCAGCCGTGTCAGATCGTAGTCGCTCTTGGGGCTTGGCTGGGCCACGGCCACGGCCGGCTCGAAGCCGCGCCACAGCCCGCCCGAGCCGAAGCGGTACGCGAGGTAGCTCGCCAAGGCGAAGGCGCCCAGGACGACGAAGAGCCGGGACAGGCGCTCGAGAAGGCGCATGGGACTACGCCAGCACTCTGGCACGAGCCCGGCCCCGGCGCACGCCGCGGGATACCCGTTCACGGCATTTCCGTGCCAGCGACGACGGCTCGCCGAGTCGGCCGCGATCGCGGGGCAGGGGTGACGCGCCCGAAGGGCGCGTCGGGACCCCAACCCCGTCCCGAAGGGACGGACTTTCGTCCTCGGCCCGGG
>JACQWT010000088.1 GCA_016209145.1 Deltaproteobacteria bacterium | reverse complement strand
GCGGCCGGCGCCGTACGAGTAGACGCGCGTGCCATCGGCCACGAGCCGGTCCTGCGCGTCGTAGCTCGCCGCCGAGCTCTTGCCGGGCGTGGTCGTGCTCGTCCGGTTTCCGTTCGCATCGTAGCCGTACTGGGCCACGACCACGCCGCCCTGCGTGACCTTGGTAAGCCGGCCGCGCAGATCGTAGGCAAACGCCGTGGTCAGCTTCTGCCCCAGGATCGTCTCGGTCCTGGCCGTGATGCGGCCCAGCAGATCGCGGGTGTAGCTCGCCGAAAGCTGCGGCGTGCCCTGGTAGCTTGCCGCCTGCGTCGTCCTCAAGCCCACCGCATCGTACCAGATCGTTTCCGTGAGCCCGCCGAGCGAGGTGCCGGCGAGCAGGCCGTTCGGGTTCTGCGCGATCGACATCCGGCCGGCCTTGACCATCAGCCCGTCCGCGTCGTACGCGAAGGTCACGACGTGATTGGTGTCTCCGCCCTCGACCCCTTCGGAGACGACCTTGAAGAAGCGGTCGTGGCCCCACCGGACGGTCCCCGCAACGGGGCCGGCCGAGGTCGCCTTCTTCAAGAGGAAGCCGTCATACTCGAACCCGATCCCCTCGGCCTCGGGCCCGCTCGCGCTCGACAGCATCCCGGTCGCCAGCTCGTAGGAGAACGCGAGCGAGCCGCCCGGGAACGTAGCTCCGCTCGGCCGGCCCGCGCCGTCGCGCGCCACGGCGACGCTCGTCCCGTCGGCCCTTGTGACGCCGGTCAGCCGCCCATCCGCGTCGTAGCCATACGAAGTCACGGGCGCGATCCCATCCACGGCCGGCTCTACGTACTGCTGGAGCAGCCCGAGCGCCGTCCACGCGAGCTGGTGCGCCGGCCGCCCGGGAGGCGCCAGCGAAGCAGGCCGGCCCGCCGCGTCGTAGCCGAACGCGACGAGCTGGCCGTCGGGCAACTGCTCTAGCGTCACCCGGCCGGCCGCATCCCGCTCGTAGTGGGTGACGCGACCGAGCGGGTCGGTGACCGCGGCGAGCGTGCCGGTCTGTCTCGAGGCGAGCAAGCCCGAAGGATGCAGGGCCAGCGCCCGCGTGCGCCAGCTCGGCGTCCTGAGCTGCCAGGATCGGCTCGAGGCAAAGTAGTTCACCGTGTAGGAGGTGTACGTGACCGGATCTACCGTCTCCTGGGAGATCTTCACGAGGCCGAACGGATCGGCCTCAGCGAGCGTCACGCTTCGTGTCGTCACCTGGTCGAAGCGCAGGCCCTTGGGCGTCTCGACGCGCACGGCCGCCTCGAAGGGCGCGAGCATGCCGAAGCGCGTGTCCCCGCTCTCGGTGACCGTCCTGACCACGCCGCTCGGCAGCGTCGTCGTCGTGACGGCGTCCTGCCCCGTGCGCTCCGTGCCCAGCTCGCCGCCCGGTCGTGCTACTGTCCGGGTTTCCTCGCCCTGCTCGTCCCACTCGACCTGGTACGTCGTCGAAACGCCGAGCCCGGTCTTGGCCGTCACCGTGCGTTGCCGGACCGCGCTTCCGGCCCCCTCGAGCGACAGCGCGACCGACCCGCCCGTCGGCCCCTGCACCGAGAGGACGCGCCCCGAGCCGTCGTAGCCCACCGACGTGGTGGCGCCGGCAGCGTCGGTGAACGACGTCACCAGGCCGGGCTTGCCCGGCGCGTAGCCCCAAGCGAGCGATTCGCCGGCCGGGCTCGCCAGCGCCGTGAGCCACCCGTCGGCCCCCGCGGCGAGCGCCGTGGTCTGGCCATACGGCCCGAGGATCCCGCTCGGGTGCCCGCCGCCATCCCTGGTGACCGTGGTCGTGTTGCCAAAGCCGTCCACGACCGAGGCGAGCCGTCCGGCGAGATCGTACGAGAAGGCGTAGCGCAGAGCGCCGGTCAGGGCGTCGCGCGTCTCGAGGTGCCGGCCGGTGTTGCTGAAGAGGAACAGCTCACGGCCGTCCTCGGACGGCACGCGGTGCTCTGCCGCGCCGGCAGGCAGCGGCCGCCGCACGCGGCGCACTACCGGGCCTTTGCCCTCCAGCGAATCGCTCAGGTAGACGGCCCTGTCCGGCCCGACCGCGAGCGTCCCCCCGTAGAGCGCCATGAGCGTGGCCGAGGGCGCGGGCACTCCGTTGCCGCTCCCGGCGGGGCAAGCGTACGGCGTGCACCCCCGGCCGGCGATGTGGCGCAACGCTCCGTCCGTGTCTACCGCCCATAGCTTCCCGCTGTGGGTGAAGTAGACCACCCCATCGGCCGCCAAGGCCATCGAGCCCGCCCAGTTGATGTTCGCCGACGTGGCCGCCTGGCCCGCGGCGGGCACGAGGAGCCCGCCGCCGGCGAAGGTCTCGATGATCCCGTCGACGCCGACGCGCCGGATCCTCGTGGAGATGACCCCGCCCGTGAGGTTGCCTTCGAGGATGTAGAGCGCTCCGTCCTGCCCCACGGCGACCCCGCTCGGGAGCAGAAGGCCTGACTGGGTGGCCGGCACGCCGTCCACTTGAAGACAGGGGTCGCCCGACAAGCAGATGCGCCCCGCCGCCGTCGACATGAGGCCATCGGTACCGATACGGCCGACCCGTCCCCGGAGCGATGTGAAGTACACGCTCCCGTCCGGACCGACCGCCACGCTGTACGGCGACGCCACCTCCGCCAGCGCGGCCGGGCCTCCGTCGCCAGCCGCGATCACCGCCGCCTGGCTGTCGGTGGGAGTGGTGTGGCCCGTTCCCGCCACCGTGTGGATGATGCCGTCCTGGTCGATATGGCGGATCCGGTGGTTGTAGTTGTCGGCGACATAGATCCCACCAGCGCAGCCGGAGCCAAGCGCGATGCCGGTCACGCCGTTCAGGCGCGCCTGCGTCGCCGGGATCTCATCGCCGTTGTAGCCGGCAGGAAGGACTCCGGCGACGTGGGTGAGCAGGCCGTCGGGCCCGATGCGGAAGATGAGGGCACCGTTGTCGGTCACCACGTAGACCGATCCATCGGCCCCCGTCGCGAGCGAGCCGGCATACGGCAGGCTTGCCTTCAGGGCCTCGACGCCGGTCGCGGCGGGCGTCGCGCCGCCGCCGGCGAAGGTCTCGACGATCGCCGGCTCGGCTTCCGCCTTGCGCACTGTGCCGTCTCCCAGGTGCACCTCGTCTCCGACGTCGTACCAGTGATGGACGTCGAGGCTCCAGCCGCCGAGACCAAGGGGCTCGGCGTCGGCAGCTCGCATGCGGGCCGTCGATTCGCACCACAACGTGAGGTCCCAGCGGGTCGCGCCCGTGCCGATCTCCATCGTAATCGGCGTACCGTTGCCGTTGTATCCGAACCTGTTGGTCCTCTGGTAGACCGCCTCGTACACGAACCCCACCCGAACCGCTACCGGTTGCACGCCCTGCCGGAACCTCCCGAACGCGTCCTTGCCGTCCCACTCGAAGGCGTAGGTCTGCTCGGGCAGTGGCGGGAACGACTCCCGCAAGGTGCGGCCGGCGACCGACACCTCGAGGTCGATTCGCTTCGGCGACGGCGGAACCGACGCTTCGCTAAGCGGTATGGCAAGCTTGCGCTCGGCGTCGCGCGCCAGGGTGCGATCGCTCTGGTACACGAGCTCATACGGCGTGCCGGCGACCGGCTCGCGCCTGCCCGCCGCTTGCGACATCGGCACGACCACGGCGCCGCCGCTCTCGCTCTTGCACTCTACGGTGACCGAATCGGCGACGCCCGCGCACGACCCCAGGGCAGCGGCATCGGGAGGCGGCCAGAAGCTCCAGTTGCAATCCCAGGCGCTGAAGTGTGCAAGCGCGCTCCGCCAGAGCGACTTGCCTACCGGATACCGCAGCGCGAGCTCTTGGCGCTCGGCGTCGGTGATCCCCAGGCTCCCCAGCACCTGCGCCGAGTCGGCCACCCCGTCCCCCGTCACGTCGAGATCTTCGTGTGCTGCTCGATATCGACGTCCCGTGCAAAGAGAGCGCCCTTCACCGTCGCGTACGGCCCAACGACCAGGGTGCCGGAGGGAACGACGATGATGGCATGTAGCTCACACCAGGTGCCGAAGTTGGCCGCCTTCGGGCCCGACATGACGTCCCCGTTGCCGCCGTTGACTCCCGACACTTCGAGCCGGATCCCCTTGGCAGTCAGATTGCTGCCGGGCGCCGGCCCGATGAAGACCTTCGCAGCGGATTGCACGCGGTTGGCGACGCGGAGCTCCAGGGGCGCAGTGGCTTCGAGTCGGGCGGACTCGCCAAGATTCAACGAAGCGACCTGGTAGAGGCCCGCGAGTCGCAGCGTAGCCCCCTGCTGGACGTCGACAGCTCCGTAGGCGCCCGCCTCGAGAACCAGCGTCTTCTTCGCCACCGTCACGGCAGCGACGCCGGGCGCGACGGGCGCGACGGGTGGGAAGGCGGGCATCGACAACCCGGCATACGGCGACACTGCGCCGCCGATGACCGAGCCAGGCTCCGCGGTAAGGTGGTCCGTCGCGACGTCGGCGCCGATCGAGCCCTTGTTGGCGACGAACACCGAGTCGGCGAAGACGTTCTGCTCGACGGCGGCCTTCGTCAGCACGGCGAGCTGGAAGTCCTGGTAGAGGTACGGGCTCTTGCCGACCGCCATCACGCCGACGTTCCCGAGGCTGACCTTGGCATCCTGGCGAACAACCAGGCTCTCGCGGCCGTAGCCGCGAGCTCGGCGAGCTCCGGATTTGCCACGTCGAGCGCGAGAGATGCGTTGCGAGCCTGCTCGGTACGCTCGGCAGGAGCGGGCGTTTCGCGACCGCATCCGAGGATCGCGAACGCGAGCACGAGCAGCAGCAGGAGCCGGCGCATGGGGGCGGCCGGCCGGGCACCTGCCCAATGGGGGAGCATCTCCCCCGTACCTCCGGCGCCACCCTGGCGCCGCGCAGCGCCGACGCGTCCGGAGCACAGCTCCTGGTCGTGCAGCGGGCCTCCGAGGGGCATGAGCGCCACGTCCGCGTTGCCACGATGCGCCGTCTTCGTGCTCGCCATGGCCAACCTCCCGTGCGGCCCAATGCAGACCTCAAAAACCGCCCGTATGGAGACTACGTGGCGGCAGGCGCCGGTTGCAAGCGTCTCGTGCACCCGCCCAGGGCCTCGGACAAAGTCTGCCGGGAGCTCGGGGGCTCGCGTCTCCGGCAGCGACCACGCCGGGCCCAGAAGCCGCAGCGGGCGCTCGACGCGCCGGCCCCGTGCTCGGTTTCGCCGGCGCGCGGGCGAATCGTACCGCCAAGCTCGTGGGCCGCATGCAGGCGCTCCTTGCGCTCGCCACGGAGAAGCAGGCCGTGCTCGCGCCGTGGGGGCTCAAGCCCGAGCACCTGGAGAGCGGCAAGAAGATCGTCGCCGGGATCGGCGAGGCCAACACGGTCCAGGAGCGGGCCTTGAAGGATCTCCCGCCCAAGACCCGGGAGCTGTACGGAGTCAAGGGCCGGCTCTACCTGCTCCTGAAGCGCCTGGCCCGAGCCGGGCGCCACGCGTTCCGTCTGCGCCCTTGCCGACGGCGACGTGCTGCTTTCCCCCTACGCGGCGTTGGTCTTTGGCGTGGCGGGGGTGAACTGATCACCGCCGCCCCGGCCGGCTCCAGCTTCCCGGCGCCGTCGCGGCGCGCTCGGCCACGGGCTGCCAGGCGGCGAGGGCCTGCTCCTGCACGGCGACGAAGTCGTGCGGATCGAAGCGCACGTGCCCGCCCGTGCGCACGACGAGCTCGATCTGGAGCCAGCGGCGCTCCGCAATGCTCAGGTCCAAGACGTCCATCTCCCAGAGCGACACGAGGGGCGAGTAGGGCCGGCCGCGCCGGTAGCGCGCGTCCCGCGCGAAGCGCTCCTCGTTCTCGCGCCACCAGGCGAGCCAGATCGCGGGGTCGGAGCTCGGCCGGACGACCGTATCGTTGGCCCCATCGGCCGGCAGGTCGCGCGGATCGCTCACCAGGCGCGCCAGCCGCGGGGGCTTGGGCTCGCCCAGCCCCGGCTCCGGCACCTCCGGCACCTCGATCTGCTCGGGCGGCACCTCGACCTGCTCGTAGAGGCGCGCGCCGGTGAGCCGGTCCAACGCCTCCGCCGCCCCGAGCTGCAGCTCGGGGTCCCGGTGCCCCAGCAGCTCCACCAGCAGCGGCACGGCCTCGGGCAAGCCGGCCCAGCCCAGGGCCGCAACGAGGCCGGCGCGCGGCTGGTGGCGCGTCCGGGCGAGCAGATCGGCGGCGTCGCGCTCGTCGCCGCCCACGGCGAGCGGCAGCGCGGCGCGGGCCGCGAGCGGTCCGCCGAGCTCGGCGCGCAGCGCTTCGAGGACGCGCGCCGCCCCGCCCAGCAGGCCCGCCTTCCAGGCAGCCTCGCGCACGCTCGCGTCGGCGTGTCTCCAGCCATGAGCGCACAGCTCGTCGAGCTCCGGCCCGCGCGCGAGCCCGAGCGGCGGCAGCGCCGCGGCGGCAACGGCCGGCGCAGGATCGAGCGCCGCTCCGGCGAGCTCGGCCGTCGTCGCGAGCTCGCGGTAGGCCAGGATCTCGACGGCGATCGCACGGCAGGCAGGAAGCGGGTCGGCGCACAGTACCCGCAGCCAACTCCCCAGTCCAGGGTGCGGCGCCAGGGCGAGCGCGCCGGCGAAGGCCCGCGCGACCTCGGGGTCGCTCGGCCCCATCCAGCGCAGGAGCCGGTCGACCACGCCAAGCGCGTCGCGGCCCTCGCAGCAGCCCAGCACGAGCGCGGCCGCGAAGCCGCGAGAAGGATCCTTGGCCGGAGCATCGCGCACGAGCGGCTCGATCGCGGCCAGGGCCTCGCCGCCGAGCGAGGCCAGGGCATCGATGGCCGCGAGCAGCCGGGCCTCGAGCACGCGCACCGAGCGCCACGGCTCGCCGGGCACGGGCGCGCGCTGCACGCCGAGCATCGCGAGCTCCTCGAAGCACTCGCGTGCCTTGGCGCGGACGAAGCCGGCCGGCGCCAGTGACGGCCAGGGGGGCGGGCAGAACCCGGGCGGGGGCTCGGCCACGAGCTCGGGGGCGGCGCGCGCCGCGCGCCGCTTCTTGTTGGCGGCACGCCGCGCCTCGGCGGCGCGCAGCTTCTCGTCGGCCTGGCTGCGCAGCGCGGCCACCGCAGCGGCGAGCTCCGCGTGGGTGCGCGCCACGGGCGGCGGCGCCGGGGCGACCGGCGGCGGCGCGGTGGGATCGGGCACGCGCCAGACGGGGGCCAGCGACGGCCGCGCGAGCCGGTGCAGGCGCGGCGTGTCGCGGCTCGCGCGGAGGATCTCGGTCCCGAGCGGCAGCTCGGGCGGCCGGCGGGCGAGGTGCGGCTCGGCCTCGGCGAGCGAGGCGGCGGCGCGGCGCAGCGCTTCGCAGGGCGGCGCGAGCACGGGATCGAGGGCCACGGCCAGATCGAGCGCGCCCCGGCCGCGGTCCAACTCCGCGGCCGCGCGGCGTGTGGCCGCGAGCCGGTCATCGCGCAGATCGATGGCGTCGTAGATCGCGGCGGTGGCGGCTTCCAGCGCGCGCGCTGCCGGCCGCGTGTCGGCCGGACCGGGCGGCGCCGCTTCCAGCGCACGGGCCGCCAGGTGCACGTGCCCGTGCGCACGTTCCAGCGCCGCCAGAGACGGCTCGCTGTCCGACGTGGCCGGCGCGCTGCTCGCTGTGGCGCCCATGGAGCGACACCCTAGCGCCACGGGGCGGCCGGCGGCAAATGCGTCCGCGCCCCCGGGCGGCCGCCCAACCGCGCACCGGTGGCCAGGAGCACCCATGGCCGTGCTCCAGGACTCCTGGCGTGCCCGGACCAAGCACGCGAAATCACGAACGTGCGGGGCTCAGCGCTGCGGCCCCCAATCTGTCCGGTTTCTCCTACGCGAGTTGTGACTCCGAGGGGGTGGGAACGACGACTGGAACAAATCGGCTCTTCGTCGGAAACCAGGCCGATCGGCACGCGGTCAACTCCTGCCGAGCGTCAGGGGGTACTGTGCGCGGCAGTTCAGCATCTTGCGACGTAGGGCATCCAGGGCGCGCGCGGCGCAATCCCAAGAGAACACAACGCGAAACGGAATGGCCGCGTTGACATCTGATGCGCGGTCGTATACACTAATGCGTGACAGATGCGTTGCAAGCTTGCGGAGGGAAGAGAGATGAGATTCGTCACGGTAAGAGACCTGCGGGGTCGTTCCGCGGAGGTCTGGGAACGCCTCCGCAAGGACAAGGACATGGTGATCACTTCGAACGGCAAGCCGATCGCGATCCTGTCGGCCGTTTCTGGAGACAAGATCGTGGAGGCGTTGGCGGCCATCCGGCGCGCGCGGGCCGCTGCCGCCGTCGCGGCGATGCAGATGAAGTCCGTCGAGGTCGGCGCCGACAAGATGACTTCGGCGGAAATCAACGCCGAGATCGCTGCGGCGCGCAGGGAGCGCGCCCGGTGAGGATTGTCTTGGACACCAATGTGCTGGTGTCGGGCCTGCTGAACCCGTTCGGCGCCCCCGGTGAACTGGTTCGCCTCGTCGCGTCTGGCGCCTTGGAGCTCTGCTACGATGCGCGCATCCTCTGCGAGTACCGCGACGTGTTGTTGCGCCGAAGGTTCCCTTTCGACCCGGACTACGTCAACGGGCTTCTCGAGACGATCGAAGCAGAGGGCGGCCCGGTGTCGGGACGCCCGCTGGCGGAGGATCTTCCGGACCCCACAGACGCGCCTTTCCTCGAAGCGGCGCTTGCCGGAGAAGCCCGTTGTATCGTCACGGGAAACGTTCGACACTATCCCCTCCGAGCGCGGGAAGGGATGGTCGTCGTTTCTCCGGCGGAGTTTCTGGGAATCTACCGCCGCGAGGCGCTTCGCCCGCCTGCCGGATGAACACGAGAAGCCCGCCGTGCGCAGCATCGCCGTTGACAGCTCGGCGGCCCGAGGTGCGGGAGGACGTGGGCCACGGAAACGCGGAACGTGAAACAGAGAACAGGGAATGTGGAATGTCATCCCTGGACTTGTAGAAACGATCCGGGGTGATCTCCAGAGAGGCAAAGCATCGAGGGCCGAGGCGGGGACAGGTAGTCGCTGATCGGGGGGTCGGAGCGAGGGCGGCCAATACCGGGCCGGGGGCGAACCAACAGCCCGTCAGCGCGGAGGATCGACTTCACCCTGTCGCCAACGCCCGCGCGGTCGGCGCGGGATCGGATGACCGGCTGACGAGCGGCTCCTCGAACGCGCTCCTAGAACACCGACCGGTTTGGATCGCGAACAAGATCAACATGAAGACGGGAAGGCGGGAAGAACTCCAGACGGCTGAACTGAAATCCTTCCCGTCTTCCCGCCGCCTTCCAGGAGCCTGATGCGGACGGCGCGGAGCGGCATGCCGCTCCTGCCGTAGGTCGCCTCGCGGATGTGATACCCTCGCGGCCGTGCCGGCGCACAAGCTCGACCAGGATGTCCGCGCCTACGCGGCCCTCGCCGCCGCGCTCGCGAACGGCGAGCGCCTGCGCGAGGTGGTTCTCGCCGAGCACGGCCTGGACGAGGAGAGCTGGGAGCGCCTCGACGATGCGTGGCAAGAGCGACTGTCGGCTGCCGCGGACGCGCCGGGAGACGAGGTCCCGGCGCTCGTCGCCGCGTTCAGCGAGGCATTCGCCGAGGCGGGGCGCGGCGGCGCGCCGGGCGCCGACCCGCCCGCATCGCTGGAGTGCTTCGCCCGGGCCACCCGTGGGCTCGGCCGGGGCGCGGATCCTGCGGCCGCACTTGCGGCCACGGCGCTCACGCTGGCCGGGTACCTGCGCGCCCAGGCGTACTGGACGCCGCGCATGATCGCCAAGCCGGAGCTCGCCGCCCGCTTCCGCGAGCTGCTGGGCGAGGGCTGAGGCGGCTCAGTTCAGCCGCAGCATCCTTCCCACGAGGCGAAACAGGCCGCGCGAGGCCGCGGCGATGCGGCTGCCGACGAGCTCGATATCGCCGTCCTGGCGGATGCGCAGCGCGCCGCGCCCGGCGCGCAGGAGCAGCTCCTCGTCGCCCTCGAGGCAGATCTTGCGGGCCCGAAGCACGAGCTCGCGCGGGACGCGCGCCTGGAGCACGCCGACGACCAGGGGCAGCTCGCCCTCGGCGCACTCGAGCACGACCGCGTCGGCGTTGGTCACGGCGAGCTGCACGAGCTCGGGTGAGACGCCGGGCGCGAGCTCGGCGCTGATCTCGGCATCCATGCCCCGGCAGCGCAAGCGCACCGTGCGCCCTCGCACCGCCACCGGCGTTGCCGTGCGCATGGCTACGCCTGCGAGCGCCGCGGCAGGAGCGCGCGCCGGTGCCGGCCCCGGCCCTGCCGCCGGCTCGAGCGGGTCCGGCGTCGCCACCTTGTCGAGGAGGTCCCGTAGGCGGGCGTCCGCTGCGACGACCTCCTGCGGATCGTGCTCGGCCGTCTCCGGCCGCGCCAGCTCGATCCCCATCCCAGCTTCCGGGACGGAGCCGCTCGTCCTGTTGCCGTGCGTCACGCTGTCGCCGTAGCCCAGCTCTGCGGCGGGATCGAGGGCACTAGCGCCGCATCGCTTCAAGCCAGCCCCGGAACTGCGCGCCGAGGGCTTCGCAGCGGTCCCGCAGGGCGCTATCGCCGGCGAGGCGGCTGCGCCAGGCCGCCTGCTCGGCCGCGTACCCGGTCGCGTCGAGCCCGTAGCGCCCGAGCGTCCTATCCCGCGCTGCCGGCGCGACGGCTAGCTCCGCCTCGAGGGAGGCGTACTGCTCGAGCGAGAGGCGCACCGCAGGCCCGGCGCGCGCACTTCCCGGCGCGCTCGGGGGCGCTGGCGGCGCAAACGGCAGCGGCGTGTGGGCGAACGGCGAGATCACGTTGCCACAGCCCATCGTGCCGCCCGGAGCCGCCAGCAACGCGGCGGCCGTGTCGCCCGGGGGCGCGCTCGCGGCCGGTGGCGGCGGTGCGGCGCGCTCCGCCGGCACGAAGGGCAGCGCCGGGGCGCCGGCAGGCGATCGCCCGGGCGGCGTTGCTGCCGGCGCGAACGGCATGGCGGCGACCGGCGACATGATGGTGCCGGCCGCCGTGCTGGCGCACTCTGCGGCGTGCTCGTCTCGCGCGGGCGCCGGCTCGGGCCGCGCCGGGATCTGGCACGCGCGGCGGTCCCGGAAAGGCAGCGCCGGGGCACCGGCGGGCGATCGTCCCAGCGGCACCGCCGTCGGCGCGAATGGCATGGCGGCGACCGGCGACATGGTCGTGCCGTCCGCCGTGCTCGCACACTGGGCCGCCGGCCGGTCTCGCGCGGGCGGCGACGCCGCGAATGGCAGCGCCGGGCCAGGTGCCACCGCCGCCATCGGTGCCGTCTGGGCGCGCGGCGCGCGGGGGCGCGGCGCCGGTGGCGCCGGTGGCGGCGCGACCGGCGCTGGCGGCGGCTCCGCCTTGCTTGGCGCCGGCGGGTTCGCGGGCGCAACGGGTGCTGCCGGCGCGGCCTCGACCGGCGCGGCGTGGCGCTTCTCCAGCTCGCGGCGCTCGGCCGCGAACGCCGCCGCGTACCGGCCCGCGAGCTCGAGGCGCAGTCCTGTCGCTTCGCCGGCGATGCGGGAAAGCCAGATCCGCTGGGCCGCCGCCCACTGGTGATCGGTGAGCCCCGCGCGCGCCAACAGTCCGCTGTGATCGGCGCCCGCGTCGAGCTCGGCCGACAGGGCAGCGAAGCGCTCCAGCGCGATGGGCGGCCCCTCGGGGCTCGCCGGCAAGGCAATGAGCTGCTCCGGCGCGGGTGGCATGAGCTCGACTTGCGGGCGAGGATAGCGTCGCGCCCGCGGCCCGACTAGTCTAGATTCGTCCCGTGGCCCGCACCGCTCCCGCGCCGAACATCCCGCCCATTCCGGGCATGTGCCCCAGCGTCGCCGTGATGGGCGGCGGCGGCACGGCGGGCGGCGGCTCGGGCTCGGGCGCGGGCAGCGGCGAGGGGGGAGCCGGCGCCGGGGCGAGCGGGGGCGAGTCGGATGCGCCCGAGGACGGTCGCGACGCGCCCGCGGGTGAGCCGGGCACGGCGGCGCAGTCCTGCCCCGTGGATGTAGTGACGGGGGCGATGTTCACAACCACGGTGAGCGATTTCTGGCTCCCCGGCCCGCTCCCGGTCGACTTCCGCCGCGGCTATCGCACCGGCGCCGCCGAGCAGAGCTGCGGCATCGGCTTCGGCTGGTCGCACGCCTACGCTTGGCGCGCCGAGGTGCACGACCGCGAGCTTCTGCTCCGCGACGACTCGGGCACCGAGACGGCGCTGCCGTTGCCGCGCGACGGCCAGGTAGTACGCCTGCCATTTGGCCGCAGCCTGAGCCGGCACGGCGACGAGATCGTGCTCGGCGGGCGCGAGGGCCTGCGCCGCGTGCTGCGCCGCGAGGGCGGCGGCCTCTTCCTGCTCGCTGCGGTGCGCGACCGCTGCGGCAACGAGGTGCGCGTCGCGTGGGACGGGCTCGGGGTGTGCGCCATCGTCGATTCGGTGGGGCGCCGCGCCGAGCGGCGGCGCGACGGGACGCGCCTCGTCTGGACCGCGCATGCCGCGGACGCGCAGGGTCGGTCCTGGTCGAGGCACCTGTGCAGCTACGAGCTCGACGGGCGCGGCGATCTGGTGCGAGCGATCGACGCTGCGGGCTTCGCGACCGAATACGCCTACGACGACGAGCACTACCTTGTCTCCGAGCGCCGGCCGGACGGTCTGCTCTGGCGCTACCGCTACGAGGACGTCGGCCTTCGGCGGCGCTGCCTGGAAACCTGGGGCGAGCTCGAGGGCCGTGACGTGCTGGCCGAGCTCGGCTGGACCGACGCGCCGCGCGGCCGCGCGCGGCCCAAGGGCATCTTCCACACGCGCTTCGAGTATGGGCCGGCACCGTTCGAGACCACCGTGACGGACGGCGTGGGCGCGCTGCACCGCTACCAGGGCAACGCGCTCGGCCTCGTCGCCAAGTACGTCGATCCGGCCGGAGGCGTGACGACGTACGCCTACGACGAGCTGGGCAACATGCTCGCCACCACGGACGGGCTTGGGCAGGTCGAGCAGTGCATCTACGACGACGACGGGCGCATGGCGGCCTTCACCGATCCGCTCGGCCACACGACGCGCATCGAGCGCGACGCACAGGGCGAGGTCGTGGCGGTGGCGGACGCGATGGGGGGGCGCTGGGAGCTTTTGCGCGACGGCCGCGGCAAGCTCGTGCGCCGTGTCGATCCCGGCGGAGCGGCGACCGAGCACGCCTACGACGAGCGCGGTCTGTGCGTCCGCACCACCGGACCGGCGGGCGCCACCGATCGGCGGACCTACGACGGGCACGGCAACCTCGTCGAGTGCGCGACCGCGCGCGGGGCGACTTGGCGCTACGGCTACGATCTCTTCGGCCTGCCGGTGCGCGTGGTGACGCCCCACGGCGGCGAGTACCGCTTCGGCTACGACGCCCGCGGCGACATCGTGACGGTGGACGCTCCGGCGGGCCAGCGCACGAGCTACGAGCCGGACTGCCTGCGGCGGCCCGTGTCCATCGTCCATCCGGGCGGCGGGGTCTCTCGCTTCCGCTGGGTGGCCGACGTGCAGGTGGAGCGCTCTCACCCGGACGGCACGAGCTGGCGCATGGGCTGCGACGGCCTGCTGCGCTGTCGCTGGGTCCAGAACGGGGCCGGCGAGCGTCGCAGCCTGGAGTACGACGCCGCCGGGAGCCTGGCCCGCGAGGTGACGTTCGGCGGGCGGATCTACGGCTACGTCCACGATGCGCTCGGCCGCTGCACCGCCGTGGTGCTGCCGGACGGAGCGCGCGCGCTCATCACGCGCGACGCGGCCGGGCGCATCGCCGCGTACGAGCACCCGAGCGGCGCGGTCGATCGCTACGACTTCGACCCGCTCGGGCGCCTCGTGCGCGCCACGGGCGGCTCGGCCGAGATCGAGCTGGAGTATGACGCCTGTGGTCGCCCCCGGCGCGAGCGGCAGCGGGCGGCCGACTGGGAGTTCGTCGTCGAGCGCAGCTATGACGAGGCGGGGCGCCACGTCGCCACCGGCTACTCCACCGGCTGGTCGCTTGCCGTGCGCCGGGACGGCTACTCGCTCGCCGAGGAGCTGCGCGTGCGCGGCGAGGGGGGCGCCGACGAGGAGGTGCTGCAGCTCGATTGCGATCCTGCCGGCGCGGAGAGGCGCCGGGTGCGTCCGGGACGCGGCCACGCCATCGAGACAGAGCGGGACGAGCTCGGCCGGGCCGCGCGCACCCGTGTGCTGGGCGACGGTGGTCGGCTCCTGCGCGAGCGGCGCTACAGTTGGGCTCCCCAGGGACCGCTCGGCGCCGTGACCGACAGCGAGCGCGGCACGCGCTCCTACCGGCTCGACGCTGTCGGCCGTCCACTCGCGGTCGAAGGCATCGGCGCCGAGGAGCGCTTCGCCTACTCGCCGCACGGCGCACCGCTGCCGGCCGGCCGCGAGCGCGCGCTCGGCGCGGGCGGGCGCGTGCTGCGCGACGGTGAGGCGACGCTCGTTTGGGACGAGCAGGGCCGGCTGGCACAGCGACGCCACCCGGATCCGGCGCGCTCCTGGCGCTACCACTGGGGCGACGCCGATGCGCTCGTCGGTGCCGAGAGCGGGGCCGGCGACGAGCTACGCTTCGTGTACGACGCGTTCGGCCGGCGCCTGGCCATGGCGCGCGACGGGCGCGTGACGTGGTTCGGCTGGGACGGCGAGCGCTGCGTGGAGGAGCACGGCCCGGACGGCGCCACGACGCGGCGCGTGTTCGCGGACGACGGCTACTCGCCGCTGTGCGAGTGCGTGGGCGCAGGGTGGCGCCTGCTCGCCACTGACGACGCCGGCACGCCCTGGTTCCTGCTCGGCGCGGACGGCGCGAGCGGCGAGCTCGATCTGACGGCGTGGGGCGAGGTCGCCAGCGCCCGGGGCGAGCAGACGCTACTGCGCCTTGCCGGCCAGCGCGCCGACCTCGAGACCAGCCTCTCGTACCAGAACCAGCGCTACTACGCCCCCGATCTCGGCCTCTTCATCGCGCCCGATCCACTTGGCCACGACGCCTCGCCGTATGACATCGGCTTTGTTCCCAACGTCACGCTGTACATCGATCCGCTCGGGCTGATCATCGTCGTGACGTCGAACGATCCGGCGCGCATGCAGGTGGCCCAGGCGCGCGGCGCTGCCACGGGGCAGAGCGTCGTGCACCACAGCTCGCTCGGACCGGGCGGGCTGGCCGGCGAGAGCCACGTCGAGCTCGTCACGCACGGCGCGCCCGGCAGCATGGAGCTCGGCAGCCGCATGGTCAGCGGCCGGGAGATGGGTCAGTTCCTGCAGGGCGCGGGCTTCACCGGGAGCAGCATCGACACGCGCACCGTGTGCAACGCCGGCACGCGGCCGAGCTTCATCGGCACGGCGGCGGCCCAGGAGCTGGCCGACACGACCGGCGCCACGGTCGACAACGCCGCCTCGGCGGGCTGGAACCCCCTTAGCCGGCGCCAGGGCGGGGCGATCGCCTGGGCCTATTCGAGCGGGCCCCAGGCGGGCCAGACCTTCATCGCCGGCATCACCACGCAGCAGACGCCTACCGGCCCGCAGCGCGTGCCGGGGCGCCGCCAGGGAAGCTACGAGACGTTCCGGCCGCGACCCTGATCCAAAAGGCGGCGATTGGGGGCGGAGCCCAGGGCAAGATCCCTTGCTGCGTAAGGCAGACTGCCTTACGATAGGGGTGTGTACACCCTCACGATGACGTCAAAGGGCCAGCTCACGATCCCGAAGCCGATCCGACAGCGGCTGAAGCTCCAGCGTGGCTGCAAGCTTCTCGGGAAGGTCGAGGGCGCCCGGCTCGTCCTCTCTCCGACGCTCGGCGAGCCCGAGGAGCTGTTCCGCGACCGGCCGCCCGTGACGAGGGAGCTCTCGGTCGAGGATATGACCGCCCTGGTGCGCGAGGCCGCGCGTGGTCGGTCTTGACACGAACGTCCTGGTCCGAGTGCTCGTCGGCGACGACCCCGTGCAGACCAGGATCGCCGAGCGCGCTTTCGTGCGGCATGCGAAGGCGGGAGGCGTATTCGTCTCGATCCTCGTGCTTGCCGAGATCGCCTGGGTGCTCGACCAAGGCTACGGTTGGGGTCGAGCCACGATCCATGCGCGGATGGCCCGGCTCGTGCGCACGCGCGGTGTCGTGGTCGAGGAGGTGGAGATCGTGGAGCACGCGCTTCGTCGCTATGTCGAGGGGCGGGCAGATCTCGCGGACTACCTGCTGGTGGGCAAGGCGCGTGGGGCAGGGTCCAAGCGCGTCCTGACCTTCGACAAGGTGCTCGCCCAGGAGCCGGATGTAGATCTGCTCCGGCGATCGACGAGGACCGCACCGCGCTCGGTCCGTCTGCCCGTATGCGTTCACGCCCCCTGCCAGACGGCTCGTCAGGCGGCCGTCAGCGCGAGCGCGCCCGCAGGCCCGGCCCGGAGCGTACTCCTGTACGTGAGGAGCCGGGCCGAGGACGTAAGCCGCGCTCGCGGCCGACTCGGCGAGCCGTCGTTGCCCGCCAGCCCAAGACCCCGTGAACGGATACGTCTGCCCGTGGGCCATCGTCTGGTCGGCCGCCGGCCGGTCGGCCGTCGGCGGTCGGCCCGCCCACGGCGAACGTGCTACGCCCTCGGCATGTCCAGCGCCACCGGCTGGAGCAGCTCCGACGTCTCGATCCAGGCGGCGAAGTAGGGCGACGCAGCGCCACGCCGGGCGAGCAGCACGAGGAAGGGCGAGGCGCACCAGAGCTTGCGCTCCCGGCGCGCCGGTGCCGGCAGGACGACGCCGGCCGCCTCGCTCCGCAGCACCGCACCGCGTTCGTCGAGCCGCAAGGCAATGAGCTGCCTGGCGTCGCCGATGAAGTGATCGGAGAAGGCCGGGCTCTCGATCTTGCGCCCGGCGATCTCCCGGTAGACGCGCGTCACCTGGAAGTTCATCGACGGCACGCACAGCTCCTCCTCCGGGCCGAGCTCTCCCTGCCGTCGCAACCGCTGCCACCAGGAGAGCCCGGCATCCGCGCGCGCGAGCACGGCGCGCACCGTGCCCTCCAGCGTCGCGGCGGGCGGGACGCAGGCGACGAGCAGGCGATCGTCGGGCTCGCTGGTCGCGATCTCGACCACGAAGTCCTCGTTGGCCCGGTGATCGAGCACGGCGATCTGGCGCGCTCGCTGGCGCCACTTCTCGCGCGGCGATCCATCCTGCCACAGGCCGAAGGAACGCACCGGCGTGCCGCGGAAGAGCAGCCGCGGCGCCTGAGCCGCGCACAGCGGCGTGGCGAAGGACAGGCTCTTGCGCAGGAAGGCGTAGAGCAGGGCGCCGCCCGGCTCAATCGCGCCGGGCGCGAGCTCGGCTCCGGCCGCGACGCCGAACTTGGCCCGAAGCTCGGCGCGCACGGCCTCCAGCACCCCATCCTCGGCGAAGCCGGCAGCGGCGACGAAGCTCGCCGGATCCAGCGCGAAGTGCGCGCCTGTCCCGCGGCCCAGGGCCTCGCCGAGCGGCGGCGCGCCGGCCAGCGCCAGCTCGCCGCCCACGCGGGCACGGAGCGCGTTCCACGCGAGCTGGAAGCTCGCGCACCAGAGCAGGTTGGTGCGCGGCCGGTGTTCCTCTTCGAGCGTGGCCGTGACGATGGTGCTGGCCAGCTCATCGTCGGCTGCGCGCCGCGGAGCAGCGCCGCCAAGCGGTACGGGTGATGGGGGGTCGGGCATGGCCGGGCATGGGCATCATATCGCTTTGACCAGCCGCCCAATGCTGATAAACGTCCGGCCTCTTCGAGGAGATCGCGATGAAAGTCTACGACGCCGCTCACGTCCGCAACGCCGTCTTGGTGGGGCACCAGGGCAGCGGCAAGACGACGCTCGGCGAGGCCATGCTCTACCACGCCGGGGCGGTAAGCCGTCAGGGATCGATCGCCGACGGCACCACGGTCAGCGACTACAACGCCGCCGAGACGCAGCGCAAGATGTCGGTGTTCACCGCAGCGTTGCACGCCGAGTGGGAGGGCCACAAGCTCAACCTGCTCGACGCTCCTGGCTACCCGGACTTCGTGGGCGAGCTCGCGGCCGGGCTGAAGGCCGCGGACCTCGCCCTGCTGGTGGTCAACGCCGTCGAGGGCGTGCAGGTGGGCACCGAGGTTGCATGGGGCCACGCCGCCAAGACGAACAAGCCCGTTGTCTTCGTCGTCAACCACGCCGACAAGCCGGGCACCGACTTCGCCGAGCTCGCCGCGCACCTGCAGGAGCGCTTCGGGCGTGCGGTCACGGTGCTGCAGTTCCCGGCGACCGACGGTGCCGCGCTGGTCGACGTCCTGCTCATGAAGCAGCTCCGCTTCCCGAAAGAGCGCGGGAAGATCGATGCCGCCGCGATCGACGAGGGGGGAAGCGAGCGCGCGGCCGAGTTGCGCACGGAACTGGTCGAGCTCATCGCCGAGAACGACGAGAAGCTGATGGAGGCCTACCTGGAGAGCGGGGAGCTGGGCGAAGAGCAGCTCGGCGCCGGGCTGCGCGCGGCGATCCGCGACCGCCAGATCTTCCCGGTGGTGGTGGCCAGCGCCACCGAGGGCCTGGGCGTGGCGCGCCTGATGAGCTTCCTCTACCAGTGCTGTCCCTCGCCCGCGGACGTGCCGGCGGCCCGGACGGGCGAGGGCCGGGAGATCCCCTGCGACGCCGCCGGCCCGCCCGTGGCCTTCGTCTTTCGCACCCTGAGCGAGCCGCACGTGGGCGAGTTCTTCTTCCTGCGGGTGTGCTCGGGCACGCTGGAGCAGGGCATGGACCTGGAGAACGAGCAGACGGGGACGATGGAACGACTGGGTGCCCTTTTCGCCATCAACGGCCAGCAGCGCGAGCCCGTGGCCAAGCTTATGGCCGGCGATCTCGGCGCCGTCGTCAAGCTCAAGGACACGCACACCAACGACACGCTGCATCCCAAGGGTGAGCACCTGGCGATCGAGCCGATCGCCTTCCCCGATCCGCGCTTCACCGCGGCGATCCGCACGCTCACCCCGGGCGAGGAGGACAAGCTCAGCGCCGGCCTGCACAAGATCGTGGAGGAAGACCCCTCGTTGCGCCTGGTCCACGACGCCCTCCTGAACCAGCTCCTCCTGGCCGGGCAGGGCGAGATGCAGCTCGAGATCGCCCGCTTTCGCATGAAGAACCGCTATGGCGTGGACGTCGAGCTCAGCACGCCCCGCGTCTCCTACCGCGAGGCCATCCAGACCGGCGCCCGCGCCTCGTACCGGCACAAGAAGCAGACGGGGGGTGCGGGCCAGTTCGCCGACGTCTCGCTCATCGTCGAGCCCTTGAAGGGTGAGTACAAGGCGCCGCCCGACATCAAGGTGCGTGACACCAGCACCGTTGACACCGCGTGGGGCGCCAAGATCGAGATGATCGACGCCATCGTCAGCGGCGTCATCGACATGCGGCGCTTCGCCGGCGCGATACAGAAGGGCGTGCTCGAGGCGATGCACAACGGCCCGGTGGCCGGCTATCCCTGCGGCGACGTGCGCGTCGTGGTCTACGACGGCAAGATGCACGCCGTCGACTCGAACGAGACGGCCTTCCGCGTCGCGGCGCGCATGTGCTTCCGCGAGGCATTCGGGCAGGCGCAGCCGGTGATGCTCGAGCCGATCTTCGACGTCGAGGTGCTCGTGCCCGAGGACTACACCGGCGATGTGATCGGCGATCTGAACACGCGCCGGGCGCGCATCCAGGGCATGGACTCCGAGGGAGCGGTGCAGAAGATCCTGGCCGAGGCGCCCGAGGCCGAGCTCTTGCGGTACTCGACCGTGCTCCGTTCGCTGACGCAGGGGCGCGGCCTGCACCGCATGAAGTTCAACCGCTACGACGTGGTGCCGCGGCAGGTCCAGGACAAGCTGGTGGAAGAGGCGCGCAAGGCGAAGGAGGGGGGGTAGTATCAGGGGCTGCCGCCCCAAGGAGGCCATTCATGCGACTCGGATGCTCGTCTCGTGCCGCGCGTCTGCCGCTCGTCCCGCACCCGCGCCCGTTGCCCGCGCTGCTCTGCCTGCTCACGTTGCTGCTCGTCTCGGGCTGCGGCTCGGACGACGGCGACCACGCCGGCGGCACCGGTGCCGGGGCG
>JACQWT010000087.1 GCA_016209145.1 Deltaproteobacteria bacterium | reverse complement strand
CAGGGCGCAGGCTCCGGCCGAGCACACCTGGCCCTGGGCGCAGGCCAGGCCGCAGGCGCCGCAGTTGGCCGGATCGATGCTCGTGTCCACGCACTTGCTGCCGCACTTGGTCGTGCCGCCGGCGCACTGCAGGCCACACTGTCCCCCGGAGCAGACCTCGCCCGCGCCGCAGGCCACACCGCAGCCGCCGCAGTTGGCGGGATCCGTGCTCGTGTCCACGCACTTGCCCCCGCACTTGGCCGTGCCGCCCAGGCACTCCAGGGCGCACTGGCCGGCCGAGCAGACCACGCCCGGGCCGCAGGCCTTGCCGCAGCCGCCGCAGTTGGCCGGATCCAGGCTGGTGCTCACGCACTTGCCGCCGCAGGCGGTCATGCCGCCGGCGCAACCCGATCCGGAGCCGGCGCACATGCCCGCAGAGCAGACCACGCCGGGGCCGCAGGCTATGCCGCAGCCGCCGCAGTTGGCCGGATCCGTAGCGGTGTCGACCCAGACGCCGTTGCAATCGGCCGAGCCCCCGCCCTCATGGGGCGGCGCCGGCACGCAGCTCCCGGCGCTGCACAGCTCGGTCTCGGCGCAGCGCTCGCCGCAGGTGCCGCAGTTCAGCGGATCGGCGCTCGTGTCCGTGCACGCGCCGCCGCACCACGGCAGCTCACCACAGCCTGCAACGCAGTCGCCGTCTACGCACACGAGGCCGGCCTCGCAGCGCCGGCCGCACCAGCCGCAGTTGAGCGGGTCAGTGCGGCTGTCCACACACTGGCCGTCGCAGTCGGTGCTGCCCACGGGGCAGGCCTGCGCGCACGCGCCCAGCGCGCACACCTGCCCGGGGCTACACGCCTGCCCGCACGCCCCGCAGTTGTCGGGATCGGAGCAGATCGGCAGGCACACGCCGGCGCACTTGCTCTGCCCGGCGGGACAGGTCTGCCCCGTGCCCTCCTGCGTCGCCGGATCGTCGTCGTCCGCCATCCAGAGCACCTGCGGCCCGCACCCGCCCGGGCCAACGATGGCCGCCGCCCAGACCGCCGCCACTGCCGCCGCCTTCGCCAGCTTGCCAAAGCCGTGTCTCGTTCTCATCGCACCACACCTGCGCCTGTCCTGGCCGCGGGCGCGACCGCTCCTACAGCCAGGCGTCGGACATGAGCCGCTTGCCCACCACGGGCCCGGCCCGGCACGCGGACATCGCAAGCGCCGTGCCAGCGCCGGGAGCCGCGACAACGCGTGGCCGGGGAGGCGCCGGCCCCTGTGCACTGTCACACCTGTCCCATGTGGTTGTCACATGTGGTCCGGCGGCTGGTGGCCAGCGGGCCGGCTCCTCGCGTACAGGAGACGGCCCCCTACCCGTCGAGGAAGCCCCGAATCTGACCTCGCAGCACCTCGGCGTCGCCCTCCTCGGGCACGACCGGCGCCACTACCGCGTCGAGCCACGCGCCCGGATCGTCCTGCTGGAGCAGCCCGTCGAGCGAGTAGATGCTGATCGAGCCGGCGCCGCCGGCGCGCGCCGCCGCGTGGTCGCGCAGCAGCGTGGACGCGTCCGGGTAGGGCATGCTCACGGGATCGATGCCCGCCTGGCCGACGATGCCGAGCGCCACGGCGGCACGCGCGCCGTGCTGCTCGACGGCGCTCCTGGCGTAGCTGTAGATCACGTCCGGGCCGTGCCAGGAACCGGACAGGTCGTAGATCAGCGACTGGTAGACCATGAACGATGCCTCGTCCCAGGGCACGCCGCCGATGGGCACGTCGAGCTCGTCCTGAATGTCGTCGTCGCCGTCGGCCGCGTCGTCGAGCACCATGGGATAGGTCACGCCCATCACTCTGAGGCCGCGGGCCTGAAGCTCCGCCACGAGCTCGAAGTACTGCTGCCGGTGCGCGGCGAAGGACGCGGGATCGCGGCCTTCCTTGATCTTCTCGAGCCCCGCGACCAGCCCCTCCTGCTCGATGGCCTCGCTCACGGCCCGAGAGCGTTCGAGGGCCATCTCCAGATCGAAGATCAGCCAGCCCACGGGCAGAGCCTCGGCCTCGCGCCAGTCGGCAAAGGCCAGGGCGGCGGCACGCACCTCGGAAGCGTTGTGCTCGTTGGCCCAGTAGCCGTCTTGCTCGGAGAGCAGCAGCCAGGCCCGCACCGGCACGCCGGCGCCGGCGGCGTCGCGCAGCAGGGCGGCAAGCGCGGGGTCGCCGATGCGCGCCGCAGAAAGCGCGAGGTAGAGCGCGGCCCCCTCCTTCGCCAGTAGCGGCAGGGCGGCGCGCACCTCGGCGTCGCTCAGAAACTCGCTCCAGAGCGCGAGCGCGGGGGACGCGACGGCCGGCGGGAGCGCGGCTGGCTCTGCGCCGCAGCCGCCCCCTCCCGCGCAGAGCGCCGCTGCTGCCAGCACGGCCACCGCGGCTCGCACTGCTACTCTTTCGCCCCCGCCGCGACGTTCGCCCGCGAACGCTTCTCGTAGATCTCCCCGAGCGGCGTGCCCGCGGCGAGGAGCTTGCCGGCGGCCTCGAGCTCCGCGTCCACGACCTTGGTGATCTCCTCGATCGGCCGGGCGCCGCGCACCGGCCGGCCGTTGGCGAAGCCCGTCGGCGTGCCGCGCACCCCGAGCTTGCCGGCGAGCTCGCGATCGGCCTGCACCTGCGCCTTGAGCGCCGGGTCGTCCAGATCGCGCCGGAAGCGCTCGGGGTCCAGGCCGACCTCGGCCGCATACCGCTCCAGCTCCGGCCGGCCCAGCGCCTGGCGATTGGCGAGCATCTTCTCGTGCATCGCCCATCCCTTGCCCTGACGCACGGCAGCCAGCGCGCCGAGCGCCGCGCCCATGGCCTGCGGGTGGAAATCGAGCGGGAGCTGCTTGACGACGAGGGCCAGGTCGGCGGGGTAGCGCTCGGCCAACTGCTTGAGGGTCTGACCGACCCTCTCGCAGTAGGGTCATTGGTAGTCGAAGAACTCGACGAGCGTCACCTTGGCCTGGGCCGGACTGAGCCCAAAGCGGACCTCGCTGCCGGTGAGCGGCACAAACGCCGCGGCAAGCGGCTGGCGCGGGCGCGGCCGGGGCCGACGCCGCAGGATCAGCTCGCGCCCGGCTACGAAGCCGCCGGCACCGCCCAGCGCCAACCCGGCGGCCAGCGCGACGATGACGGCGCGGCGGCTCGCCTTGGGCGGAGCAGGCCGAGCCGCGTCCGAGCTACCTGCCGGCTCGGGGCTGGGCTCGCGGTCGGCGTCCTCGTCGCCGTCCTCGTCCGGCTCGCTGGGCTCAACGTCCTGCGCCTTCGCCATGGGTCGGTCCTATGTCACCCTCGCGGCGCGGGCGCAACCTCGGGCGCACGCGGGCTCGGTCAGAACGACGCCGCGCGCATCGTAGTGGCTTCGGTGCCGGGGGCCTCAGAAGGCCCATCCCGTCACGAGCCAGGCCTCGAGCACGCCGCGGTTCTGGTCCTTCTCCGCGTCGCGGCCGACGCCGAACAGCGGCACGAACAGGACGTTGGCCGGAGGCACGGGGTTCCAGACGACGCTCGGCCCGAGCAGGTACTTCTGCTCCACGAAATCCCAGCGGGCGCCGGCGAAGTCGACCAACGCCACCTTGGCCTCGAGCCCCAGCGAGACGGCGCTGTCCACAATGGTGCGGCTCACGCCGCCGCTCAGCGCCATCTCCCCCTCACCTTCGCCTGCGACCTCGCGCTCGTACACGGCGTTGAGCGCACCATGCCAGCCGCGGGCCAGCCCGCCCCCGAGCAGCAGCTTGCCCTCGATCTTGTCGGGCGCAGCGTTGCGGTGGATCCACTCGAGGTACGCTGTGGGGTTGCCCCAGACCACGCCCCAGTTGGCGAACGCCCAGCGCAGCTCGACCTTCTCGGTGTCCATGCCGAACTTGCCGTCCCGCCCCCGCTGCTCGCCCTGCAGGTAGAGATCGAGCTGCAGGCGATGGCCGAGGCCCATGGAGAGCTCCCAGGCCGAGCACAGCTTGCGCTGCTCGACCGGATCGTCGAAAGGCGCCGCGTAGCGAAACCACCACTCGAGCTCGACCATGCCGGCCGGAATGACGTAGATCCGCGTCGTCGGGAAGCGGCGGCGTGCCGTCCAGCGCGGCTGCCCGTAGTCACCGATGCGCCGCTCCTCGGCGAGCGGGGGCGTGCCGACGATCTCCACGTCCAGGGGCGCTGCCTCCCACGGGTGCATGGGCCAGCCGCCTTCCTCGTCAGCGCGGTCGGTGGTCTTGGGCTGAGCCGGCGCGGCAGGCGGCGGCGAGCGATCCGAGGGGTAGAGGATCCCCGTGGCGCTCGCCCGGCCGGCCGCGAGCGCGCCGGCCAGCGCCAAGGTGCTCGCCATCGATCGTCGGCAGCTCACGTTCGCCCTCCGCCGCCAGCGACGCTACCGCCGCTCCGCTGGCCCGCGGGTTAAACTTGCTTAATCGTCCGCCCGACCACGCGGAACTCGGTGCGCCTGTTCGGCTCGCTGCTCACGCCGAGCTCGAAGCCGTGGATCTTGGCGATCTGCTGCACGATGGCCAGGCCCAGGCCAGCACCGCCGGTGCGCTTGGAGCGGCTCTTGTCCGCGCGGTAGAAGCGATCGAAGATCCGCGGCAGATCCTGGGGCGGTATGCCGACTCCGTTGTCCACCACGCTGAGGGCGAACCGCTCGTCCTCGGCGCGCAGCGAAACCGTCACTTTGCCGCCTGCGGGCGTGAACTTGATGGCGTTGTGCAGCAGGTTCGCCACCATCCGCTCCAGAAGCTGAGGGTCGCCCTGCACCTGCACCTCGGCCAGCTCGTCGAGCTCGCAGCACAGGCCGGCCTGGCGCGCCAGGGCCAGCAAATCCTCGTAGACGGTCATCACCGTGTGGTCGAAAGCCACGGGCTGCTCGCGCCGCGCGAGCTGCTCCACCTCGGCACCGGAGAGAACCAGCAGGTTCTCGACGATCTCGACGATCCGGTCCAGCTCCGCGCGCAGCCGCTTCAGGCTCTGCTGGTAGTCCTCGGCCGAGCGGTCCCGGCGCAGCGCCCGGTCCAGCTCGGCGCGCAGGACGGCAAGCGGGGTCTTGAGCTCGTGGGCGACGTCGCCCGAGAAGCGCCTGAGCCGGTCGAAGGCACCCTCGAGCCGGGCGATAACCGCGTTGAAGGTGGCGGCCAGCTCGCCGATCTCGTAGCGATCGCCCGACGCGTCGGCGCGCAACGAGAGATCCGCGGCGGTGATGGTCCGGACCTCGGCGGTAAGCCGGCGTACGGGGGCGAAGGCCCGTTTGATGACGAGGTAGCTCAGCACCGACACGAGCGCGACGAGCACGAGCGCCAGCAGCCCATGCTCCCCGATCGCCTGCCGCCACGTCGCCACGCGGTCCTCGACGGACAGAGCGACAAGGGCAACGTAGCGCGTCCTTTCAGGGCCTGCCTGCGCGCGGCTGACGACGCGGAAGTTCTCCCCCTGCACGACGACCACCCGGCCGGAACGGGAGCCGGCGTGCTCCGCGAGAAGGCGCCGCACGCGGTCCTCGGGCAAGCCCCCGAGGTTGAGCAGGAACAGCGGCTCGGAAGACGTCGGCCGCAGCACGGCCGCCAGAGCGCGCTGGCCGCCGAGTTGTCTCTCCATCAGCTTGCCGACCCGCGCCCGGTCCTGGGCGTTTCCCTGCCAGCCGCTGGGCGCGGTCTCGAGGTACTGCGCGAGCGAGTCCACGGCGCTGCTCGCCGCCGCCGCGGCGCGGCTCATGAGGTTGCGGCGCAGCCCGACCATGTCGGCCCCGACGAAAAAGAGCAGCAGCAGCGAGACGGTGCCGATGTACCAGATGGTCAGCTTCGGCCGGACGGACAAGGCCATCAGCGTGGCTCCCCAAGCAGGTAGCCGCGCCGGCGCACGGTGCGCAGCAACTGCGGCTCGAAGCCGCGGTCGATCTTGCCGCGCAGGTGATGGACGTATACCTGCACCACGTTGGTCTGCGGGTCGAAGCCCAGGCCCCAGACGTTCTCGATGATCTCGCGCTCGGACACGATGCGGCCGGCGTGGCGCAGCAGGTACTCGAGCAGCGCGGACTCCTTGGGCGTAAGCTCCACCGCTCGCTCGCCCCGGCGAGCCACCCGGGCCACGGGATCGAGCTCCAGATCCCGATACCTGAGCGAGCGGTCGGCGTAGGTCGTGGAGCGCCGGATCAGGGCGCGCACGCGGGCCAGCAGTTCCTCGAAGGAGAAGGGCTTGGGCAGGTAGTCGTCTGCGCCCGCGCGCAGGCCCTCCACCTTGTCCACGGTGGCGTTCCTCACCGTCAAGACCAGGATCGGCGTGACAACGCCGCTGCCCCGCAGCTCACGGCACACCTCGAATCCATCTCGTCCCGGCAACATCACGTCGAGCAGGATGCAGTCGTATGCCTGCCGCCGTCCGGCCTCGATACCCCTCTGGCCGTCGTCCACCAAGTCGACGGCGAACCCCTCCTCCCCGAGACTCTGGGCGAGCACGGCCCCCAGCTCAGCGTCGTCCTCGATCACGAGCAGGCGCACGCGCGTCGGCCTCTGCATGATGTTACGGCCGGGCAGCCGCGACGTCCAGAGGCGGATGGGCTTGCCAGGATGCGCGCCACCCGCGCGCCCTGGCGCCGCGCCACATCGATCTCGCTCACGATCCTGCGCGCCGACCGGCTAGGACACGCCCGGGCGCGCCGCACGGCCTACTTCGATCGCCGGCGCGGCCGGCGCAAGCCGCGGCCCGGGCGCGCGAGCGCGAGCCCGAACAGGGCAAGCAGGGCCGCCGCGCGACCGGCGCTCCGGCAGTTGCAGCCCCCCTTGTCCCCACCAACAAGGCCGCTTGGCATGGCTGACGCACCGCCTACGCCCGCCCCGCCGCCGCCGCCCTGCCCGGAGCCGCCGTGGCCTCCGCCGCCGGCCGCACCGCTCCCGCCGGGGCCTGCGTCGCCGCCCTCTGGCGCCAGCACGTACGCCAGCCGGGGCGCAAGGCTCGGGTTTTGCGCCTCCTTGCTCAGGTAGTGCACGCCGTTCGGGTCGTTGGAGACGACGGCGAGGTTGACGTTGGCGCCGCCCGCGACGAGCGCGGTCACGTCCCAGCCGACCTCCATGTCGGGATCCACGCTCAGGGCCACGCCGGCGCACGCTCCCCACGCCGGGTGAGCAGCCCAGGTCATCGTGCCCTCGTCCCAGGTGTCGTCGGACACGGCGCACGCCACGCCCGAGCCCCCCTGCGCCGACGAGTAGGGATGGGTGTGGAGCTTGAGCACGGCCAGGCCCGGCTTGCCCGGGATCGGGGGGAAGCGGAGATACGCCACCGCCGCGGGAGTGCCGGACGGGTCGGCCTCGGGATTGAGGTCGGTCACGTCCGGGTAGACGCCGGGCTCCCAGCTCGCCGCGGTCACGTCGGCGAGCACGGCAAGCTCGCCCTGGCTCGCCCCGCCGTCCGGCGCCGCGGCGTCCGGCGGGCCCGCATCGGGGATCTCGGCGCCGCAGGCCGGGGTGCGCTGGCCCGGCGTACCCTCGATGTGCACGTCGCGGATGACAATGCCGATTGGCATGAAGGCCTGCCCGGGATACACGCCGTCGTGCCGCGGCGAGCCGAGCCGTACGCGCAGGGGCTGCGGGGCCCACTCGCCCGGGTAGGAAACCGAGCCGAGCGCGGCTGCGTCGCGGAAGAAGGTCATCTGGCCGCCGCCCCACTCGACGGCCATGTGGTAGCTCGTAGGCGCGTCCCAGCCGATGTCCTGACCGCCATTGCCGTACGCCAGCGCGCTGCCGTCGCAGTCCGCGGCGCACACGTCGTCGTGATACCAGGGCTCCCCGCGCGGGCAGAAAGCGAGCTCGAGCTTCATCGATCCCCAGGGGTGCCCGCCTTCCTGCGTGCCGAAGATCCTGGTGAACACCTTGAAGTCGTTGTTGCGGAAGTAGGGGCTGTACGCCACGGGCTCGGGTACGCCGGTCGGCGCCTGGTACATCGTGAAGATGTCGTGGTCGGTGCCCGTGAGCGAGGTTTGTAAGGAGAGCCCCGTGACCGTGTACTCGACCCGGCCGCTCGGAAGCGCGTCCGCAATCTCGTACCAGACCGCGTCCGGCTCGCCCGTCACGGTCCAGCCGCTCGGCGAGAAGCTGCCGCCCTTCGAGCCGCGTCCGGGGAGGCCGTCGCTCGTGAGCGGATCGCTGACGTAGTCGTTGGCCTGCGCCGCGCGCACGGCAAGCAGCGCGGCGGCGAGGCTGCAGCAGCAGACGGTCGTTCTCACGGGTCCAGGCTCCTCGGTGCGGCCCGCGTCGTGCCCGCGGCCACTCGGCATGGCGCGGCGCCGGCGCCACGATGGCGGGCCGGCGCGCACGAAGCAGTGTATGCGTTCACGCATTGCGGCGCCAGCAACCACGGCTCGCCGCGTCGGCCGCGATCGCGGGGCAGGGGTGACGCGCCCGAAGGGCGCGTCGGGACCCCAACCCCGTCCCGAAGGGACGGACCTACGTCCTCGGCCCGGCTCCTCGCGAAGCCCACTTCGGCGGCAGGCCACGACCGGTAGGGGGACCGCTACTTCGTCTTCGTCGCCGCGTCGGGGGCCGGCGGCTCCTCGGTCGGGGCGGCGGCAGCGGGGACCACCTCGGTCACGGACTCGCTGGACATGCCAGCCTTGACGCATACTGGCTGTGGCCGCCCGGTGTCGCCGGACGCCAGGTCGGCGCAGCGGTACACGTCCTTGCTTCCCACCCTCACCCAGATGCGCGGTTCCGGGCTGGTCCGCAGGGGAATGGTCTCCTTGCAGGCCACAAGCCCCAGCAGGGCCAGCGGCCAAAGCCAAACGTTGTGCATCGACAT
>JACQWT010000099.1 GCA_016209145.1 Deltaproteobacteria bacterium | reverse complement strand
TCGAGCGGCTCTCGGCCGACCCGGTCTCGAGGCAACTCGCCGAGATGCGGGAGAAGGCTGCGGTCTGCCACCAGTTGGATCCCGCCGCGGCGCGCCAGGAGGGCCGCGCTGAAGGCGAGGCCAGGGGCCGCGCTGAGGGCGAGGCTGAGGGCGAGGCCAGGGGCCGCGCTAAGGGCGAGGCCAGGGGCGAGGCCAGGGGCCGCGCTGAAGGCGAGGCTGAGGGCGAGGCCAGGGGCCGCGCTGAGGCCGTGATCGCAGTGCTGGCGGCGCGCCGCCTGGATGTGCCTGAGCCGCTGCGCGCGCAGATCCTGAGCTGTCGGGACACGGCGGCGCTCGACCGCTGGCTGGCGCGCGCAGCCACGTGCGCGGCGGCCGATGAGCTCGGGGATGCGGTGGGCGGCGAACCGGACGCGGCCCACTGAGCTGCGTCGCCGCCGGCGGGCTCCAGCTCCGGTCGCGAGGGCGCTGAGGCCAGGCTCCCACCATCGTCGAGGGGCGCCGGGGCCTCTCGCGTCTCGTGGATCGGAAGGGGGGGGGCACGGGCAGCGCGGCTCTGCCATTCGCTCGGCCCTGCGCGCCGCCGCGCCGCCCTGCACGGCTTCTTCTGCCAGAGACCCGAGTGCTACCGCTCGGACGAGTGCGTGCCAGGGATGGTGTGCCGGGAGCTGGTGTGCAGGCCGGCCACCTCATGCTGAGCAGGGTCGACTGGGACGGCGCTGGCCCGCGCAGTGCGAGTCTGCACCTGCAACGGGCCGGCGGCCGCCGTGCCGGCAGCGCGCAACACCGAAGCAGCGGCGAAACAGCAGGGAGGATGCCATGAACGGAATCTCGAAGCTGTTCGGGCTGTGGCTGCGCTGGCGGGGGCCCGGCGGCTGCGTGATCCCGATGTCGGTCGTTGGCGGCGAGGCCGAGCGCCGCGTCGCCGAGTTGCTCGCGCAGACGGGCTTCGAGCTAGTCTACCAGTCGCGCGCCTCGCGGGGCGCGTTCGACATCCTGGCCGTCCGCGGGGACCAGCGGCTCGGCCTGCAGGTGAAGCGATCTCGGCCGCCCCTGCGCTTCACGAGGCCGGCCTGATCGAGGATGAAGGCGGACGCGCGGCGTTTCGGCTAGCGCCGGGTCGTGGCCGCGGTTCTGCTGCCGGAGAGCGCCCCGGTGCTCCTGCTCGATCCTGGGTTGGTTGTTCGGCGGCACGAATTGACGCGCCTGGCGGCGCCATTTGTCCAACCAGCTTCTGCCATGTGCTAGACTGGCTCAATGAGCGAGCCGGTCAAGAAAGTGACGGTCAACCTGCCCGCCCGGACCCTGGAACGGGCCATGACGATCACGGCGAAGGGCATCACGGCCACGCTCCTCGAAGGGCTCCACGAGATCGACAGGCGCGCGCGACGCTCGGCGCTCCGTGGTTTGAAGGGAAGGGTGCGGTTCGAGCTCGACCTCGAGGAGACGCGGCGTTGATCCTGGTCGATACGTCGGCCTGGATCGACTTCTTTCGCGGAGCCGGCGGGCTGTGTGATCGCGTGGACGCTCTGCTCGAAACCGACGAGGCAGCCCTGTGTGGACCGGTGGTCACCGAGCTACGCCGCGGTCTGCGGTCAGCGGCAGAGCGCCGGCGGGTACTGCCTCTGCTCGCGGCGTGCCACCAGCTCGATCAGCCTGCCGCGCTGTGGGTGGAGGCGGGCGAGCTCGGCTACTTCCTGGCTCGCCGCGGAGTGACGGTCAAAACGCTCGATCTGCTCATCGCGGCCTACGCGCTGAGCCACGGCGTCGCCATCCTGGCGGCTGACGACGACTTTCGCAACATGGGCCGGGCCGGCGTGCCGCTCGCGCTTGCCGGCCCGGGCCGCTGATCGGCCCCGCCTCGGCGGGATCGCACCCACGCACTTTCTCCAACCCCGCCTTGGCGCGATCGGCTTCAAGCGCCTGCCCTGGTCGGCCCGGAACGCTTGCCCGTGTCCCGCGGGTCGAACAGCGAAGCGTCGATGCCCGCCTGGATGCTCGTCCAGGGCTTCTCGGCGCTGCCGTCGCTGCCGCCGCCGGCGTAGGCCGCGTCGACGTACTGGGTGGCGTTGTCGGCCGGGATGTCGCCCCACTTGCCAGCTCCGCACGGCGCCACCTCGTGGCACTCCGTCTCCCCGGGGACGGCCATCTGCCCCTTCGGGCATGGCTCGGCCGGTAGGATGGGCTCGCATCCGCCGTTGCCGTCGGGCTCGAAGCCCTGGCCGCACGCCTCAGCCGGCACACCGGCGGGCTGGCACTTGCCGCCATCGACAAGCGCTTCCCCCGGCGGGCAAGGCATGTCCGGCGGCACCCCGGCCGGCTGACAGCCGCCATTGTCGAGCGGCATCTCCCCGGGAGCACAAGCAGCGCCGGCGTTGGAGCGCAGAGATCTGTCAGGGGCGTGCTCGCGGCCGATCCCGGCGACGAGCGGCTGCGGGCCGACGAGATCGTGAACATCTGCGACGCCGCGAACGCGATCGGGCGCACAGTGGCTGCTCTTGGAGCTGGCCCTGCTCGCCCTGCGCACCTTGCGGGTGCGGCCCAACGTCACGGATCGGCACCGGCACGCTCGACCGCAGGCCGGTCCGGAACGGGCTCCCTCGCCAGCAGGAGCGCCCACGGGAGACAGCGGCCGATCTCGGTCCGGCCCTCGCGCTCGGCTGGCTGCCGGCGCGCGACGCGCTGCGAACCGCGTCCACCTGCAAGCCGGCTGCCGGCCTTGCCACGTCGGCGACCATGACCTATCCTCGCATACGTACTTTGGTGCCGAGCGTCGCGGCGGTGGGATCGGCGCAGGAAACGGCGGAGGGTTACATGAGTTGGGCGCTTCGTTGGGAACCGTGGATGGCGGCGGCAGGGCTATGGCTGCTTGGTGCGCTGGGCGGCGCCGGTGGCTGCGGCGGCAGCGAGGCCGGCGGTGTAACCGGGCCGACGACGGCGACGGGCCAGGGCGGCGCGGGCGGCTGCCCCGCCGGCCTGAGCGAGTGCTCGGGCAAGTGCGTCGCGACGCAGATCGATCCGGGCCACTGCGGCGGCTGCGACAACGCCTGCCCCCCGGGCCAGATCTGCTCCGGCGGTCAGTGCGCCGTCGACTGCCTGGGCGGCACGACCAAGTGCAGCGGCAAGTGCGTCGATACCGGCGTCGATCCGGAGAACTGCGGCGGCTGCGGCAACGCCTGCGGCGTGGGGGCGGTGTGCAGCGGCGCGCAGTGCGCCCTGTCCTGCGCCGGCGGGACGACCAAGTGCGGCGGCCTGTGCGTGGACACCAAGCTCGATCCGGTCCACTGCGGCACCTGCGACAGCGCCTGTCCGGCGGGCCAGGTGTGCTCGGCCGGCGTGTGCGGGGTCGAGTGCCTGGGCGGCACGACCAAGTGCGGCAGCAAGTGCGTGTACCCGGACGCCGATCCGAGCAACTGCGGCGGCTGCGGCAACGTCTGCGGCTCGGGCGAGGTGTGCTCGGCCGGCCAGTGTGGCCTGAAGTGCGCGGGGGGCACGGTGCAGTGCGGCAACAAGTGCGTGGACGCGACGGTTGATCCGTTCAACTGCGGGGCCTGCGGCGTGGCCTGCGGCCCGGACCAGGTCTGCTCGGACGGCGACTGCGCACTCGACTGCGCCGGCGGCACGACCAAGTGCGGCGCCAAGTGCGTCAACACCGAGAACGACCCGGCGCACTGCGGCGGCTGCGGCAAGGCCTGCGGCGCGGGCGAGATTTGCTCGGCGGAGAAGTGCGGTCTGGACTGCGGCGGCGGCAGCACGAAGTGCGCGGGCAAGTGCGTGGACACGGCCGTAGATCCGGCGCACTGCGGCGGCTGCGGCAAGGTGTGCGGGCCGGGCCAGTACTGTGCCGCCGGAAGCTGCGCGCAGTCCTGTGCGCCGCTCGTCATCTGCTCGGGCAAGTGCGTGGACACGAACAACGACGGCGCGAACTGCGGCGTCTGCGGCAAGGTCTGCGGCCCGGCCCAGTACTGCGTCGCCGGAAGCTGCACCCAGTCCTGCGCGCCGCTGACCGTGTGCGGTGGCAAGTGCGTGGACACGCAGAACGACCCGGCCAACTGCGGCGGCTGCAACAACGCCTGCGCCCAGGGCCAGATCTGCTCGGGCGGGGGCTGCTCGCTGGTGTGCGGGGGCGGCACCTCCAAGTGCGGCGGCAAGTGCGTGGACATGCAGAACGACGCGGCCAACTGCGGCGGCTGCAACAACGCCTGCGCCCAGGGCCAGATCTGCTCGCAGGGCAGTTGCGGCGTCGTGTGCCTGGGTGGCACGACCAAGTGCGGATCGTCCTGCGTCGACACCAAGACCGACCCGGCCCACTGCGGCGGCTGCAACAGCGCCTGCCAGCCCAAGCAGGCGTGCGTCGCTGGCGCCTGCACCGGCACGGTGTGCACGCCGAACGTGGCCGAGCTCTGCTACAGCGGGCCGGCCGACACCCTCGGCAAGGGCAAGTGCAAGCCCGGCACCAAGACCTGCAAGCAGGACGGCACCGGCTACGGGGCCTGTAGCGGCGAGGTGCTGCCGGACCAGAAGGAGGCGTGCGGCAACAAGATCGACGACAACTGCGACGGCGCGGTGGACGAGAATTGCATCCTCAAGAGCTGCAAGGCCATCAAGGCCGCCGATCCGAACGCCGCCACCGGCAAGTACACCATCGACCCCGACGGCAACGGCCCGCTCGGGCAGGTCGAGGTGCAGTGCCAGATGACGCGCGACAAGGGCGGCTGGACCATGGGCCTCAAGAGCTGGTATCAGACCAACGTCGCCGGCAGCGTCGGGGCGGTGGGCAACGTGGCCGACGCGCTCAACTTGAAGGGCAACTCCTACAAGCTCGACGACGAGGTGATCCGCGCGATCATCGGGCAGACGCAGCACTTCGACGTCATGGCCGACCAGAACGGCTACAACAGCGCCTACTCGAACGGCAACTACGAGTACGTCATCCTGCGCAACTACACCGCGTTCTGGCGCTTCGACGCCCCGGTGGCGGCGTCGCTTACGCAGACCCAGTTCCAGTCCTACCGCGCGCAGGACGATGCGCTGGCCTGGACCGGCAACCTCCAGTGCGGCGTGGGCGGCTGGGGCATCAACTGCGTCAATGTTCTGCAGAACAACCCGATGGGGGGCGCGGGCTGCGGGATCAACATGGGCAAGCAGAGCGACGGGACCTGGCATCACTTCTACATGAGCGAGAGCAACACCGACACGTACCTCTACATCTGCAACGGCGCGCAGTACTCCTCGGGCCAGAACATGAACCACCGCTGGTGGTTCCGAGAGTACTGACCCCGCCGCCGCATGGGCGTTTACCGACTGATTCCGCGGGAGTAGCGCGGCGGGGGGCTCGGTTGTGCCTCCTTGCGTACGAAACACGGCTCCTGGAGCCGTCGTCGGGTCGATGGATCCCGGTCGGAACCGGTGAACTGTGAACAGTGAACCGCAAGCCGGGAACGGAGAATGACGGGCGACGACATCGCTCTCGGACCTGCTCGCTTTTGGTGCCGCCGTCATCATGGTTGCCGGCAAGCTGGAGAAGAGCCGCGCCGGCAACCACGTCGCCGCGCTCCTCGTGCGCTGTGGCACCGCTCTCAGGCGCTCGCTACGAAGAGACGCGGGGAGCGGAAAGCCGGGCGGATTTCGTCCACAAGCTACTCCTGGCTGCCAAGGAGGTTCGCGCATCCGTGTACTGGATGCGCCTGGCTCGGCGCGCCGGTCTGTGGCGTGTGGACCTCGATCAGGCCGTGCGTGAGGGCAGCGAGCTCGCCGCCATCCTGGCGGCATCGGCCACCACCGCCATAGCGCGCCGCTAGCCCCAGGCACATTTCCAATTCCCGGTTCTCTGTCTCCTGTTCGCAGTTCACCGGTTATCGCCCATGCCGGGGCCCTGCGGCCGGCAGGGCGTTGCCGCCGCCCGGACGGCGGGATACCTTGGGGGCATGTACCGGCCCGCCCTCTGCGCCACGCTCGTTGCCTCACTCATCGCTGCCGCCGCCTCCTGCGGTGCGGGCGAAGACGGGTTCTCGTCCACCAGTACCGACTGCCCCGGCTGCCAGTCGAGCGGCGGCGCGGCCGGGGCAGGCGGGGGCGTGGGCGGCGGGCACGGCGGCAACACGGGCAGCGGCGGCAACCTGCTCGGCGGAGGGCCGCAGGGCGGAGGCTGCCCCGGCGCGCAGTGCGCCGAGGTGTGCTGCGAGAAGGGGCAGTTCTGCGCCTTGGGCACGGCGTGCGCAGTCGAGCAGGCGCCGTGCGGCAACAACGACGAGTGCTGGTTCGACAGCTACTGCGAGGCCGGCCAGTGCATACCCTACGGCCTGCCGCCGGAGCACGACCACGACGAGAGCTGCGAGACCAAGATCGACATCGAGGCCATCGTGCCCGCGGTGCAGTGCCGCTGGACCGGCCCGCCCCCCGGCGACCCGTTCCCGAACCATTATCACGTGATGAGCACGCCGATGGTGGTGGACTTCGACCTCGACAACAACCCGAAGACGCTCGATCCGTCCATCGTCTTCACGACCTTCCCCACCCAGGGCAGCTACGGCAACCCCGGCGTGCTGCGCGTCATCCGCGGCGTCGACTGCACGCACCTGTTCACCGTGACCGATCCCGCGGACGCGACCATGTCGCCGGCCTCGGTCGCCCTAGGTGACATCGACGGCGACAAGCGCGCCGAGATCGTGGCCGCGGCGCACGGCGGCGGGGTGCTCGCCTTCCGCTACGACCCGGTAGAGGGCAAGCTCGTGCGCATGTGGCGCTCGGGCACCTGCACGCCCAACGGCACCACCCCGGACTACACGGGCGGCGGCGACAAGTGGAGCGGCCCTTCGCTGCACGATCTCGACGACGACGGCATGCCGGAGGTGATCTACGGCGCCACCGTCTACAACGCCAAGGGCTGCATCCGCTCGACCAAGCTCGGCTGGCAGGGCTACCACAAGGGCTACGTGCCCGTCGTCGCCGACGTGGACGAGGACGGCGCGATGGAGCTCGTGCTGGGCGATGGCATCTACCACTGGGACAAGCAGGCCGGCGATTGGCAGGCCGAGCCGTACTTCGATCCGGCCGGCAAGAGCGCGGGCCAGGTGGCGATCGCGGAGATGGGCTCCTTCCCCGTGCCTTCACTGGGGGGCGTGGACGCGGTCGAGATCGCGGTCATCACGTCCGGCACCGGCCGCGTCCAGACCCTGGGCGGGCAGGTGGTGTTCGGGCCGTTCGCCATCCCCGGCGGGGGCAGCGGCGGCCCGCCCACCATCGCCGACTTCGACGGCGACGGCCGGCGCGAGCTCGCCTCGGCCGGGGGAAGCCAGTACGTGGTCTTTGACCTCGACTGCGTGCAGGGCGGCAACCCTGCCGCCTGCGGCGGTCAGGCCAAGACCGGCGGCGTGCTCTGGTCGCAGCCGTCCAAGGACCAGAGCTCGAACGTGACCGGATCGAGCGTGTTCGATTTCGACGCCAACGGCTCGGCCGAGGCGGTGTACGCCGACGAGTGCTTCCTGCGCGTCTACGAGGGCGCCACCGGCACGGTGCTCTACAGCGCCGCGCGCTCCTCGGGCACCACGTACGAGAACCCGGTCATTGCCGATGTCGATGGCGACTATCGCACCGAGATCCTGTCTGCCGTCAACGACTACGCCGGCACCCTCGGCTGCCCCGGCACCGATCCGCTGCTGCCCGGCACGAAGTTCGAGACCAACCACGGCATCGTGGTGCTGCGCGACGAGCTCGATCGCTGGGCCGCTTCGAGGCCGGTCTGGAACCAGCACGCCTACTCCGTCACCCACGTCGGGGACCTCGGGCAGCTTCCGAAGAGCTCGGCCGTCAAGCTCAACTGGAAGGATCCGGCGCTCAATAACTTCCGCCAGAACGTGCAGGGCGATCTCGACGCCCTGGGCGAGCCGGACTTGACCGCGGGTGGCGACGTGGGCGCGGTGCAGTGCGCGGGCACGATGGCCACGATCGAGGCGCGCGTGTGCAACCGCGGCACCTTGCCCATGGTCGGCGGCACTGAGGTGGCCTTCTACGAGAACGCCCCCGACGGCCCGGAGCTGTGCAGCGCGGTCATTCCCGTGGCCCTGCAGGTGGGCGAGTGCATGGTGGTAAGCTGTCAGGCCGATCTCGGGGGCAAGGTCATCGACGTGTTCGTCAAGGTCGATCCCGACAGCCTGACCAAGGAGTGCCACGAGAACAACAACGCGGCGCTCTACAAGGGAGTGGGCTGCGGGCAGATCCCGCATTGACCGGGAAATCCAGGCTAGTTCGGCGGGTTGATCACGCCCCAGAGCTGCATGCCCGTCATGTCGCTATACGTATAGGGCTCCTTGCCGATGGGAACCGTGGTGATCTCCCAGCTCACGGGATGGACCTTGTGGGCGGCGTTGCCACCCTGCGACACGGTCCACACGAAGCCCTGGTAGTCCACGGCCACGCCGACCATGGCCTCGGCGCCGATGTGCTGCCGCTTGACCACCTTGACCGTCTCCATGTCGACCTGGATCAGATCGCCGTTGGTGCTGGCGGCCCAGACCGACCCGGCGCTCAGGGCGATGCCGACGGCAACTCCGCGGTCGAAGTCCATCGCCCCGGTGTCGGCCCACACGTTCTCCGCCGTGGCGGGATCGAAGCGCGACACGCAGCCGCCCCCGGCGAAGGCGTTCATGCCAGCGTTCCAGATCCGGCCCTTGGCGTCGACCGAGATGCCGTAGCCGCAGTGCACGGCGTGCGTCTCGTGCTTGTTGAGGTCGTCGACGCTGATGCGCTCGATCTGGCACAGGCCGACGGTGCAGTTCATATCGACCGTCCAGAAGTTGCCCTTGTTGTCGATGGCGCCACCGTAGTGCCCCAGCGCAGTCACGGCCTGGCCGAGGATCTGCCCGCTGTCGCCGTCGAGCTGGTAGACGGTGCGGTTCATCATCGCGCCGATGTAGACGTGGCCGCCCAGGCCCGTCTCCGGATCCTCCTTGCCGTCCCAGGCCGTGGCGCGGGCGCCGATGTCGCCGCCGCCGAGCGGGGTGTTCCACAGCATGCACTCGTCCTCGCCCCACGGCTTGACCTCGGCCGGGCCGAACGAGGTGTCGATCACGCCGTTGTCGTTGCGGTCCACGCAGTCCTTGATGTCGCCGGCGAACTTGGTCACCGAAGAGGTGCCGGTCTTCGGGCTGCGGTTCGTGACCACCATGTCGCCGTGCAGGTTGACCGAGGTGCGTGAGGGATCGCCGTCGGCCTGCTGCGGGCTGGTGAAGTAGCGGGCCACCTCCTGGGCGTTGACCGTGCAGACCTTGGAGAGCGTGCCCTCGCCGGTGTTGGAGATCCAGATGAAGGACTGCACGTTGCCCGGGCACATGTTGCCGCCCTCGGGCACGTGGGCGTCGAAGTCCGCCCCCCCGGCGCCCGCGCTGCCGCCGTCGAGCGGCGTGAAGCCGCCGCCGCTGGAAGCGGGCCCGCTTCCGGCCGCGCCGCGATTCGAGTCGGCCGCGGCGCTGCAGAAGGCGAGCGCCAGGCAAAGGGGCGGCAGGGTAGCCGCAACATACGCGCATCTTGTCATGGCTGCCTCCAGAGTCAGGATACCGGAACCGCGCGCGCCCAGCTAGCGCGGCCGGTAGGGGACTGCGGCTTAGACAGCACGAAGCGGCCGGCGGGGGCGGCGGCATGCAGCACGCAGCTCGCCTCGCCAGGCGGTTGCACCGGGTGCTGCCAGCATACTAGTGAGGTCGCAGCCCGCCGCCCGCAGCCCTTTCCTACTTGGCTGGGACCCTGTGCGATCGGTCTAAGCCCGCTCCAGCAGCACCACCCCCTCGACGTGGTAGGTCTGCGGGAACATGTCCACGGCGAGGGCCGCAGCGGCGCCGTAGCCGTGGCCGCGCAGCGCCCGCACGTCGCGCGCCAGGGTGGCCGGGTCGCAGCTCACGCACGCGATCCGGCGCGGTCCGAGGCGCGCCAGCGCCGCAGGCAGCTCCTTGGCGCCGGCGCGCGGCGGATCGAGCAGCACGAGATCGACCTGCTCTCCTCCCTCGGCGAGGCGCCGGCAGGCCGCGAGCGCGTCGTCCTGGACGAAGCGCGGCCGCGGCGCCGTGGCGGCCCCTTGCGCCGAGCGGCGGGCGAGCGCGAGCGCGTCGGCCGACTGTTCGACGGCAATGGTGACGCCGCCGCGGGCCGCCAGCGCGAAGCTGAAGTTGCCCGACCCGGCGTAGAGATCCAGCACGGTGTGGGCGGGGCCGGGATCGAGCAGGCCGACGACGGCCCGTACCAGCTCGAGGTTGGCCCCGGGGTTGGCCTGCGCGAAGACATCGGGCCGGAGGTGCAGTCGCACTCCCGGCGCGAGCGGCGCCGCGGCGCAAAGCACCGAGTCGCCAACCGACGCTAGGAGCGCACCGTGCGGCGACAGCACGACCAGGCCCTGCAGAGCCGGCAGCGCCGCGGCCAGCTCGCGCGCCGCGGCGGGCAGCCGCCGGCCCGGCGGTCGGTCCAGGCCGAGCGCGGCCGCGGCGGCTTCGCCATCGCCCACGCACAAGTGCAGGTCGTGCAAGCCGGGCAAGGGCCGCTCGCGCAGCCGGGCGGCGGCGTCGCGCGCGACCTGCTCCAACGCCGGCGCAAGGACGGGGCACTGTGCGAGATCCACGACCGCGCTCGTGCGCCAGCCGCAGAAGCCCACCGCCTTCCCGGCCACCCGCAGCCGGCAGCGAGAGCGGTAGCCGAACGCTGCCGGGGACGGCACGATGGGGCGGGCGTCGGGGATGTCGCCACGCGGCAGGCCGCCCAGGCGCTCCAGGGCCGAGTAGAAGGTGGCCTCCTTGGCCGCAAGCTGGTCCGGCGCCGCGAGGTGCTGGAGCTGGCAGCCGCCGCAGCGGCCCGCGTGGCGGCAGCGCAGCGCGACGCGACCCGGGCCGGGCACGAGCAGGCGCGTCATGCGGCCCCGGGCGTGCTGCCGCGCATCGGCCACGATCTCGACCGCAGCCAGATCGCCCGGGGCCGTCAGGGGCACGAAGATCTTCTTGCCCGTCGCGAGCGTGCCCACGCCCTCGCCGCCGTGGGCGATCGCGCTGATGCGCACGCTCAGGGCCGCCGCGTCCGTGCGATCGCCGACGTAGACAACCGGGCCCAGCGCGCGGGTGCAGATCCCGCCCTCGGACTTCTCGAACAGGGTGAGCTCCTGGCCCCCCGCCCCGGCCACCGGCACGACGAGACGACCGCCCGGCGCCAGCGCTTCGAGCCACGCCGCGAGCGGGCCGGCCGCGGGATCGCCGGCCGCCGCGTTGCCGCGAACCGCGAAGCCCGCGTAGATCTTGCTCGCGCCGCGCCAGCGCTCGGTCTCGTGGGCGTCGGCCGCCACCACCTGCACTTGCGGGTAGCCGGCCAGGATCTCACGCGCCTTCGCGGCCAGCTCGGGCTCGATCTCGATGCACAGCACGCGGCCGGCGGGCCCCACGAGCTCTGCCGCCAGCGCCGCGCCGTAGCCCGTACCGCCGCCGAGATCCACGAGCGCGTCGCCGGGGCCGAGCGCGAGCGCTTCGTAGGCCACGGCGTAGGCGTGCAGCGCCGAGACCGTGGAGCAGCCGTCGGCGCACAGCGGCAGGGCGCAGTCGTCGGCCGACTCGCCCACGTGCTCGAGCGGCACGAAGCGCTCGCGCGGCACGCGCTCCATGGCGCGGCGCAGCGGCGCACAGGCCGTGAAACCGGCCTGGTCCACGGTCGCGCGCCGCGCCGCGCCGGCGATGAAGCCAAGCTCGTCGTCCGCCGCGAGTCGCGCGCTCGCCGTGGTCCCCTGAGGCTCCCCGGCGAGATCGTGCCACAGGTGCCACAGGCCGAGCTGGCGCAGGTAGCGGCGCGGCTTGGTGAGCGCGACCTGCTCGTCGATGGCACGCACGAAGTAGTCGCGCGCCGGCCCCGTGTACGCGAAGCGGCAGGGAATGGCCTGCACGATGGGATCGAACAGCTCGCGCCGAAGCTGGAGCGCCGCGCGGAAGTCGAGCCCGGCCGACGGATCGATCCATTCCGCCAGGAAATCCTGGTCGCCGTCGTGCCACCACGGGTAGCGGTGCGTGCGCATGCCCGTCTCCTGCCTCCAGACTTCGAGCTCGCGGTCGATCTGCGAGCCGGGGTAGAGGCGAAACGGATCCACGGAAAGGAAGCCCGTGGTGGCGCCGCCCTCGCCGAGAAACAGGTCTTCCAGGTAGCGGGCGCTCGCGCGCAGCGACTGCTCGGTTTCGCCCGGGTGGCCTACGATGACGTTGGCGCCGAAAGGCACGCCCAGCTCGCGCGCCCATCCGGCGATGGTGCGCATCTGGTCGAGGTAGCCCTGGAGCTTGCCCGTCTTGCGGATGCGGCGAAGCTGCTCCGGACTTCCGGACTCCAGGCCGAAGCCGGGAGCCACATTGGCGCGAGCCATGAGCACCAGATCCTCGCGCTCCAGGAGATCCACGCGCGCCAGCAGCCACAGCTTGCGCGCGCGCACCGGCCGGCGCACCAGCGCCTCGAGGAAGGCCCGGCGCCAGCTTCTCGCCAGACCGAAAAGAGGAAGCGGTCGAGCCGCTGGATCTCCTCGACCGCCTGCTCCGGCTCGAGGGCCCGCCAGGAGGTCTCACGCTTGGCGCGCTCCATGCAGAAGGCGCAGTCATAGGGGCAGCCGCGCGAGAGGTAGATCTCCGCCTGCGAGGCCACGCGCCGGGCGACCGGACGGTAGCGTTCCAGCAGCGACCAGTCGTAGGAGCCGACGGAACCGAGATCTTCGAGCGGCTCCGGCCCAAGCTCCGGCGCCGCCGGACGCATGCCGGCTTGCAGCACACGGACGAGCCCGACCATGGGCCGCTCGCCATCGCCCACCACGACGAAGTCGAAGGGCGAGCCCGAGCCGGTGAAGTCGCCGGGACGCGCGCTCGGGTGGTAGCCGCCGGTCACGAGCCACGCGCGCGGGAGCAGGCGACGCAGCTCCGTCCCGATGGCCATGACCTTGAGGTAGTCATACGAGGAGTAGCAGCTCAGCCCGACCAGGTCGTACCCGCGGGCGGCGATGCGACCGAGATCGACGGGGCCGAGAGCTCGCTCCAGATCGAGATCGACTATCTCGACCACGGCATCGGTCTGGCGTTGCAGCGCTCCGGCGATGCTCAAGAGCTGCGGCACGCCGAAGTTGGCGCCTCCCGCGAACAGCCCGCCCGGCCACAGGAGCAGGACCCGCGGCCGATCGGCGCCCGCCGCGCTCATCGTAGGCACGGCCGAGGCGGAGGCGGGCTGAGGCAGGGGCGCGGCGAGTCGGGGCGCACCATTTCCAGGCACACCATGGGCTCGGGCGGCACGGCCGCGCCGGCGTCCGGTTCGACACGCGCGGCCGCCGCGCCCGGGCCGCCGTCGAGCGCGCCGGCGTCCGGCCCGGTGAGCGGCGCCTCCTCGGCGGCGGACGTCGTGCCCGTGGTAGGCCACCGCTCCGGGGTCAGACAGGTCTCCGGCTGCGCCGCGGCGCAGCTCTGCACCGCGGCCCCCAGCCCGGCCCCGGCCAGGGCCGCGGCCACGAAGCGCGCCCGGCGCGCCAGGATGCGCCGCCGGCATTGTTCCCGGTCGAAGCTGTCGCTCGTCATGACTTGACCTCCGCCCATACTACGCGCGGGCCGCGCCTGCGGCGCAAGGGTGAAACCGACACGCCCGCGCGAACGGAGCGGGCAGACGCGACCGGCAACGCCCCGCGGCCGTCGCGCAGTGTGGACACTGGCGAGCCGTCCGCGGCGAGAATTCCACGCTGGGGCTTCGCCCCAGACCCCGCGAACGGGGCCCCAACCCCGTTCGCCCTGACCGGCAGGTCCTTGCCGGAACCGCATACTACGACCGCGCACGGCATA
>JACQWT010000098.1 GCA_016209145.1 Deltaproteobacteria bacterium | reverse complement strand
CTAGGAGGCTGCGACGGCCAGAATGGCGCCGCAACTTCCTCTCCGCCGGCACCGTTCAGCGACCCCGACCGACTGACGACCGGGCCGCGGCTAGCCGCAACGCCTTGCGCACCGTCGGCCACCTGCTGTCACAGCCACACCCGAGCCCTGGCGGGTTTCGCCCGACACGCTCCTAGGCACCCCCCATCCTGTGGCCAGTTGCGCCGCCCCAGTCGGAGCGCTAGGTTCCCGATCCCCTCGCCCCGGCCCGGCCGGGGCGCCGAAGGAGAGCTCGTGGAGATCCGCCTACACGGCCGCGGGGGCCAGGGCGGCGTGACCTGCGCCAAGATCCTCGCCGCCGCCTACGCCCGGCTCGGCAAGAGCGTGCAGGCATTCGGTGACTACGCGGGCGAGCGCAGCGGCGCGCCGGTGCGGGCCTACGCCCGCGTGGGCGACGGGCCGATCACCAGCCGCAACAAGGTCTACGCGCCGGACCATCTGGTGGTGCTCGATCCCACGTTGCTCGGCGCACAGATCGTGGCCGGTCTTGCCCGGGGCGGCACGCTGCTCGTCAACTCGCCCGAGCCGCCCGAGGCATACGCCGAGCGCTTCGGCGCTTTTCGCATCGCCACGGTCGATGCCACCGCGATCGCACGGCGACATCACATCGGCTCGCGCTCGGTCGTGATCGTCAACACTACCATTGCCGGCGCGTTCGCGCGCCTGCTCGATCTGCCCCTGGACGAGCTCGCGGCGGCCTACGGAGCGCTGCACGTCGGAAGCGACATCGTGGCCGCGCGTGAGGCCCACGCCGCGGTGCGCGTGCGCGAGCCCGATGCCGGCGCCGTGGCGTTCCTGGGCGAGCGCCTCGCCGACGGGCCGTGGGCGGCCGGGGCGGCGGGCGCGACGGCGGCCGTGATCGATCTGGTGGACCACGTCGAGGGTCCGCCCCCGGGCCTGAAGACGGGCTCGTGGCGCACGCTCATGCCGCGCTACGTCGCGGGCCTGGCGCCTTGCAACGCCGCCTGCCCGGCCGGCAACGACGTGGTGGGCTTCGTCCAGGCCCTGGCGCGCGGCGACGAGCCGAGGGCGGCGGCGATCCTGGCGCGCACGACGCCGCTGCCCGGCGTCTGCGGCCGCGTCTGCCCCGCCTTCTGCATGCAGCGGTGCAACCGCGCCGGATACGACGGCGCCGTGAGCATCCGGGCGCTGGAGCGCTACGTGGCCGATCGCGCGGGCCTGCCCCGACCAGCAGTCGCCACGCCGAGCCAGGTGCGCCGCGTGGCCGTCGTGGGCGGCGGGCCGGCCGGCCTGGCGGCGGCGTACGCCCTGGCTGCGGCCGGCCACCGCGCCGTGATCTTCGAGGCCGAGCGCGAGCTGGGCGGCGTGCTGCGTACCGGCATCCCGGCGTTCCGCCTGCCGCCCGAGGTCGTACGAAGGGAGATCGCGCGGATCCTCGACCTCGGCGTCGAAGCGCGCACGGGCGCGCCGGTGCAGGCCGCGCGGCTCGCGGAGCTGGCCGAGCAGTACGACGGGGTCGTCCTCGCCACCGGCCTGCAACGGCTGTCGGGACTCGACGCGCCCGGCGCCGCGCTTGCCGGCGTAGAGCAGGGGATCCGCTTCCTGCATCGGGTCAATCTGGAAGGCGGGGCCAAGCTCGGCGGACACGTGGTCGTGCTCGGCGGTGGCAACACCGCCATGGACTGCGCGCGCACGGCCCTGCGGCTCGGGGCCGAGAAGGTCACGGTGGCCTATCGGCGCACGCGCCAGGAGATGCCGGCCATTGCCGAGGAGATCGACGAGGCGGCGGCCGAGGGTGTCGAGTTGCTGTACCAACGGGCGCCGCTCGCTTTCCGTGGCGGCGCCAGCGTCGAGGCCGTCGAGCTCGCCGAGGTCGAGATGGGAGCTCCCGACGAGAGCGGCCGGCGCCGGCCCGTGGTCACGGAGCGCACGAGCTCTCTGCGCTGCAACGCGGTGCTGCTCGCGCTCGGCCAGAGCGCCGACGCCGCAGTGCTGCCGGCGGGCTGGTCGATCGAGGCGGGCCGGATTGTGGCGGCGGGCAAGCCGCTCGCGGTTTTCGCCGCGGGCGACCTCGGCACGGCCGCGGGCACGGTCACGCACGCCATCGGCGACGGCCGGCGCGCCGCCCGCAGCCTGCTCTTGGCTCTGGGGGAGCAGGCCGCCTTGCGTCCCGAGGCTCAGCCCTTGCCGCCCGAGGCGATCCGCGCCGAGCGGTTTGCCCACGTCGCGCCGGCGCGCCAGCGCCACGAGCCGGCGGCCGAGCGGCGCGGGCACTTCGCCGAGGTGGTTGCCGGCCTGGACGACGCCGGCGAGGCCCGGCGCTGCTTCGCCTGCGGCCACTGCACGAGCTGCGACACCTGCCTGGTCTACTGCCCGGAGGCGCTGATCGGGCGCGTCGCGGGCGGGGGCTACGCCGTCAATTACGACTACTGCAAGGGCTGCGGCCTGTGCGTGGCCGAATGCCCGCGCTCGGCCCTCGAAATGGTCGCGGAGGCGAAATGAGCCGGGAGCTTCTCACCGCCAACCATGCCGCGGCCATGGCGGCCGTGCTGGCCGGCCGCGCCAACCGCGCGGCGCGCGGCTTCGGCTCGGGGATCTACCCGATCACGCCGCAGAGCGAGAGCATCGAGCTACTGTGCCAGCTCCCCATCGAGAAGGGGCACGTCGTGCGCGTGGAGAGCGAGCACAGCGCCATGGCCGTGTGCACCGGCTTCGCGTGGGGCGGCGCCCGCACTTTCACCGCCTCGTCGGCCAACGGTCTCGCCTACATGATCGAGAACGTCTACGTCGCCGCGTTCTCGCGGCTGCCCGTGGTGATGATGGCCGTCAACCGCACGCTCGGCCCGCCCTGGAACATCTGGGCCGACCACGGCGACACGCTCATGCTGCGGGACACGGGCTGGATCCAGTTCTACTGCGAGGACAACCAGGAGGTCTTCGACACCGTGCTCCTGGCCTTCCGCCTGGCAGAGGATCACCGCGTTCTTCTCCCGGTGCTGGTTTGCCTCGACGCGTTCGTGCTCTCGCACACCATGATGCTCATCGATCTGCCCGAGCAGGAAGCGGTGGACGCGTTCCTGCCGCTGCTCCAGCTTCCGCACCGGCTCACCGACCGACCCCGCGTGGTGGGCGGCCTGGACTGCCCGCACGAGGTCGAGGTGCACCGCCGCCAGCTCGTGGAGGCGATGGCGCGCGTGCCCGCGGTCTACGCCGAGGTGCAGCAGGCTTTCGCGACGCGCTTCGGCCGGCGCCCCGACGACGCGCTCGTCGCCTATCGCCTCGACGACGCCGAGCTGGTGCTGGTCTCCATGGGCACCACGGCCGCGACGGCGCGCCAGGCCGTGGACGAGGCGCGCGCGCGCGGCGTGCGCGCGGGCTCGGTGCGCGTGCGCATGTTCCGGCCGCTGCCGCTCGGGCCCCTGGCGGCGCTGCTCGGCCCGGCGCGGCGGGTGGCGGTCATCGACCGCGACATTTCGCCCGGCCTGGGAGGCGTGCTGTGGGGCGAGCTGCGCGGGGGCCTGGGCGCGGATCGCCTGGTGCAGGGCTACGTGGTGGGCCTCGGCGGCGGCGACATCCGGCCGCAGCACCTCGGCCGGATCCTCGACGATCTGGCGAGCCGCGAGCGGGCAGGCGAGCCAGCACTGGTGGAGGTGGGCGCATGAGCGAACCCATGCTGGGCGGCATGGCGCAGACCGAGCGCGATCGGCCCGAGCCGCTCTTGCGGCCGGGCAACACCAACTGTGGCGGCTGCGGCCTTTCCGTGATGCTCCAGATGCTCAGCCGCGCCGTGGCCCACACCCCGGTGCAGCTCGTCATCCCGGCCTGCTGCGCCGTCGTCGCGGCCGGTCCCTTCCCCTTCTCGGGCTACAGCGCGCCGGTCATCGCGTGCGCCTTCGCGTCCACCGCGGCGGTGGCCACGGGCCTGGCGCACGTGGCGCGCCTGAACGGCGAGAAGACGCGGGTCATCTGCATCGCCGGCGACGGCGGCACGGCGGACATCGGCATGGCGGCGCTGTCGGCCGCGGCCGAGCGCAACGAGGACCTCTTCTACGTCTGCTATGACAACGAGATCTACGGCAACACCGGCGGCCAGCGCTCCTCGGCCACGCCGCTCGGGGCGGTGACGACGACCACGTCCGGGGGCAAAGAGGAGCCCAAGAAGGACATCGTGGGCATCATGGCCGCGCACGCCGTCCCGTACACGGCCACCGTCTCGCTGGCTCACCCCGAGGACGCGCTGCGCAAGATGCGCCACGCGCTGGAGCTCGCCGGCTTCCGCTTCCTGCACGTGCTCTCGCCCTGCCCGACGGGCTGGAAGAGCGAGCCGGCCCAGGGGATAGAGCTGCTGCGCCTGGCCGTGCGCTCGGGCCTGTACCCGGTCTACGAGATCTTCGACGGCCACCGCGTGGTCGTCAACGTCGAGCCCGAGATGAGCGACGAGGCCCTGGCGCGCTACTTCGCCGGCCAGCGCCGCTTTGCCAAGAGCAAGATCGCGCTCGGCCAGGTGCGCGCCGAGATCGAGCGCGTCTGGCAGCGCCTGCGCGAGCGGGCGGGGTGAGGCGGCGGCCGGCCTGGAAGCAGCGCGGGGGCTGCTTTGTTCGCTGAAAGTAGATGTCTGGCGCACCGCACCGTGCTAACCGGTGCCGGACGGAAATCCGGCACGAAGTGCCGCTTGTGGAGGAAGGATGAGCTACCCGGCAACGTTTTCCTGGATCCTGGCGGGCGCCGTGCTGGTCGGGGCCTGTGGCTCTGGCCCCACACCCCCGCCCGAGCCGCCCAAGCCGCCGCCCGCGCCGACCAGCAAGGTGGCGGCCCCGAAAGAGGAGTCCAAGGAGGACGCGGAGGACACCAAGGGCACAGTGGAGGTCGACCAGCGCATCGTGGACGCGTGCAAGCTGCCGACCTCGCACTTCGACTTCGACTCGGCCGCGGTCAAGGCCGACGCCCAGCAGATCCTGGACGCCATCGCCGAGTGCTTCACGACGGGCGCGTTCAAGGACAAGGGCATGCGGCTCGTAGGCCACGCGGACCAGCGCGGCGAGACGGAGTACAACCTCGCCCTGGGCCAGAGGCGCGCCGGCGCCGTGGGCAAGTACCTGGCGCGCAAGGGCTTGCCCCAGAGCCGCATGGCGACTTCGTCCCGCGGCGAGGCAGAGGCCGCGGGCACCGAGACCGAGGGCTGGGCCCGCGACCGCAAGGTCGAGATCTTCCTGGCTGAGTGATGGTAGCTGCCCTGCTCGGCTCGGCCGCGCCGGAGGCCCCGGCGCCACAGGCGGTCGCGCTCGATCCGGTTTCTCTCATCCTCCACGCCTCGGGGCCTGTCTTCGTAGTGGTCTGGCTGCTCGTCGCGGCCTCTGTGCTGGTCTGGCTCATCGCGGCCCTCAAGCTGCTGCAAGTACGGCGCCTTTCCGAGGCCGAGCGGCGCTTCGAGCTCGTCGCCTTGCGTGCGCTCGAAGCCGAGGAGATGTTTGCCCTGGTCGATCGCCACCCCGACGCACCGGGCGCGCGCGTGGTGCGCGAGCTGCGCCGGAGCGCGGCGCAGCCCAGGATCCTCGGGGCGACGGCCAGGCGCGCCGTGGTCGAGGAGCAGAAGCGGCTGGCGGCGCTGATGCCGACGCTCGGCTCGATCGGCTCGGCTTCGCCCTTCGTTGGCCTGTTCGGGACCGTGTACGGGATCATGGACGCATTCCTGCGCATCGGGCGGGAGAAGAGCGCTTCGCTGCCGGTGGTGGCCCCGGCCATTGGCGAGGCCCTGATCGCCACGGCCATCGGCCTGTTCGCGGCCATCCCCGCGGTCATCTTCTACAACGCCATCGCCCGGCGGCAGGAGGATCTGCTCGCGGCGGTGGAAGCCTCGGCCGAGGGCTGGGTCGCGCTCGCCACCGCCACCGCCGCGCCGTCCGCGCCGTCCGTCCGTCCGGCCGGGCCGGCCGGGCCGCCGCCGCTGCCTGAATCGGCACAGCGATCGGACAGGCCGCCGCCTCTCCCGGGAGGGTAGCCGCCATGGGCATGTCCGCCGCCACAAGAGGCCGCGGCCGCACGTTCAACGACATCAACGTCACGCCGCTCGTCGACGTGATGCTCGTGCTGCTAGTGGTCTTCATGGTCACCGCCCCGCTGCTCACCACCGGGCTGCGCGTGGAGCTGCCCAGCGTGCGCGCCCACAGCACGCCGATCCGCGACACCAAGCTGGTCGTCACCGTGACCAAGGAGGAGCGGATCCTGCTCGGCGAGCGCGATGTGACGGCCGACGTGGAGCGGGTGCTGCTCACGAGCGAGCGCATCCAGAAGGAGCGGGAGCTGTACATTCGCGCCGACAAGGCGGCGCGCTACGGAGCGGTGGCTCGCGTGGTGGCGGCGGCCCGCGCCGCCGGGGTCGATGGGCTGAACCTCCTGGTGGAGCCGGAGATCATCGCGGAGGGCAGCTCGGAGAAGGGGCAGGAGAGCGAGGAGAGATGAGCGCGGCGCAGAGCGGCGGGGCGGTGCTGTCGGCCCGCGGCGGCGTGCTCGGCACCGACCACCGGCCGGGCGAGGTCCTGCTCGCGCTCGGGCTCGCTCTGGCGGTGCAGGCCGGCGCGGCGCTGGCGCTTCAGGCCGCGCGGCTCGACGCTCAGGCCGACGCGCGCGAGATCGATCCTGGCATCGCCGTGCCGATCCAGGTCCGGCCGGTGGTCGACCTCGACTCGCCCCTGCTCAAGCTCGGGGGCAAGAAGGTCCGGTTCAAGCTGCCCGATCGCTGGCTGCGCCAGGAGCCGGTGCAGCGCGTCGAGCGCCGCGCGTTTGCCTCGACCACGGCCGAGGACGCGCCCGACGCCGCCCCGCCGCGCGAGCTCGCGCTGGCGGAGGCCGGGGCGGAGCCGCCCGGCCCGGACGCCGCGCTGGCCAAGCAGGTCGACACGGAGATGGTAGGCAACCCCGACGCCGCGCCGGCGAACGTGGACACCGAGGGCCACCCGGACGGCGTGCCCGAGGGCACCGAGACCGATCCGCTCAAGGCTCGTGCCGTGAGCCTGTACCGCGCGCGGCTCATCGCCTGGTTCTCCTCGCGCTTCCGCGTCTCGGGCTCGGGCATGAGCCAGGAGGAGCTGCAGAAGTACAAGGTTGGCGCCGTCGTGAGCATCGACCGGAGCCGCATGGTCGTGGGCTACAGCATCAGCCCGAGCGGCAACTCCGTCTTCGACTCCGCCGCGCGCGCCGCGCTGGAGAGCGCGAAGGGCCAGCAGCTTCCCCCGCCGCCGGAGAACTACCCGGACGCGGTGCAGAATACCATCAGCCTCACGTTCGTCTGTAGAGCGAGCACATGCGACTAGCCCACCGCGCCCTCTGGCTCGGCGCGCTCGCCTGCGCCGCCGCGCTGGCCGATCCGGTGCTGCGGGCGGCCTGGGCGCAGGGCGCACAGGAGCAGCCTCCCAACCCGAACGACATCCTCGGCAATCTCGTCGTCGTCGCGGGCGCCACGCGGCCGCTGCCGAAGATCGCCGTCGTGCCCTCGCTCGCCTCGAACATCGAGGACGTGACCCTGCGCAGCGTGGTGTGGCGCGACCTCGATCTGTGCGGCGAGTTCGAGGTCCTGCCGGACAGCGAAGCGCCGGAGGGGTCCTACCTGTCGGGCGCAGCGGTCGACGTCAAGGCATGGGCGCGCAAGGGCGTCGAGGCGGTCGTGAAGGTTGCCGGCACCAAGCTCGACAGCGGCAAGATCGAGCTTGCCAGTCTTGCCTACTTCGTCACGAGCGGCGGGCGGCCGGTCTTCGAGCAGCGCCTCGAGGTGGACGCCGGCGACGTGCGGCCCGCCTCACACCGGATCTCCGACGCGCTCATCGGCGCGCTGACCGGCTCTTCGGGCGGCTTCGCCAGCCAGATGACGTTCATCGTGGCCACGGGCCGGTCGCGGCGTGTCTACGTGATCGACGCCGACGGCCACGAGCCCCGGGCCGTCTCCACGGAGGATCACTTCGCCGTCTCGCCGGCCTTCGGCCCCGGCGGCAAGCTGTACTACGCCGCCAGCGTCAACCACGACGAATTCAAGATCTTCGCGAGCGGGTCAGCGGAGCCGGTGGCGGTGAACATCCCCGGCTCGGTCTACGGCCTGGCTTTCTCGCGCGCGGGGGACAAGGTCGCCGTGAGCGTCGCCCAAGGCGCGAACATCAGGATCTTCTGGGGCGGCGGCTTCGATCGGCTCCAGCGCCTGAGCGGCGTGGGCACGGCGCTGCATCCCGCGTTCCTGCCCGACGGCCGGCTCGGGTTCTCGGGGGCGGCCAAGTGGGGGCAGCGGATCCACGTCGGAGAAAAACCGATCTCGCCGGCCGGGCTGCACGCCTCGGCCCCGGTTTTCTGCCGCCATCCGGACGGCGTGCGGGTGGTGTACGCGGTGGGCGTCGGCAAGGACACCGATCTCGTGGCCTCCGATCCGAGCGGTGGTGGCCTGGTGCGGCTGACCCAGGGGCAGGGGCGAAACGGCTACCCGGCGTGCAGCGCGGACGGGAGGCTCGTGGCCTTCTTCTCGACGCGCCGCTCGGGCGAAGGCCCAGGGCTGTACCTCATGCGCCTCGACGGGCTGCGCCCCAAGCGGATCTCCACGCTGGTCGGCGACTCGCTGCGCTGGGGCGAGCGGTTGCCGCCGCCGGGGCCGGCAAAGTAGGGCGGCGAGGGGCCAGGGCTAGCCCTCGCCGATGCGCAGCTTCTTCTTGAGGCGCGCGATCTCCTGGTCGAGCGCGGGATCGCCGCCCTCGCCCGCGGCCGCGCCGGCGCGCCCCGTTCCGGCACCCCCCTCCAGCGAGCGGAACTTGGCTTCGAGCTCGGCCTCGGACAGTCCCTCGTGCAAGGCTTCCTCGACCTCGCGGCCCGCCGCGGCCTCCGCGACCTTGCCCTCGATCGCGGCCTCCATGCGCCGGAACTCGGCGAAGGCGCCGCCGCCGGGGCCGGAGGATGTGCCCAGAGCCTCGGGGCCGCCGCCCTTGCGCGCCTGCGCCATTTCCTGCGCGATCGTGCTCTTGCGCGCCTCCAGCTCCTTGCACTTGGCCTCCATGCGCTCCATCTCGCGCTTCATGTTCAGGACGGCGCCCCGCTGCTCCGCGCGCAGCGCCTCCGCGCGGTCGCGCTCGCCCACGAGCCGGCTCTTCTGCTTGAGCGCCTCGCGCGCCAGTGACTCGTCCTCGCTCTTGAGCGCCAGCTCGGCGCGCCGCTCCCACTTCTCGACCTCGGCGTCGAGCTCGTCGACCTTCTTGTGCAACACCTTCTCGGCCGCGATGCCGTCGACGACCTCGCCCTTGGCCTGGCGGAGCTGCTCGCGCATCTCGGCCAGCGTCAGTTCGAGCGCCTTTTTCGGATCCTCGGCCTTGTCGAGCAAGGCGTTGATGTTGCTGGAGATGACCCTTCCCATCCGGTCGAAGATGCCCATGGCCCGTAGGGTGCCTTGCGGGCGGGCGCGTGTAAAGCGCGGGCGCGCACAGGAAGCTTGACAGGCGGGCGGGCGCCGTTCAGGGTGACAGGTTGTGGCGGAACGAGCGGTCCGCCAGCACGGGGCGTAGCGCAGTCTGGTTAGCGCGCCTGCTTCGGGAGCAGGAAGTCGGTGGTTCGAATCCACTCGCCCCGACCGAGCCCACGGGCGCCGAGCGAGCCCCGACCCGCCGCCTACTGCAAGTAGAACGCGCTCACGTCGAGCTGGCCGCGCCAGCAGTTCACGGTCTGGCTCTGGTGGTTGGCCTTGAGATCAACCGTGTGATTGCCCGCCGCGACGCCTTTCCACGTGGCGCACGAGTTGACGCTGTATGCCCCGATGTTGAAGTCGTTCTCGTGCCAGCCGCCCTCGTTCTGCCCGCCGCCGTCGAGATGGATGCCGATCCAGATGCGGGACCCGGGGAAGCTGCACGTGAGGCTGTAGCACGCCATGACGTTGGCAGCCTTGGCGGTGGTGAAGGCTTGCGACATCACGGCGGCGTAGTTGGTCGTCGGGTTGCTGGGATCCATGCTGCCCGTGGTCCACACGTCCATGCCCCCGCGCAGGACGCCGCTGACGCGCGCGTCGCCCGCCACGTCGAGCGGGTACTTGGGCGACGCCGTGCCGATGCCCACGTTGCCCGCCGTGTAGTACGCGTCGTTGCCGCTCAACTGGAAGGGCGACGCGCCCGTGTCGCCCTTCGGCCCCTGCGGCCCCTGCGGGCCCTGCGGCCCGGCCGGCCCGGTGTCGCCCTTCGGCCCGGCAGCTCCCTGCGCGCCCTGCGGGCCTTGCGGTCCGGTCGCCCCGGTGTCGCCCTTCGCCCCGACCGGCCCTTGCGGTCCGGTCAGCCCCTGCGGTCCCTGCGGTCCGGCGGCGCCGGTGTCGCCCTTGGGCCCCG